>JABDLI010000267.1 GCA_013003065.1 Phycisphaerales bacterium | reverse complement strand
GGCTGACGCCGCTGCGCGCGCTCGCGCAGGACACGCTCGAGGCGCTCACCACGCCGGTCGAGACACTCGGGTTGCCCTGGTCGATCGAGGTGCGCACGGGAGACACGACGGCGTCGGTGCGACGTCGTCAGCAGCAACGCCCGCCGACCGCGTTGATCACGACGCCGGAGAGCGTGTCGGTGCTGCTCTCGTACAAGGGCGCCCGCGTCCGGTTCGGATCGCTGCGGGTGATCGTGGTGGACGAGTGGCACGAGCTGCTCGGCTCCAAGCGGGGCGTGCAGGCGGAGCTCGCCCTCGCGCGGCTGCGGGTGATCGCGCCGAATGTGATCACGTGGGGGCTGAGCGCGACGATGGGCAACCTCGAGGAGGCGATGGCCACGCTCCTGGCCCCCGCCGCCGCGGACGCCGGTCGCCTCATCCGCGGCCGGCAGAGCAAGGACATTCTGATCGAGACGGCGAGACCGGTGGACGTGGTCCGCTTTCCGTGGGCGGGGCACCTGGGCCTGACCATGCTCGAGGATGTCGTCGCGGCGATCGAGTCGGCCCGCAGCACGCTCGTCTTCACGAACACCCGCTCGCAGGCGGAGCGGTGGTTTCGCGCCTTGCTCGAGACGCGGCCGGACTGGCTCGGGGCGATCGCGATCCACCACGGCTCGCTCGCCCGGCCGCTGCGGGCCGAGGTCGAGCGGCGGCTGCGGGCGGGGGATTTGCGGGCGGTCGTCTGCACGTCCAGCCTCGATCTCGGCGTCGACTTCACGCCGGTCGAGCGGGTCGTTCAGATCGGCTCGCCGAAGGGCGTCGCCCGCACGCTGCAACGCGCCGGTCGCAGCGGTCACCAGCCGGGGGCGACGAGCCGGCTGCTCGGCGTCCCCACGCACGCGCTCGAGCTGGTCGAGTTCGCCGCCGCCCGCGACGCGATCACCGCCGCCGACATGGAAACGCGTCCTCCCCTCGATCGTCCGCTCGACGTGCTCGTGCAGCACCTCGTCACGATCGCCGCGGGCGAGCCGTTCGATCCCGACGCGATGCGCGACGAGGTTCGCGCGACGCACGCCTACCATCGGCTCACCGACGAGGAGTGGAGCTGGGCGCTCGACTTCCTCACCCGGGGCGGCGCGGCGCTCACGGCGTATCCGGAGTACGCGCGGCTGACGCTGGACGACGGACGCATGGCCGTCTCCTCGGAGCGGCTGACCCGCCGGCACCGGATGACGATCGGCACGATCACCGGTGCGAGCGCGATGAACGTGCGGTTCGTGCGAGGCAAACGGCTGGGGTCGATCGAGGAGGCGTTCATCAACCGATTGCGTCCGGGCGACACGTTCGTGATGGCGGGGCGGGTGCTCCGGCTCGAGCGGGTGCGGGACATGACGGCCTACGTCACCCGCGCGCGGGGACGGGCCGCCGTCGTACCGCGGTGGATGGGTGGGCGAAGCCCGCTGTCCAGCCGTCTTGCGGCGGCGATCCGCACCCGGCTGGAAGAAGCACGCCGTGGCGTCTACCGGGACGAGCTGGAGACGGTGCGGCCGCTGCTGGAGCTGCAGGCGGCCTGGTCGCGGATTCCCGCCCCGGACGAGCTGTTGATCGAGCGGACGCGGTCGCGGCACGGACACCACACGTTCGTCTTCTCCTTCGCCGGCCGGCTTGCCAACGAAGGGCTCGCAACGCTGGTCGCCTACCGGTTGGGCCAACGGTCGCCGCGGTCGCTGAGCGTGACCGCCAACGACTACGGCTTCGAGCTGCTGGGGCGGGAGCCGCTGGAAGTGAGCGAAGAGGAATGGCGGGCGCTCTTCACGCCGGACACGCTCGTGGACGACCTGCTCGCGTGTCTGAACGCGACGGAGCTCGCGCGACGCCGGTTTCGAGACATCGCCCGGGTGGCCGGGCTCGTGTTTCCGGGGTTTCCGGGACAGGGCAAGACGACGCGGCAGCTGCAGGCGTCGAGCGATCTCTTCTACGACGTCTTCCGGGAGTACGATCCCGGCAACCAGCTTCTCTCGCAAGCGCGACGCGAGGTGCTGGAGCGGGAGCTGGAAGTGTCGCGTCTGCGGGAGACGCTCGAGTTGCTGACGGAGCAACGAATCGTGCCGATCGAGACGCCGCGGCTGACGCCGCTCGCGTTCCCGCTGTGGGCGGATCGCATGCGTGCGCAGATGATCAGCTCCGAGCGTTGGCGGGACCGGGTCGAACGAATGGCGGCGCAGCTCGAGCGTGCGGCCGCGACCACGACCGGAGCGAAGCGGTGATCGGGATCGAATGGGCCGGGGAGCGACTGGAGCTGAGCGCGGAGCGGGCCCTCCTCTGGCCGGCCCGACGCACCCTGCTCATCGCCGACGTGCACCTCGGCAAACCCGCCGCGTTCCGCGCGGCCGGCGTCCCGGTGCCGGAGGAGACGACGCAGCGAGATCTCACCCGCCTCGGCGGTCTGCTCACGACCACGGGCGCCGAACGCGTGATCGTGCTCGGCGACCTCCTGCACGCCCGCGCGGGCCGCACCCCGGTGGTCGTCAACACGGTGACCGCCTGGCGCGCACGGCACCGCCAGGCGGACATCGTCCTCGTGCGGGGCAACCACGACCTCCACGCCGGCGACCCGCCGGAGGCGTGGGAGGTTCGGTGCGTGGACGAGCCGTGGGGGGTGGGAGGAATGCGGCTGTGCCATCGGCTGGAGGCGGGCGCGGACACGGACGCGGACCCGGACGCGGGCACGGACGCGGACACGGACGCGGCCACGGACGCGGACGCGGACGCGGACGCGGGCACGGACACGGACACGGACACGGACGCGGGCACGGACGCGGACGCGGACGCGGCCACGGCCACGGCCACGGACGCGGCTACGGACCCGGACACGGACGCGGCCCCGCCCCCCGTCATCGCCGGTCACCTCCACCCCGGCGTCCGTCTCCACGACATCGACGCCGGAGGCGGCAGCCTCCGCTGCCCCTGCTTCGTCTTCGGCCCGCGGCGGGCGTTGTTGCCGGCATTCGGGTCGTTCACCGGTCTCGCGATCGTGCGGCCGCGGGTCGATGACCGGATCTTCGCGGTCGGTCCGGAGGTGGTCGAGGTGCGGGGACGGTGGGAGCATCGAGGGCGGGGGCGGGGCCGGCGGCGGGTGCGGATTGGCGGTGCATCCGAGCCGCGGCCGATGGGAGACCCATGAGCATGCAACGCACGCTGGTCGGGATGCTTCTCGTGGCGACGACGTGGGGATGCACGACCCCGTCGCGGTCGTACGTCGAGCCGCCACCGCTGGCGGCGCAGCCGCCCGCCCTGCCGGCACCCGCGCGTTCGGTCGCCGAAGTGGCGTCCCGCGTGGCGGGCCATTCGATCGAGACGCGTCCGATCGCGTACACGCGACTGGGAGAAGGGCCGTGCCGGGCGCTTCTGCTGGGAACGATCCACGGCAACGAGGCGGCGGGAACGCCGCTGCTGGAGCGGCTGCTCATCGAGCTGCCCCGCACCGCCGCGGGCGCCGGGGTGTCCATCGTCGTCGTTCCGGTGGTGAACCCCGATGGTCACGCCCGGGGCAGCCGGCTGAACGCGCGGGGCGTCGATCTCAATCGCAACTTCCCCTGCGCGAACTGGCGCGAGCATCGGACGCGGCACGGCGTCGAGCCGGCGAGCGAACCGGAGACCCGTGCGATCATCGATCTCATCGATCGCTACCGGCCCGAACGGATCGTCAGCATCCACCAGCCGATCGGATGTGTCGACTACGACGGTCCCGGACGCACCCTGGCGGAGGCGATGGCGTCCGTGTGCGATCTGCCCGTTCGCAAGCTCGGCGCCCGCCCCGGTTCGCTCGGGGCGTACGCCGGCGAGGAATCCGGTATCCCGACGATCACGCTCGAGCTTCCCGGTCACGCGTCCCGGCTGGAGGACGGCGTGCTGTGGGACCGGTACGGTCCGGCGCTCGTGGCTGCGATCACCCCGCCGCCGCCGGCCCTGCGAGCGGCGGGCGCGGACGCAACGCCCACCGGGCACGCGGCGGAGTGAGCCGCGGCAAAAAAACGAAGGGCCCCGACGAGCGGGGCCCTTCGGCGATTCACGGGATGAGACGCGGCGGGATCAGCAGGGTCCCCACGCGCTCAGGACGGTGAGCAGGTCGGTGAAGCCGACGTCGCCCGAGCCGTCGAGATCCTGCGGGCAGCCCGCGCAGGGGCCCCACGCTGCCAGGACCTGGAGCAGGTCGGTGAAGCCGATGTCGCCCGAGCCGTCGAGGTCGGCGGGACACGGGGTGACCTCGTCCCCGACCAGGATGTCGTCGATGAACCACCGCTGGGCGGAGCTGTCGACGTCCACGCGGAACCGCACGCGGAACTCGTTGTGGTAGGCGCTGCCGGGCAGCTCGATCGAGTGGAACACGAACGCGTCCTGATCGACACCGTCGGAGGTGACCGTCTCCAGGAGCTTCCACTCGTTGCCGCTCAGCCAGTACTCGACGAACAGCTTGCCGGTCGCGGGCACGCCGCGGTGCTGCGAGTAGAACGAGAGGAACTGGTCGGAGAGACCGCCGAGGCGGATGGCGTTGCTCCGCAGGTCGTCATCTTGGTAGGGGCCGGAGCCGGTCGCGCTCAGCTCGAGCGAACGGATGGGGCTCGGCTCGGCGACGGCCGCGGTGCTCGCCGAGGCCTTCCAGTTGTAGAGCCAGCGGGTCTCGTCCACGTTGCCGGTGGGCACGTCCTCGAAGAACGGCACGTCGAGCGCGTCGGGCACGTCCCGCAGGCACGAGAGCGTGCTCGCGAACGCGTTGATCGCGTTGATCGACACGGGGGCGAACGAGGAAACCGATCCGCACGAGCCGAGACCGGAGCACATGATGCGGCAGGTGCCGGCGGCGTCGCAGTGGCCGGCCGCCCAGTTGTGACCCAGCTCGTGCGCGGACAACGCCACGCGGCTCGTGAAGAACGTCGTGAAGCGGGACTCGACCACGCTGTAGCCGGCGTTGTTGAAGCTGCCGCACACGTTCAGGAACTGGTTGCAGATCGTGCCGAGCCACGCCACGCCGATGGTGCCGCCGATCAGGTTGCGTCCGGTGAAGAGCTGGGCGATGTCACGCTGGATCGTGTTCTCCGGCGCGGAGTTCCACTCGTTGCGGAACTGGCACAGCAGGGTGCCGCTGGAGCTGGAGGTGTAGGGGTTCTCGGCGGCCGAGGTTCGGATGACGATGCGCGTGATCTCGTAGCTGATATCGACGTCACGCTCGTAGATGAACTCCAGCGTGCTCAAGACGTCCTCGATGTCGTTCACCGTGTTGAGAACGGACGAGCCGTTGAGCTGGAAGAACTGGAAGTCCGCGTCGACGGCGAGGTCGACGATCTCCAGCCCGGTGCCGTCGGTGGGATCGTCCCCGGCGGCCGCGTGATCTTCGATGCCCGCAAAGGGCTGCTCGATGTCATCGGCCCCGCAGCGGTGGTCGGTGGCCTCGACGTCGGCGCTGCGGTAGGTGACGTGATCGCCGCCGGCGAAGCCGGTGACGCCGAGCTCCGCGAGCGGTTGGATGGCGTAGAAGTCGTCGTCGGCGCCGAGGCGGATGGTGCCGGTGAGCTCGTCACCGACCCGCGAGAGCGCGACCGCGCTGCCCGGAGCGTTCAAGACGACGCCGCGGTAGGTGGCCGGGGGACCGACCGGGTGTTCGGTCAGGCCGCCGTCGCCATCGGGGACGAGGACCGCGAAGTCGGCGGCACGAACGGAGTAGGGCTCCAGCTCGAGCTCGTACTCCACCCCGTCGAGCGTGACGCGGGTGTTGAAGGCCCGGGGCTCTTCGGCGGCCGGCGGCAGCGTGAGGGCCTGGAGCTCGTACGCGGCCACGCCGGCGATCGAGGGCATCGCGGCCTTGGGGATGTCCGCGGCCTGGGCCGACGCGACCATCGCCGCCGCCACGGCCAGACAAGAGAGACTCGACCTATATCCGCCGCACCTGGTCGGTGACGCCATGCTTCGCTCCTCGTTTGCAAATGCCCCGGTGTGCCTAGATTCCTGGACTCCGCCACGCCATACGGCGGCGGAACGGCCCCGGTTCCCTTCCAAGTACTAACCAATAGCCGGGGCAGGGACAAGTCTATTCCGGATCTCGGGGGCCGATGAACGCTGTCAGGGCTGCTCAGGCGTGGTCATGGGCTGATTCGGGGGGTTGGGCGAAGCCGCCCCCCGCCGCCGCACGACCTCGTCCTAGTACTGGAGGTCGTGCCAGCTCTTGGTCAGGAAGACGTTGCCCCGCAGCTCGGCCACCAGCTCGGCGTAGACATCCAGGGGGTTGTCCGCCGCCCCCTGGATCGCCTGGACGGAGAGGCCCACGAAGCACACCTCGGCCCGGGAGGAGGTTCGGGCGATGACCTCCAGGGGCGGATCGCCGGAGACGATCACCTCGACCGACGCCGGCACCCGCAGCTCCTCGACGAGCGTCTCGGTGCCGGTCCGCGCCCGCTCGACCCCGCCTTCGTCCTTGATGATGCGAAGCACGCGGATCGAATGCTCGCGCCACTCGGGATTCCCCCGCAGCAGGTACGCCAACGTCAGCATGAACGAGCCGTTGTCTTTCGCGTACCACCACACGTCGATCGTCGGATGCAGCATGGGGCGGGTGTCGTCGTCGGCCGCCTCGAAGACGAGGAGATTGCGTTCGAGCTGGAGGATGCGGAGGATCGACTGGGCGAAGGCCGCCTGACGCACGGCGTCGTCACTCCAGCCCACCAGCACCGTGTTCGGCTCGAACTCGCCGATGCCGGTGATCTGAATGAGCGCCGCGACGCCGTCGTCGAAGTCGCGGGCGAGGATGGTCTTGGGGACGGCGGAGAGGCGGTGATCGTGGATGAAGCTGCGGAGGCCCTCCTGCAGCTTGCGTTGACGCACGAGCAGCTCGTGACCCTCCCCGACGATCACCTGCGCCAGGAAGAGGAAGCCGCGTCGCGCCTCGAACCAGTGTGCGAACTCGATCATCGCCAGCCGCGCCTTCGGGTTCCCGACGAGGACGAGCATCACCGGACGCCAGTTGCGCAGATGGTGCTTCGAAGCGACGAAGCGCAGCAGGCCGAAGCGGGTCAGCGCGAACCACAGTCCGCTGCGCATGTCGCCCCATGTCGCCTCCAGCTCACGCCGGGTCAGCAGGACGTAGACCACCGCGATCACGACGATCGCGACGAACGTGGCGGGGACGTTGATCAGGAACATCACGGCCAGGCACCCGGCGGCGCCGGCGAGCGACGGGAGCCAGTGGGTCCGGAACGTCGGCCGGTAGCTGGGATTCGAGACCAGCCGCTCCACGCCGGCGACCAGGTTCAGCGTGCCGTAGGTCGCGAGGAAGAACATGGAGATGATCGGCGCGATCAGATCGAGGTCGCCGATCAGTATGCACGCCTCGGCGATCACGAACGTCACGACGAGCGCGACGTGGGGCTCGCGACCCTTGCCCCCCCCGCCCACGCTGCGGGCGAGACCCCGGGGCAGCACCCGATCGTGTCCGAGCGCCTGCAACGTCCGTGGTGCCGCCGCGAGGCTCGCGAGGGCCGAGGAGAGCGTCGCGGCCCACAGGCCGACGTAGATCAGCGGCGGGATGCTCGCGATCTCCAGGAGGACCAGGTTGTTCGTGAGCAGCGTGTCGCGATCGACGCTCAGCGCCAGCCACACCATCTCCGCCGCGTAGATGACGAGGGCGACCAGCACTGCGGCAATCGTGCCGCGGGGGATGCTCCGCGACGGGTCGCGGAGGTCCCCGGACATGCTCACGCCCGACATGATTCCCGTGACGGCGGGAAAGAAGATCGCGAAGACCGTCCAGAAGCTCTGTTGCTCGAGGTAGGCCGGCGCGACGTTGGCCGTCGGCGTGTCGGTGAACTTGAAGCCGGTGAACAGCGACAGCAGCGAGATCGCGAGCAGCACGAGAATGAAGTACTGGGCTCGGGTGACGATTCCCGCTCCGAACCACGCGACCGCGAAGAAGAACACGAGGAACCCGGTCGAGATGAGCCGCGGATTCGCGGCCGGCAACAGGAACTGGAGTGACTCCGAGAAGCCGACGAGGTAGAAGGCAACGGAGATCGCCTGCGCGAAGAACAGCGGTACGCCGACGCTGCCGCCGATCTCGAGCCCGAGGCTGCGGGAGATCAGGAAGTACGCGCCCCCGGCGCCGACCCGCGTGTTCGTCGAGATCGCCGACAGCGACAGCGTCGTGAGCAGCGTGATCGAGTTCGCGATCAGGAGGATGACCAGGCCCAGCAGGAGCCCGGCGTTCCCGACGACCCAGCCCGTCCGCAGAAACATGATCACGCCGAGGATCGTGAGCACGTTCGGCACGAAGACGCCGCCGAACGTGCCAAGCCGACCGCGTTCCTGTCGAGCCGACGCTCGTGGCATGGGGATCCCTCGAGGGCGATCGTCGGGGCGACGCCCGCGCCCGCTTATACCGGCCCGCGGCGGAGCGTGGGGCGGGGGGACCATCGATCGGGTTGCCGGCCGGATGGGCAAGACGCCCGGCCCCCGGTTGCATCCGCTACCCTCTCGGCCACACCGAACGCACGCCCCCCCGGACGAGGAGCACCGCATGAGCCGGATCGTCACCGCGGCGGATCTGACCGCGAAGGAGCGTCGCCTGCTGTTCTGGGCGAGTTTCCTGTCGCTCGCGGCGGCCGGTTTCGGCTTCGCCTTCCGGGTGGCGATGGGCGGCGCGTACGGCGCCGAGTTCAACCTGACGCAGCAGCAGGTCGGCGAGGTCTTCGGCGCATCGCTCTGGCCGATCGCGATCACGATGATCGGGTTCAGCCTGGTGGTCGATCGCACCGGCTACAAGCTGCCGATGTACGTCGCGTTCATCCTGCAGGCCGCCTCCGGCGTCGGCACGTTCTTCGCCGACAGCTACGCGGCGCTCTACGGGTTTGCGCTCTGCGCCGGGCTGGGGCACGGGATCGTCGAGGCCGTCATCAACCCGATCTGCGCGGCCGTCTACCCGAAGGAAAAGACGAAGTGGCTCACCTACCTGCACGCCGCCTGGCCGGCGGGGCTGGTGGCGGGCACGCTCATCATCATCGGCGCCGAGCCGATGGTGAGCGGCTGGCGGATCCACGCGTTGTGGATCGTCGCCCCCGCGCTCCTGTACGCGTTCATGTACGGCCCCTGCAAGTTCCCGGTGGACGAGCGGGTGCAGGCCGGCGTGCCCTACATCGACATGCTCCGGCAGGTCGGTTTCCTCGGCGCGACGCTCGCGGCGTTCATGATGATCTACGAGATCGGCAACCAGGCCGACAACCTGACCGCGTGGACGAAGCCCGCCAACTGGTTCAACCTCAGCCTCTACGCCGGCGTCGGGGTGGGGGTCATCTTCGGGCTCGCCGTGCGGTCGTTCGGCAAGCCGCTGTTCTTTCTCCTGTGCCTGCTCATGATCCCGGTGGCCACGGCGGAGCTGGGCACCGACGGGTGGATCAAGGGTCTGATGACGCCCGTGCTGGAGAACATGAAGATCAACGCGGCGTTCGCGCTCGTATTCTCCGCGTTCATCATGCTCATCTTCCGCGTGTTCGCCGGCGGCATCCTGCGGATCTTCAACCCGCCGGTGCTGCTGTGTCTGAGCGGCGTCTTCTCGGCCGTGGGCTTGTACTGGCTGTCGGGCGCCACCGGCGTGGCGATCTTCGTCGCGTTCGTCCTGTACGCGATCGGGCAGACCTACTACTGGCCGTGCATCCTCGGCTTCGTCTCCGAACGCTACCCGCAGGGCGGCGCCCTCACGCTCAACACGGTGTCGGCGATCGGCCTGCTCTCGGCCGGCATCGTCGGCGGCCCGATCCTCGGCGCCGCCTTCGACCAGTCGATTCACGAGACGGTCGTGGCGGAGGCGCCGGCGCTCGCCGAGGCGGCCGAGGCGCCCGGCAGCTTCATGTGGATGACCCACGAGAAGATCGATCCGCCGGCGGCGGATGCGTTCATCGCGACGCTGCCCGCAGAGACCCGGGCCACGACGCAGGCGACCTACGACGCGAGCATCGTCCGCGCGGGACGCGACGTCCTCGCCTTCGCCGCTCGCTTCCCGGCGATCCTCTTCGTGGCGTTCGGCTTCATCGCCATCTGGTTCCGCTCGCGTGGGGGGTACAAGCCGATCGAGTTGGCGACGCAGATGTAGCTCCGCGCCGAGGCGTCGGTTTATACTCTTCATCTTCTGCGACCCCGACGCGGCGAAGGAGACGGACGCATGTACCTGGCCATGCACACGTGGATGCGGGCGGAGCCGATCGAGGCGGCCATCACGCGGCTGCCGGCGCTCGGCTACGAGGCCATCGAGATCGCCGGCGCGCCCGAGTCCATCGATGCCGCGGCCGTGCGGGGGCTGCTCGACCGCACCGGCATCCGCTGCTGCGGGGCCGTGTCGCTCATGACGCCCGAACGCAGCCTGCTGGCGAAGGACGCGGCTCGCCGCGCCGGCGCGGTCGCGTACATCAAGGACTGCATCGACCTGGTCCAGACGCTCGGGGGCGACGAGATGACGATCGTCCCCGGCTCCGTCGGGCAGGTCGTCCCCGAGGCGACGCCGGATGAAGAATGGGCCTGGGCCGTCGCATCGCTCCAGGAGATCAACGACTACGGTCGCCCCCGCGGCGTGCGGCTGGGACTGGAGCCGATCAACCGCTTCGAGACGTTCTTCATCAACCGCGCGTCCCAGGCCATCGCGCTCGCCGAGGCGGTGGGCGACGACTGCGGCGTCGTGCTCGACACGTTCCACATGGCGCTCGAGGAGCGCGACATCAACGACGCCATCCGCGCCGCCGGCGACCGGCTCGTCAACTTCCACATCGGCGAGAACAACCGTTTCGCCCCCGGGCTCGGCACGCTCGACTGGCCGGGCATCGTCGGCACGCTGCGGGCCATCGGCTACGACGGCGCGTTGTCGGTGGAGTTCTGCCCGCCCTTCGACCGCACGCCGGCGAACCCCTTCCCCGACCAGGCGGAGACCGACTTCTCCGGCGTCTCGGAGGAGCAGATGAAGTTCCTGGAGGACCACGGCTCGAACCTGATGAGCGAGGCGTTCTACGTCGGGCAGATCAAGCAGTCCGCCGACGTGCTGCGGCCGTTGATCCGATGAAGATCGCACGCGTCGACGCGCGGTGGCTGCGGTGCCCGATCCCCGAGGAGCGGCAGCACGTCTCCGACTTCGGTCGCCTGACGGCGTTCGACGCGACGCTCGTCGAGATCGAGACCGACACCGGGCTCGTCGGCTACGGCGAGGCGAAGGCGGCGGTCGGCTCCTCCGGCGGGTGCGGGCAGCTCGTCGCGTGTATCGAACAGGACCTGCGTCCCCTGCTCCTCGGCGAAGATCCGCGTCGCATCACGCGGCTCTGGGAGACCATGTACAGCGGGTCCCGGGCCGGGTACGCGTTGACCCGCGGCCGCCCGTTCCCGCGGCTGGGGCGACGCGGCCTCACGATCGCGGCGATCGGCGGTGTCGACACCGCGCTCTGGGATCTCACCGGTCAATCGCTGGGGACCCCGGTCGTGCAGCTCCTCGGGGGCGCCGTGCGGGATCGGATGCCGGCGTACGCATCCGGCGGCTGGGCGGACGCGGCCGGCATCGGCGTTCAGCTTGGCGGCTACGCCAAGGCCGGCTTCGACGCCGTCAAGATGCGGGTCGGCGTGATGGACGGCACGGTTGCGAACAGCGTGAAGCGCGTGCAGGCTGCCCGCGACGCGCTCGGACCGGACGTTGCGCTCATGTGCGACGCCCACGGCACGTACACGCCGGCCGAGGCCAAGCAATTCTGCCGCGGCGTCGAAGGCTGCGGGTTGCGGTGGTTCGAGGAGCCGTGCAACGCGGACGATGTCGCGGGCACCGCCGAGGTGCGGGCGGCGACGTCGATTCCCATCGCGCTGGGCGAGAGCGAGTCCACCCGGTTCGACATCCGCGACGCGATCACGCACCGCGCGGCGGACGTCATACAGCCCGACGTCGCGATCATCGGCGGCATCACCGAGACGCGACGCATCGCGGCGCTCTGCGAAACGCACCAGCTCGAGCTGGCGCCTCACCTGTGGGGGTCGGCGTTCTCGTTCGTGGCCGGTCTGAGCGTCGCGTTCGCGAGCCCGGCCGCGTGCATTCTCGAGTACTCCCTCGGCGGGAATCCGATGCTGCACGAGCTTGTCGAGGAGACCATCTGCCCCACCGACGGCGGGTTCGCCGCCCCCACCCGGCCCGGACTCGGGCTGACCCCCGTGGCGGCGTTCGTCGAGGAGTACACCGTGCGCCCCGGGGAAAGGAGCTGCCCGTGACCCGCGCGACCGAGATCAACCACGTGAGCCTCATCGTGGACGACCTGGCGAAGGCGTCCGCGTTCTACGAACGCGAGCTGGGGCTCGAGCCGCTACCGGCGTACAAGTTCGACTACCCGGCCGCCTTCTTCAAGATCAACGAGACGCAGCAGCTCCACGTCACCGAGTGGGACGACACGCCGTCGTTTCGCGGTCATCTGTGTCTGCGGGTGTCGGACTGGACCGCGGCGTTCCGGCGATTCAAGGAGCTCGGCATCATCGACGTGACCCCGTGGGGCAAGGTGCGCAAGCTGCCCGACGGGACGTTCCAGATGTTCATCCGCGATCCCTCGGGCAACCTCGTCGAGATCTCGGCGCCGCCGGGTTCGGACGTGGACGAGTCGATCTTCGCCGAAGACGACCTGTGTCAACGCGACACGGGCGCGTACGTCTCCGGTCGCGACGACGCGCGGGGGATGCAGTCCGAGGACGCTTCGCTCTACCATGACAAGCCGCACGACAAGCCCCGCGGGCAGCCCTGACCCCATGCCCGACACCGCCCGCCCGCGTGTCCTGCTGCTGGAAACGATCGACGACGCCGCGTTGGCGGAGCTCGAGCGGGGCGCCGACGTGACGACCGCGTGGGATCGCGACGCGGCCGCGGTCATCGACGTTGCCCGCGTGGCGCCGGCGGCGGCGATCATGACCCGTGGGAAGGGGCAGGTCACGGCGGAGCTCATGGATGCGGCCGCGGGGCTCCGCGTCGTTGCCCGCTGTGGCGTGGGTCTCGACAACGTGGATGTGGAGGCGGCGACCGCTCGCGGCGTGGCGGTCTTGAACCTGCCCGCGTGCAACGCACAGACGATGGCGGAGCACACGGTGATGCTCATGCTCGCGGTGACGCGTGGCCTGGTCGAGTCGGCGGTCGCGGTGCGGGGCGGCGACTGGGCGAGCCGGACGCGGTACGACCGCGACGAGCTGAACGGCAAGACGCTCGGTGTCGTCGGGCTGGGCAACATCGGCGGCCGGGTCGCTGCCATCGCGGCCGCGTTCGGGATGCGGGTGGTGTACGCCGATCCCGCGCCCCGCGCGGGCGGCTGGGAACGCGTCGGGCTCGCCCCGCTGCTCGCGGAATCCGACGTCGTCACCCTTCACTGCCAGCTCGACGAGACGACCCGCCACCTGCTCGACGCCACGACCCTCGCGCAGATGAAGCCGGGCGCCGTGCTGATCAACGCGGCGCGGGGCGGGCTGGTCGATCACGCGGCGTTGGTCGATCGGCTGCGCAGCGGCGCGCTCGCCGGCTACGGTGCGGACGTCCTGGACGTCGAACCGCCGGCGGCGGACAACCCCCTGCTCGCGTTGCCGCACGTCGTCATCACGCCGCACGTCGGGAGCCTGACCCGGGCCACCTACCGCGACATCTGCGTGCGATCGGTTCGCAACGTGCTGGCGGTTCTGGCGGGCGAGCCGCCGGAGGCGGGGTGTGTGTTCAATGGTGCGGCGCTGGGGGGGTAGCACGCGTGTTCGTGTGCGTGTCCGTGTCCGTGTAGCGTGTCCGTGTCCGTGTCCGTGTCC
>JABDLI010000240.1 GCA_013003065.1 Phycisphaerales bacterium | reverse complement strand
CGCTGACGGCACGGACGCTTCGCTGTCCGTGGCACCATCGTTCGCTGTCCGTGGTACCGTCGTTCGCTGTCCGTGGCACCATCGTTCGCTGTCCGTGGTACCGTCGTTCGCTGTCCGTGGCACCTGTGCTACATCACCGGCAACGCCACGCGCCGTTCGAGCTGCTCCGTCGGCTGCGCGATCAGGTCGTAGCCGTCCGACCCGACCACCGTGCACCGCACGAGCTCGCCCGGCGACAGATCCGCGGTCGAGTGGACGTACGTCATCGAGTCGACCTGCGGCGCCTGGTGGTAGCACCGGCCGGCGTAGAGACGGCCCTCGCCGACGACACCGGTCGTCGCCTTTCCGGACGTTGCGCCGGCGGCCGGAGCGTCGATCAGGACGTCGAACTGCGCCGCCTGCTCGGCCACGTAGGCGGCGTTCTCGAAGGCGATGGTCTGCTGGGTGAGCATCAGCTCTTGTTCCCGGGCGGTCTTGACCTCGTCCGGCACGTGGAGCGTCGGATCGGCGTCCATCGTGCCCGCGGGCGTGCCCTCCTCGCGCGAGTATTGAAAGACGCCGAGCATGTCGAACTGGAACGACTCGACGAAGTCGACCAATTCCCGGTGATCCTCTTCGGTCTCGCCGGGAAAGCCGGTGATGAGCGTCGTGCGGATCGCCAGACCCGGAATGCGGTCGCGGAGCTTGTGCAGCAGCATCTCCTGTTCGCCGCGGGAGATCCGCCGCCGCATGCCGTCGAGCATCCGGTCGGAGACGTGCTGGAGGGGGATGTCGATGTACTTGACGATGTTCGGCAGACGGGCGATGGCGTCGATCATCGCATCCGTGAAGTTCGTCGGGTAGACGTACATGAGCCGCATCCACCCGCCGCCAAAGTCACGCGCCACGCCGTCGAGCGTCGTGAGCAAGCCGACGAGGCCGTCGTCGTAGCCGACGTCGGCGCCGAAGTTGGTCGTGTCCTGACCGATGAGGTTCAGCTCGAAGACGCCGTCGGCCATGAGCTGCCGCGCCTCCGACACGATGCGGTCGAGCGGCTTCGAACGCATCTTGCCGCGAATCGACGGGATCGTGCAGAACGCGCACTTCTGGTTGCACCCCTCGCTCACCCGCAGGTACGCCCAGTGCCGAGGCGTGAGCCGGTAGCGGTTGCCGTCATCCTCGAAGTAGCCGACGCCCTTGCCATCCTTGCCCTGCACGGTCAGCCCGACGGTGTCGCGGCCCCGCGCTCGCGCCGCCTGGAGCGCGTTGCCGGCGATCCAGTACGGAGGTGCGTCGGAAGCCTCCTCCAACGTGGGTCGCGGCGTCGTCGTGCCGGCAACGGCGTCGATCACGTGGTCGCGATCGAAGACGCCGATCATCGCGTCGATGCCGGGCGCCCACTCCAGGAGCTTGGCCCGGTGCCGCTGCACCAGACACCCCGCCACCACCACGCGACCGACCCGACCCTGCTCCTTCTGCTCGAGGGCGTCGCGGATGACGTCGAGCGACTCGTCCTTCGACGCCTCCAGGAAACCGCACGTGTTGATTACGATCGCGTCCGCTTCCTCGTCGCTGGAGACGAGCGCGAAGCCGCTCTGCGCGAGGACCCCGAGCATCTTCTCGGAATCAACGAGGTTCTTCGGGCAGCCGAGGCTGACGAAGGAGACGGATTGGGCGGGGGAATTGGGCACGCGGGGATGATACGCGGTGGCGGACGTGAATGCGGATGCCGCTGCAAACACGGACGCGGATGGCCTCACGAACGCGCCACCGCCCGATCCAACTTGCCCGAGGCGGCAGGACGCCGCCGGTCCCCGCGCGGTCCCTGCACCCGCCGGATGGCGGTGCGAAGAATAGAAATGTGAACCGTAGATCAATGTCCAGGAATCAAGGCGGCAGGACGCCGCCGGTCGCTTGGGGCGTCCGGACGTGTTGTGCGAGCCGCAGGACGCGGCGTCATCACGCGGGGGCCTGCGCGCGACAAGCACGTTGACCTCCCAAGGGCAGGATGCCCGTCATTCACCCGCGTCCGGACCAAGGAAGGCGAGCCGCAAGGACGCGGCGTCTCGTGCGCAGGCGCCCGCGCCCGGCAAGCACGTTCAACGCCCAGGGCACGACGCCCGTCATTCCCCCGCATCCGGCCTGAAGAAACCGAGGCGGCACGACGCCGCCGGTCCCCGCGCAACCGGTCGCCGGCGCGAACGGTAGCGGGAGCTCACCTGGGAGAGTTGGACGCGGGGGAATGACGGGCGTCCTGCCCTTGCAAGGTCAACGTGCTTGTCGGACGCAGGCCCCCGCGGGGATGACGCCGCGTCGTGCGGCTCGCCTTCTTCGGGCCGGACGCGGGGAAACGACGGGCATCCTGCCCTTGGGCGGTCAACGTGCTTGCCGGACGCCGTCCCCCGCGCGATGACGCCGCGTCGTGCGGCTCGACCCCAGTTGCCGGACGCATCCATACACCGGCGGCGTCCATGCCGCCTTGGCGCCTGGACATTGATCAGCGGTTCACATTTCTATTTTTCGCACCGCCATCCGGCGGGTGCAGGGACTGCGCGGGGGACCGGCGGCGTCGTGCCGCCTCGCTCGCTTTGGGTCGCGCGTTACTCCCGGTACAACCGATGCTTCGCAATGTACGCCGCTACCGCGGGGGGCAGCAGGTCGTCGACCGGTTCGCCGGTCCGCAGCCGTCGGCGCGCCTCGGTCGCGCTCACATCGCGGAGCGGCGTCTCGACGACGCGGTCGAGCCAGACCTGGACCTTCTCCGGCGGCAATCGCTCGCCGAGCGCGGCGGCGAACGCCGCGTGATCCCACGGGGGACGCAGAAGAACCGCCGGCGTCGCGATCTCCAGGATGCGGGGCCAGTCGTGCCAGCGGTGAAACGACAACGCCTGGTCGGCGCCGATGAGGAATCGGATGTCGGCATTCGGGCCGAGCGACGCTTGCGTTGCCTCCAGCGTCTCGACGAAGTAGCTCACCCCGCCGCGATCGATCTCGATGGTCGCGATCTCGGCGTCGGGCACGTCGGCGATGGCGGCTTGCAGCATCGCGAGGCGATGCCGGTCGTCCGTCGGTGCGGTGTCGGTCTTGAACGGGCTCGTCGCCGCCGGCACGAAGATGACACGCGAGCATCCCAACGCGTCACGCGCCATCAACGCCAGCTCGACGTGCGCTCGGTGCGGAGGGTCGAAGGTGCCGCCGAACAGCAGCACCCGCGGGCGATCCGGCGACGCGGGTTCGGTCACTTCTCTGCGCTCAGCACCCGCGGCTGGGCGAACTGGCGGTGGCCCGCGGTCCCGCTGTGGTAGCCGTAGCCGGACTGCTGCGCGCCCACCCACGGCGTGCCGCTCGCGCCGCCGCAGCCTTTGTTGATGCCGACCATGCCGGCCGTGAGCTGCCGGGCGACGCGGCCCGCGCGGTCGCGGTCGCCGCCGAAGACGCACGCGCCGAGACCGAAGGGTGTGTCGTTCGCGAGCCGGACGGCTTCCTCGTCGCCGGCGAACCGCATGATGCAGGCGACCGGACCGAACGTCTCCTCCCGCATGATGTCCATGTCGTGATCGACGTTGGTCACCACCGTGGGCGTGATGAAGTTGCCGTGGTGGTCGCCGCCGGCGGCGACGGTCGCGCCCTGCGTGCGGGCGGTCGCGAGCTGTTGGAGCACGTGATCCCGTTGCCGCTCGGAGATCATCGGTCCGACCGTGACGCCTTCTTCCCGGCCGTCGCCCTGCTTCTGCTCGGCGGTGAGCCGGAGGACCGCGTCCTCGAACTGCGACGCGACCCGCTCGTCCACGTAGATCCGCTCCGTCGAGACGCACACCTGCCCGGCGTTGCGGAAGCTGTTGCGCACGGCGAACCGGGCGGCCGCTTCGAGGTCGGCATCGTCGAGGACGATCATCGGATCCTTGCCGCCGAGCTCGAGGATCACGCGTTTCAGATCACCCCCCGCGTTCGTGAGGATCTTGCAGCCGACCTCGCGGGAACCGGTGAAGGCGATCAGGTCGATGTCGGCGGCGACGAGGGCCTTGCCCTGGTCGTCGGCGCCGTGGACCACCTGCAGAACGTCGGCCGGCAGTGTTTCGTTGAGGATGTCCGCGTACGCCTGCGCGATGAGCGGGGTTTCCTCGGACGGCTTGAGGATGACCGTGTTCCCGGCGACGAGCGCGGGAATCACCAGCGAGTGTGGCATCGCGAGCGGGAAGTTCCAGGGCGTGATGGCCGCGCAGACTCCGAAGGGGTCGTAGTGCACGGTGGACGTGGTGGCGTCATCCTCGAACGATTCGGGCGCGAGCGCAGCCGCGATCTCGGCCAGCTTCTTCTCCAGCGAGCTGCCGCAGTACTCGACCTCACCGGTGCCCTCCGCGAGCGGCTTGCCCATCTCGCGTGTGAGCAGATCGCCCAGCTCCGCGGCGCGGGCGACCAGCGTCGGTCCCGCCGGCGCGATGAGGGCGAGACGCTCCTCGAACGACAACGCCCGCCACGCCGGACCGGCGGCCCGGCTGCGGGCGACGACGTCCGCGATGGACGCGGTCGGGGTGACGGGAACCTCGCCGACGAGCGATCCGTCGGCGGGGTTGTGCGAGGCGAGGGTGGTCGCCGCCGGAGAAGACGTGAGCGTGCTCATGGCCCCATTGTAGGGGCCGGTGGCCCCGGACAGGCTGCGGCCGTCAGTCCACGACGCGACGCCACGAGAACGCGGCCACCCGCACGCCGCCGTCGGGCACGTAGAAACCCGGCGGGGGATTGTCGATCACCGACGGATCGTGCACGAGCTCGATGATCGCGCCGGACTCGGTGATCAGGTCGTCGCGGGTTATCAGCGTGCCCTCGATCCGCGTGTAGTCAGGTACGACCGTGATGCGATCCTCCGCGAAGACGATGCTGCGAATCTCGCTCGGGAATGTGTCGATCTGGTCCGCGTCCGATTCGCCCTCGAACGGCGTTCCGGGCGGGTTGAAGTTCGTGCCGCGGGCCACTTCGCTGAGCTCCGTCGCGGTCAGTCCGAGCTCGAGCGCGCCGTCCACCAGCAGTGTCGGGAAGCTCGTCACGGCCGGCGCCATGTGCACGGCGTTCTGGACGATCACCTGGTCGCCGGCGAGCCCTTCCACGACCAATGTGCCCAGGATCCGCACGTACTCCAGCCGAAGCGGCTGCTCGTCCGTGTCGATGACGTAGATTCCCTCGGCGTTCGGGGTTCCGAAGGGGTTGACCGTGGGGCTGAGGACGAGGTCCCGCAGCACGAGGTCGCCGTTCTGTTGGGGAAGGGCCGTGGCGTCGATACGCGTGCCCTGGGTGAGGTAGTAGTCGAAGACGCCGGGGCCGGGGACGCCCAGTTCCGAAACGCCGACCACCGTCGCGGCATGATAGGTCCCGCCGGTGATCGTGCTCACCGCCTCGACGATCGGGAACACGCTGGCGCTGGTCGCGGTCACGTTGTCACCGCTCACGATCTTCGTCGAGCCCTGGATGAGACTGCCGGAGCCGAAGGCGAATCCGTCCGTGGCGTAGAGCGGAACGGTGAGCGCGGTGTACGCCGGTCCGGACGGCCGGACGATGGCGCGGGTCTTGTGCGTGGCGACGCCATGGGTTCCCGTACCGACGACGTAGATCGGCTTTGCGTCGTCACTGCTCATCCGGCTGCCGCTCGAATTCTCGAGCGTCCACTGCAGCGTTCCACCATCGAGGGCCAGGACGGGCCCCACGTCCTCCCCGGCGGCTCGCACGGCGTCGCGCCAGTTCGGGGCACCGCTGCTGGTCTTCACCTTGGCGAGGCCAAGCTCCACGGCCGACATGGCGAGGGCCGCCGCGGACTCCGTTTCGCGCTCGCGGCGAGACCGCCGCATCTCGCTCGTCTCGAAGGCGATGGTGGTCAGCCCGATCAGCGCCACGAGCATCGCCACCGTCAGCACGACGACGTAGGCCGAGCCCCTTCGGACACGGCGTCGCAGCCGGCGGACGCCCCTCACGGCGTCGTCTCCGGCGCGGGCGGACGCAGGTTGATGCAGTTCACGCTCCCGCTCACGCGCTCGGCCACTTCGGGACCGACCTGGAGCGTGTATGCAACGTGACTGACGTAGGCGCGGTCGAGCATGGGCGGCTGCTCGAGGCCGGCGAGGTCGCACCGCACGGCCGAGCTCGTGTGCGTCTCCCCGCGCGGGCTGGTCACGGTGACCTCGACCTTCCGCACCCCCGTGTCGGTCGCGGCGCCCTCGGTCATCGTCGAGGGCGTCACGTTCATGGGGACGACACGGGCGGATCGCTGCCACCCGTCGTATCCGGTCAGCGTCGCGCCGAGGCGGTTCTCCGGCGGTGACTGCGACCACCCGTCGTAGTCGTCGAGATCGTCCCAGGTGCTGCGGTCGGCGGCCGTCTCGCCGGCCTCGCGTCCCCAGATGGCCGGGTCGTCCGGCTCGCGGTACTGGGCCTGCAGAATCTCGTGGAGCAGGTCGCGAGCGAGACGGTCACCGATCCGCGCATCGTGCCGCACGTGACGGGCGCGGGTGGCGGCACCGTAGGTCGTCAGGCTGGCGACGAGCACGCCCCCGACGAGCGCCAACGAGAAGGCCGCCTCGATGAGCGAGATGCCGCGACGGGGGCGGGGGCGGGGGCGGGGGCAGTCGTGTCCGGACATGATGGGGCCACTCACGCGAAGGTCACTCCAGGGGCATCTGCACCGCGCCGTCGATCTCACAGGGGATGTCGCGGTTGTCGTTGGAGTCCCAGTCACCGGGCGATCCCTTGTAGAACTGGTTGGCGGGCGTCGCCGTGCCCATGCCTTCTTCGAAGAAGACATCCCCCCCGGAGTCACCGGAGAGCATGCCGATCGCAACGCAGACTCCCTTGTCCGACGGAATCCAGGTCGGGAGGTCGAACTCGAGCTCTACCCAGTCGTAGCTCAACGGAAGATCGGCTTCGTCGAAGTAGATCTGATCCAGGATGTCATCCGTGGGCGCGCCGGCGTCATCGCGGCTCCGGACCTGAGCCACCAGCGTGCGATCGGCGTCCTCGTGCTGCCGTCCGAAGAACCGAAAGCGGGTGATCTTCCATCCGACCGCGTCGTCCGGGAGATCCGGGACGATCGATGCGACAGCCCAGTTGTCCCACTTCAGCCGATGGTCCTTGTCATTGGCACCCGCGTCGGGAAGCTGCGAGAACAGGGGCGACTCCACCGCCTCCGCTCGTTCCGCGTCGCCGGCCCATTCGAACGCGCGTTCGAGGATCGTGCGGCCGGATGGTGTGAGCAGGGAGAGATCGTTGCCGTTGCCCCAGGGCAGGATGACCCGGCGGGCCGGCGCGGGTGCTCCGCTGAACAGGGGTGCCCCCGTCTCGACGACGATAAGGACCGCCCGGTCGGTCCGCCCCGGCTCGCTGGCCAGCGACGCCGCCCCGGAGGCGATCGGATCCCCGTTCGTGTGGAGCACCGGCTCGTTGTCGGAGTAGATCGGCAACAGCCCGGGAAAGAAAGGTCTCGTGATGTAGTGGGTGTTGTCGTCGATCAGGATGCTCGTGACCGCGGACGAGCTCATCGACCGTTCCGTGAGATCGAGCAGGTCGGTCGTGTCGCCGTGCTCTGTCAGGATCCCGATCGGGGCGGTGACGAGTGGTGCCGACGCGTCGGCTTTGTTCGCACGCTCCGAGATGTAGGCCACCTGACACGCGGCGATCGCGTCCGACCACTCCGAGGAAGGGGCTTCCTCGGAGAGTAGCTGGACGTCGTGGCCGAGCGACTCGATGAGAAATTTGCGGTAGAGCTCTTCGGCGTGCAGGTTGTCGGCTCGTCGCACGACGAACAGGACGGTCAGCCGCGCGCCGCCGGTCGTATCGACGCCGCCGGTCCCCGCGATCACCGTCGACTGGTACGCGAGGTCGAAGTGATGCACGTCCTCGGCCAGCACGATGGGAGCACCGCCGTTCACGACGACCGTGAGTGGATCTCCCGGCGTGCCCGACCAGGCGTACTGAAGCGACTCGAAGACGCCGTCGTTGTCGCGGTCGGGGACGAAGAACTCGACGCTGGTCGCGTCGAAGTCGGCGTCGAACTGAGTGGCGACCCGGAGGTTGGTGGCCAGCTCGTCGAGCACGGTGGCCGCGTGCTGCCGCGCGCCCAGCGCGTCCGGCGTGGTCGGCAGGGCTCGGCTGGCGACCCCGATGGCCGCTCCCATACCCAGCATGAGCACCGCGGTGATCGCGAGGGCGAGCACGAGCTCGAGCAGCGACATGGCGCGTCGGGTCACCGTCACGGTTGGGTCGCCTCGCCGGTGAACGAGTCGATGGTGATCACCCGTTGGTCGCCCCCGGATGCAATCGTGATCGTGCCGGCGTCGAACGATCGACCCGAGGGGTGGATGACCGCGCTGCCGTAGGGGTTGAAGTTCACCTCCGTCTTTGCGTCGAAGCTCGCCGAGACCAGGTGCACGCGGTACGGCGGCTCGTCGAGCTCCACGCGATAGTCCGATTCAGCGTCGATCGGATCCGGCACGTCCAGCACGGTGTAGCGGTGCTTCGTCGTCGAGAATTGCACGCGAACGGTCCGATTCTCGCTGCGGGCGATGGCGCGAGCCTCGGCGAGATCCAGCACGATCCGGTGCGCGGCAGCATCGAGCCGGTAGCGGTCGCCCGCCCGGGCGTAGCGAGGGGCGGCGATCGCGGCCACGGTGGCGATCAGGATCAGGACGATCGAGATCTCGACGAGGCTGTAGCCGCGGCGCGGCGTGTCGCTTCGCGCAATGAAGGCGGTTCGTGACCAGATCACGATCGAGGCTCCAGCACGAACGTATCTCCCGCCTTCGAATCGTCCGCTCCGGCGTCGGCCTTGAGCACCGTCACCGCCTCGGCCCCGATAACCCGAGCGGACCTTGCTCCGGCCCGCGCCGGCGGATCTCAGGTGTGGACCGATCGCGCGATGTTGTCGATCAGGCGAACCGACCCCACCCGGGCGGCCACGAGCCCGCGGGTCGGTCGAGCGGAGCCGGTCACGGGGCGGAGCGTCGACGCGTCACGCACGACGGCGTAGTCGACGTCGAGATCGTGGGTCCGGAGCGCGGCGAGCATGACCGACTCGGCGAGCTCGGGCGGGTGCGTTTCGGCGGCGGCCCGAAGCGCTCGGATGACCCCGAGCGCGCGGTCCCGCTCAGGCGGATCGAGGTACCGGTTGCGGCTGCTGAGGGCGAGGCCGTCGTCGGCGCGGACGGTGGGGACCGGGACGATCTGGAGATCCTGCCACCGTCGCGGGTGGGCGCGGGCCATGGCCTCGATCACACGGAGCTGCTGGTAGTCCTTCTCGCCGAACACCGCGCGGATGGGACCCGCGAGATCGAAGAGTCGCGCGACCACCTGGGTGACGCCCGCGAAGTGACCGGGCCGGCAGGCGTCCTCGAGGCCGGGTTCGGTCGCCACCGCGGGCAGCGGGGGGACGGGCACCGGGAGCGCGGCTGGGTAGATGTCATCCACGTCCGGGACAAAGACCGCGTCGGCGCCCGCCGCCTCGGCCGCGGCGAGGTCGGACTGCAGCGTTCGCGGGTAGCGCTCGTAATCCTCGCCCGGCGCGAACTGCGTCGGGTTCACGAAGATCGACACCACGACCGGCCGCACGCCCGTCGCGACCGCGGCCGAGATCAGCGCGACGTGACCGGCGTGGAGCGCGCCCATCGTGGGGACAAGGACGCCCCCGCTGAGGGGAGCGAGGGCATCGGCATGCTCGATCAGCTCCACGCCCCGGAGGTTCGCCGGATCGCGATGTCCCGTCAACGCCGGGGGAGGCTCGCCCCGCGACGGTTCCCGGCTACAATCATTCGATTCCACCCCTCGCGGCGGCCGATGGCCCTTGCGGAGGGTCGTTCTCCAGGAGCCCGTCATGCCCGTCGTCCTGACCGAAACCGCCGCCCGCGAGATCGCGACCATCGTCAAGCAGCAGGAGCTGGATCCGGAGAAGATCCGCCTGCGGGTCGGCGTCAAGGGCGGTGGCTGCTCCGGCTTCTCGTATCTCCTGGATCTCACGGAGACCCAGAAGGAGATGGACGAGGAGTGGGATTTCACCTTCGAGGTCGCGGAGACCGCCGAGGGTGAGGCGGCGAATGAGGAGTCCGGCGGCGTGGCGACGAAGCCCTTCACCATCAAGGTGATCTGCGACCCCAAGAGCTACCTGTACCTCAACGGCACCACCATCGACTTCAAGGACGAGCTGATGGGTCGCGGCTTCGTGTTCAACAACCCGAACGCGTCTTCGACTTGTGGGTGCGGGTCGAGCTTCAGCGCCTGATCGAATCGCGGGCGACCGGCGTCGAGAGGCCGGTGTCGGACACCGGGCTCCCGACGCCTCGCCTTCTTCGGGCCGAACGTGGGGGAATGACGGGCATCCTGCCCGTGGGCGGTGAACGTGCTTGCCGGACGCGGGCCGCCGCGTTTGTGACGCCGCGTCGTGCGGCTCGACCTCAGTGGCCGGGCGCCCCATGTCGCCGCCGGCGTCCTGCCGGCTGGGTTCCTGGACATTGATCAGCGGTTCACGTTTCTATTTTTCGCACCGCCGTCCGGCGGGTGCAGGGGACTGCGCGGGGGACCGGCGGCGTCGTGCCGCCTTGCACAGGTTGGGTCGTGGGTCCGCGCGCTCGCGCGGCCTGCGTGGTGGCTCACACCTTCCGAACGATCAGCGTGTCGTTCTGGCCGCCGAAGCCGAACGAGTTGCTGAGGCACGTCTCGACCACCGCCGACCGCGCGGCGTTCGCGACGTAGTCGAGGTCGAGGTCGGGGTCCGGGTCGTTGAGGTTGATCGTCGGTGGGAGCATCCCGCGTTGGATCGCCATCACGCACGCGATGAGCTCCACCGCGCCGGCGGCGGCGATCAGATGGCCCATCATGCTCTTGATCGAGCTCATCGGGATCCGCGGAGCGAGATCGCCGAAGACGGTCTTCACCGCCAGCGTTTCGATCGAGTCGTTTTCCTGCGTGCCGGTGCCGTGGGCGGAAATGTAGTGGACGAGCGGACGCCCCGCGTCGTCGACGGCGTCGGCCGTGATTCCCGCCTGCCGGAGCGCCTGGCGGATCGCCTCCGACGGACCGCGACCTTCCGGGTGCATGTCGGTGATGCGGAACGCGTCGGCGCTGGAGCCGTAGCCGGTGATCTCCGCCAGCGGCGTCGCGCCCCGCGCCTGGGCGTGCTCGAGCGTCTCCAGCACCACGATGCCGGAGCCCTCGCCCATCACGAACCCGTCGCGACTGCGGCTGAACGGACGCGACGCGGATTGGATGTCGTCGTTGCGGTTGGACAGCGCGGTGAGCCGAATGAACCCGGTCAGGCCGAGCACGTGGATCATCGTGTGGGTGCCGCCCGAGACCATCACGTCCGCGTCGCCGCGCTGGAGGATCGAGAATGCCTCGCCGATTGCCTGAGTGGACGCCGCACACGCGGTCAGGCAGTTGTAGACCGGCCCGCGGATGCCAAACTCCCGCGCGATGTGGCTTGCGGGCATGTTGGGCTCCTGCTCGATCTCGCAGGTCGCGTCGAGGTGCGTGCGGGCCGCCGCGGCCCACTTGGCGTGGTCGATCGCCTTCCGGTCGGCGTCCCACCCGGCGAGGTCGGTGCGGGCGTAGTTGTCGAAGTCGAGGACGCCCTCTCCCGCGCCGAGGTAGATGCCGATCCGGCGCGGGTCGACGTTCGGGCTCACGGCCAGCCCCGACTGGTCCCACGCCTGCCGCGCGGCGCCAAGGGCGAACTGACTGTTCTTGGCGGCGCCCGCGTGGGCGGCGGGGTCGCGCACGTAGTCGTTGTGGTCGTAGTCGCGGACCTGCGCGGCGAAGGTCGTCGGGAACGTCGCCGCGTCGAAGCGGTTGATCGGGCTGACACCGGAGCGTCCGGCGCCGATCTTCTCCCACACGGAGTCGAGGTCGTGCCCCAGCGGCGTGATCCAGCCCATTCCCGTGATGACGACGCGTGGTTTCACGGACGCTTCCCCTTACGCATCGAGCCGGCTCAGCACCACGGCGGCGTTCTGACCGCCCTGGCTGTTGGTCATGACGAGCACGTGCGCGAGCGAGGCCGGTCGCGTTTCGGCCGTCCCCGCGTCGAGGGTGCCGGCGTCGCCGGACGCCAGCCGCGCCGGCAGCGTCTGGTCGCGCACGCAGCGGGCCGCGACGCTCAGGCCGACCGCGCCGTTGCCGGCGCCGCAGTTGCCGACGTTGGGCACCGTGGTGACGATCGGAATCGCCGCGGTCCGCTCGCCGAACACGCGGCCCAGCGCCACCGCCTCCGCCCGATCGACGCCGGGAATGCCAGAGCCGAACGGGACGACCGCGTCGATCGCGTCCGGCGTCAGCCCGGCCTGCTCGATCGCGAGAGACAGAGCGTCACCGAGCGACTCGTCGTCGGGGTCGATCGCCAACCCGACAGTGTCCGGGCAGAACGACTGGGTCGTGGCGAAGCCGGTGACTTCGGCGTAGGGCGTCGCGTCGCGGGCGGTCGCGGTGTCCAGGGCCTCGAGCACCAGGATGCCCCCGCCCTCGCCGAGCACGGTGCCGGCCGCGCTGACGTCGAACGGCCGCGCGACGGCGGCCGGATCGTCGTCGTCGTGGGCCGGGGCGATGCGTCCGGCGAGCTGCTGCCGCATGTACGCCATCGCGTTCAGCTTGCACTCCGCGCCGCCGGTCAGACACGCGTCCGCCGCGCCGCGGTCGATGACCCGCACCGACTCCCCGAGCGACAGGGCGCTCGACGCCTCGCAGCAGGTGATGGTGTTGCTGGGTCCCTGACAGTCATGGACGATCGTCACGTGGCAGGCGAGCATGTTCGGCAGGTACTTGAGGAGCCACAGCGGCGTCAGGTTCTGCATGCCCTGCTGGCCCCAGTGGGCGAGGTCGAAGGTGCCCGAGCCGTTGCGGCTGGTGACGAGCGCCGCGGTCAGCTCGTCGACGTCGGCGGAGATGAGCCCCGCGCCGATGTGGCAGCCGAAGCGGTCGGGGGCAATGGTCGGCTCCACGCTGGCGTCGATGCCTTTGGTCACCAACCCCGCGTCGGCGATCGCCGCGGCGGCCGCGCCGACCGCGAGCTCGACGTCCCGGCACATCACCTTGGTGTTCTTGCGGTAGCTCTTGGGCACGACGTCCCGCACCCGGAAGGTCTCGGCGGGCAGCTCGGCCACGAAGGGAGACAGGAACGGCGGCACGAACCGGTCGGACCGGGTGATCGCGGTGTGTCCGGCGCACAGCCCTTCCCACAGCGGGTCGATGCCGACACCGAAGGCGGTGATGGGGCCGATGCCGGTGATGACGACGCGACGCTCGGGCATGAGGCGGTAGTGTAGTCCGGGGGGGACGCGAACGTGGGGGCGGGCACGGGCACGAGCACGGACGCGGCCACGGACGCGGACACGGCCACGGTCGCGGACACGGACACGGACACGGCCACGGCCACGGACGCGGGCACGGACGCGGACACGGACGCGGACACGGCCACGGACGCGGACACGGACGCGGACGCGGACACGGACGCAGACGCGATCGAACTAACCACAAGTGCAGGCGTCCGCGTACGACCTGAAAGGAGCAAGGCGGCACGACGCCGCCGGTCCGCGCGCGGTCCCTGCACCCGCCGGATGGCGGTGCGAAAGATAGAAATGTGAACCGCTGATCAATGTCCAGGAACCGAGGCGGCATGGACGCCGCCGGTGTATGGGGGCGTTCGGCAACTGAGGTCGAGCCGCACGACGCGGCGTGATCAACGCAGGCGCCTGCGCCGGGCAAGCAAGTTCAGTTCACCGCCCAAGGGCAGGATGCCCGTCATTCCCCCACGTCCGGTCCGAAGAGAGCGAGCCGCAAGGACGCGGCGTCATCAACGCAGGGGCCGGCGCCCGGCCAGCACGTTTGCCGCCCGAGGGCAGGATGCCCGTCATTCCCCCGGGTCCGACCCGAAGAGAGCGAGCCGCAAGGACGCGGCGTCATCAATCCATGGGCCTGCGCCCGGCCAGCAAGTTCACCGCCCATGGGCAGGATGCCCGTCACTCCCCCACGTCCGGTCCGAAGAGAGCGAGCCGCGAGGACGCGGCGTCATCAACACAGGGGCCTGCCAGTCATTCGCCCACGCCCGACCCCCGGAAAACCCCTCGCCAACGCCCGTGCACCGTTACTACTCCTGCAAACCCTCTTCGCCGCCAACGCCCCCACCCACCCAGAATCGCCCAAAAACCCTTGACCCACGACCCCGAGCGATTAGGGTCATAGACGGGGGAGGCGACCATGCTTCCGAATCGCAACCGAGCCCTGACGTTTCTGGCCGTGGTGGCCGGTGCGTCGCTGCTCGGGCTGGCCCAGGCCAACCCCGCGCTGACCGTCTCCGGCTGGATCGGGCTCCTGCCGCTGCTGTGGTGCATCGCCCGCTTCGACCCGAGGCGATCGCTCGGCGCCGGCGTGCTCTTCGGCGCATGCCTGGGCGGTGTCAGCGCCGCGAGCGTCGCCAGCATCCCGCTCGTCGCAGGCGTGTGCGGTCTCTTCGCCGGCGTCGCCGCCCTCATGACAAGACGCCACGGGTTCAGCCCGTATCTCGTCGCGGTCGGATGGCTGCTCGTCGAGATCACGCTGCAGCCGCTCGGCTGGGGCGAGGGTCTACTCGCGGTCGCGCACGGCGACGCGGGCGTCCTGTCCACCGTCGCCGAGGTCTTCGGCCTCGCGATCGCGGCGTTCGTCGTCGCCTACGTCAATGCACTTCTGGTCCGCGTGGCCGACGTCGTTCTGCGACGCTTCGGGTCTGCGCGTTCGTTCGGTCTCGCGGCGGGCGTCCTCGAGATGCCGCCGTGGACGACCACGCTGCCAGCGTGGCGTCTGGTCTCGCGCCCCGGGGTTCCGCGGGCGCCACCTGCGTGAGCGAAGAGCTCCGTGCGCACACGTGTATGCGCGTTGAGACGGGGCCAGCAATCGCAGCGCGACGACGTCATCATACCTGAACATACGAACGTAAGAACGCAAGCACCTCCGCGTGCTTGCGCTGGAAGGTGGAGTGATCCTCAATGAATATGCGAATTCGAAAACTGCTCGTAGCTACCACGATCCTGATTGGAACGCAGGCCTACGCCGTCAACGTGGTGGTCTTTGACGATCCCGCGTTCGTCGATACTGGTGGCGCCACTTCGTCTGAGTCCGACAACGTGCAGGCATCGCTCATCTCTCTCGGTCACACCGTGACGACGTTCACTGGTACGTCCGGGCCGGAGTGGTCAGCGGCATTGGCAGGGCAGTTCATCCTGGCGATCCCGGAACTGGAGAACGGCAATCTCGCCGCCGCATTGTCGCCCGCCGCTGCGAGCGAGTTGGTGACATTCGTTTCCAACGGTGGATGCTTGCTGCGGTTCGCTGAGTTGCGCGGCAGCAACAACGACTTCCTCAATCCGGTATTCGGCTTCTCCCTCACCGAGTGCTCTATCAGTGGCTGGGACATCACGGCGGCCGCTACGGGCACAGCGTTCGATGGAGGGCCGGCTTCGCTTCCGGACAACAACGGTACGAACACACTGACCACGGCGTCCCTTCCGGCTGGATCGGCCAGCATCTATGAACGCGCGGGCTGCACGGCGGTTGCCGTCATCCCGTTCGGGGCCGGCCAAATCATCGATCTCGGCTGGGATTGGTTCAGTGCGACACCAGGCGGTGGCACTCAAGACGGCGGATGGATCGACGTGCTCGGTCGCGCGGTGTTGGAGTGCGACCCCAACCCGGCCGCGATCCCTACCGTTTCCGAGTGGGGCCTGATTGTTCTGGCATTGCTTCTGCTCACGGCCGGAACGGTCATCATCCGCCGCGAGCGTGCACGCACGGCGATGGTGAACGCCTGACCTCAGCACGATCGGTCGAACGTCACGGGCGAGACGCCGAGCGTCTCGCCCGTTTTCTTTCTTTTCTTGCGGAGGAACGGGAAGACAGGACAGGCACTCGTCTCCCGGTGTTTCTACCGCCTTCGTTAGATGGCCTGTTTGTCGGCGGTACTGTCGCCACCGATGACCGTGCCGCGCAACCTCATCGTCGATAAGGAAGACAGGACAGGCACTTTTCTCCCGGGGGGAAGACAGGACAGGCACTTTTCTCCCGGTGTTTCTACCGCCGTCGTTTGATGGCCTACTCGTCGGCGGTAATGTCGCCACCGATGACTGTGCCGCGCAACCTCATCGTCGATCGCTCCACCGTCGGCTGCTACCACTGCCTCAGCCGATGCGTTCGCCGCGCGTTTCTGTGCGGCGGCGAGTTCGAGCATCGCAAGGACTGGGTCTGCGAACGCCTCCGGCTTCTCGTCAGCGTCTACACCATTGATGTCGCCGCGTACGCGGTGATGAGCAACCATCTGCACGTCGTCGTAAGAATCGATCCGCATCAAGCGGCGGCAATGCCGGCACACGAGGTTGTCGAGCGTTGGAGCCGCCTCTTTCCCGCAAGCATCCGACGCTGGGCCGGGACGATGGATCTCGAGCAGGCGATCGACGTTGTTACCGGCGATCCCCCTCGCGTCGCCATCCTTCGAGACCGTCTCTCGGACCTCTCGTGGTTTATGAAGTGCGCCAAGGAGCACATCGCGCGACGCGCGAATCGGGAGGACGGCTGCACCGGGTGCTTCTGGGAAGGACGGTACAAATCGCCTCGCCTGCTGGACGACGGCGCCGTCCTGAAGGGGATGGTTTATGCTGATCTCAACCCGATCCGGGCCGGCGTCGCGACCACGCCCGAGCAATCGACGCACACGTCGATTCAGGACCGGATTCACGTTCGCCAACTCTTCGAGAAGCGTCGCGGTCGTCGCAAGCGTGCACCAGGGCGAGCGTCCAGTCTGCTGCTGAGCTCGGTCGAGCTGCGGAGTCCCGAGGACGGCATCTGGCTGGCTCCGATAGACCGGCAGCGGAGCCGCGATCGCGCCGGTCTGCTGCCGCTGACGCTTGATCAGTACCTCACGGTTGTCGACGAGACAGGCCGGCTCATCCGCTCCGACAAGCGTGGGGCGATCTCCGCGCGGCTTCCGTCGATCCTCGAGCGTCTCAAGATCGAGGCGTCGGCGTGGGCGACCACCTGGGGAGAGATCGGACGCGTGTTCGGTACAGCGATCGGTGGACCGAAGGCCTGCGCGACAGAGGCGCAACGCCGCGGGGTGAGGCGGGTCGTCGGGTCGTTGGGGACGTCGCCGGGCGCGGATTGATCGTCGTCCGGACCAACCCGATCGAACCACTCACTGCCACGATCGTGAACATCATCGCTGCGTGCAGGCATGGCGCCGATTCGTCGCAAGCCGCGCGTTGAGCGACGGACGTTCGCATCGTGGCCCGTTGAAGCGGCTGCGGTACACGGTCGTCCCTACTACCGCAGCGCTCGCTGACCCTACATGAGCACCATGATGGACTGCCGATGAGCGACGCCGACTAGCCGACCAAAGCAGAAGTGCCTGTCCTGTCTTGCCCTGTCTTGCCGTCTTGCCGTCTTGCGGTCTTGCGTTTGAGCGCGCTTGCTGACGCAAGAGTGCCTGTCCTGTCTTGCGCTCCTTGCTGACGCAAGAGTGCCTGTCCTGTCTTGCGCTGATGTCTTGCGCTGATGATGGACTGCCGATGAGCGACGCCGACTAGCCGACCAATGCAGAAGTGCCTGTCCTGTCTCCTCCTGTCTTGAGATCCCGCCCAACAGTGCCTGTCCTGTCTTCGGTCTTCGGTCTTGACCCCAACAGTGCCTGTCCTGTCTTGAAGCGGATGATGGCACGGCTCAGCGGGTCGATCGTGGCCCGCGGCTCGGCGCCCCATTCGCCACGCGGCGGGCGATTCGCATCGCCATCTCGAGCGCCTGCTCGTAGTTGAGCCGCGGGTCGACCTGGCTCTTGTAGGCGACCGCGAGGTCCGCGTCGGCGAGCCCCCGGGCGCCGCCGGTGCACTCCGTCACGTTCTCCCCCGTCAGCTCGAAGTGGACGCCGCCGAGGTACGAGCCCAGCTCGGCGTGGATCTCGAACGCCTGCTCCAGCTCGGCGAGGATGTGCTCGAACTTGCGGGTCTTGATGCCGTCCGCGGTGGCCTCGGTGTTGCCGTGCATGGGGTCGCAGCACCACACGACGGTCTTGCCCGAACGCTGCACGCACTCGATGAGCGGAGGCAGTGCGTCGGCGATCTCGTGGGCGCCGAAGCGGTGGATGAGCGTGAGGCGGCCGGGCTCGTTGTCGGGGTGCAGGACGTCGAGCAGGCCGGAGAGCCAGGCCTCGTCCATGCCGGGGCCGATCTTCACGCCGATCGGGTTCTCGATGCCGCGGAAGTGTTCGACGTGCGCGCCGTCGAGGTTGGCCGTACGCATCCCGATCCACGGCATGTGCGTCGAGAGGTTGTACCAGCCGGGGCGGCGGGGGACCTGGCGGGTCTGCGCCTGTTCGTACGGAAGGAGCAATCCTTCGTGGCTCGTGAAGAAGTCCACGCGGTTGAGCTGGCCGACGCGCGCGCCGGAGATGATCTCCATGAACTGGATGGAGTCGCCGATCGAATCGACGATGCGGTGGAACTCCTCGGCGTACGGCGAGTGCCGGACGAACGCGAGGTCCCAGTACTCGGGGTGATGGAGGTCCGCGAAGCCGCCGTCGATGAGCGAGCGGATGAAGTTCAGCGTGAGGGCCGCCCGCTCGTAGCCGCGGATCATGAGCGCAGGGTCGGGGATGCGGGCGTCAGCGGTGAAGGCGGGGCGGTTGACGATGTCGCCGCGGTAGCTGGGCAGCGTGACGCCGTCCTTCGTTTCGGTGTCCGCCGATCGCGGCTTGGCGTACTGACCCGCGAAACGCCCGACGCGGATCACCCGTTTTTTCGTGCCGTGGACGAGCACGAGGGACATCTGGAGGAGGATCTTCAGCTTGCTCGCGATCGCCGCGGACTCGCACTCGTCGAACCGCTCGGCGCAGTCGCCGCCCTGGAGCAGAAAGCGGCGGCCGGCGGCGGCGTCGGCGAGCTGGGTCTTGAGGGTTTGGATCTCCCACGAGGTCACGAGCGGGGGGAGGCAGGACAGTTCGGCGATCGTCCGCTCGAGTGCGGCGGCGTCCGGATACGTCGGCTGCTGGGCGGCCGGGCGTGACTGCCAGGATGTGGGGGTCCATTCGCTCACGGTGTTCCTCGGGCCGACCCCGGTGCGGTCGGGGCCGGCATGATATCGGCGTAGGGGTTGTGCCGGATGAGCGGGTTGGCGAGGCCTCACCACGCCATGTGCGTCGAAGCCGTGCGACCGGCGTGATGACGCGAATACGAAGGTCCGATTCGACGGGCATGGGGCTGTAGCTCAATTGGGAGAGCGCTTCGCTCGCATCGAAGAGGTTGAGGGTTCGATCCCCTCCTGCTCCATTCGCGAAGGCCCGGCCAATGAGGCCGGGCCTTCTCAATTCCAATTCCCAATCGACCATTGATCAATTCCCCCGTTCCCGGTTCCAAGTTCCCCGTTGCCTGTTCTCCGTTTCGCGCGGGTGACCGGCGTCGAGAGACCGGTGTCGGATACCGGTCTTCGACACCTCGGCTTGGGAAGACCCGGACGCGGGTGAATGACGGGCATCCTGCCCTTGGGCGGTGAACGCGCTTGCCGGACGCGGGCCCCCCGCGTTGATGACGCCGCGTCGTGCGGCTCGACCCCAGTCGTCGGACGCGTCCATACACCGGCGGCGTCCTGCCGCCTGGATTCCTGGACATTGATCAGCGGTGCAAACTTCTGGTGTTCGCACCGCCATGCGGCGGTGCACGGACCGCGCGGGGACCGGCGGCGTCAATGCCGCCTCGGGCAGTTTGGGTCGTGCGTTCGCGCGATCGCGCGGGCGTCGTGGCGTGGCACGGACAGCGAAGCGTCCGTGCCTGGGGTCGTCCGGCCGGTGTCCGCGTCCGCGTCCGTGTCCGCCTCCGTGTCCGTGCCCGCGTCCGCGTCCGCGTCCGTGCCCGCGTCCGTGCCCGCGTCCGCGTCCGTGTCCGCCTCCGTGTCCGCCTCCGTGTCCGCGTCCGTGTCCGCGTCCGCGTCGGTCCCCGCCTCCCCGCAACCCACAACCCACGATCCCCAACAAATCCTCGTATGGCGCAGAATCGGCCCTGGATCGGTGCAATGCGGGCGAGAGGACTCGAACCTCCACGGGGTTGCCCCCACTGGAACCTAAATCCAGCGCGTCTGCCAATTCCGCCACGCCCGCGAATGTGGGGGATGCGGTAGGATTATCGAAGCACGTTCCCTTCCGGGCAACCGCGTGTCGGCGCCCGTGGTTTCAGGAGCAGGGACATGAAATTCAGCCAGTTCGCCGGTACCGCGATCGTTCCGACGTTGAGCCGCCTCGTTCTCGCGCTCGCGTTCATGACGACCGGTTACAACAAGCTCAGCACCACCACCCAGTACGACCCGCGGGACGCGGACATGCTCCGCTCGCTCGGCGTCACGCTCGAGGCGGAGACCACCGCCCGGCTCATGGGGGCCGAGCCGGGCATCGTCCTCGCCTCGTTCCGGCAGGATGACCCGGAAACCCCGCCGACACGGCACGTCGAACGTCAGGATCCGCCGAAGACCACCGGCACCGAAGAAGAGGGCGAGGGGTACCCGCCGCTCGACCTCGACGAGGAGATCCCGCCCGTCGTCGACGCCGACGAGCCGCCGGCCGAGGTCGAGGAAGAGGTCGCCGCCCCTCCGGTCGATCCGGAAACCGTCACGCCCGTTCCCGTGACGACGCCCGGCAACGCCGGCAGCGCCCGCAGCCTGCACAAGATCACGCTGCTGTGCGCGCGTCAGAACTGGCCGCAACCGGTCGCGATGGCGTGGGCGGCCGCGCTCACGGAGCTCGTCGGCGGCGGGTTGCTTCTGCTCGGGTTGTTCAGCCGCATCTGGGGCCTCGGTCTCGCGATCACCATGGCGGTGGCGTTCTACCTCGTGTCGATGAACATCAACCACGTGCACGAGACGAACCCGTTCCACTTCGCGAAGAACATCCCCAACTTCAACACGCTGTTCAGCCAGCTCGGGCTGTTCGTGCTCGCGCTCGGGGTGTTCTTCACCGGGCCGGGGCCGCTGAGCCTCGACCGGCTCCTGTTCAAGCGGCGATCGGCGACGGTGGACACCGACGAGTTCGACGTCGAGGATGACTCGGCATCCGTCGGTGGAGCACGTCCCGTCTGAGAGCGATCCGCCGGGAATTCCCGACCCGCCCGCGAAACCGCGTCACCGGCGGCACGCCGCGGCCCCCCGGCGTATGCTGTCTGCCCGGATCGAATAGTCCGGTGCGGGCAGCGGTTTCGGCTGCGTCGATGAGGCATTCGCCATCGTTCGCGTGACCGTTCGCGCTCGCGTCACCCCGCAATCGCTCGGCGCCGGCGTGCGGGCTCTTGTCGGCGCCGAGCCGTGATCTACCGTGCCGCGAGACGCCGACGGTTTCCGATCTGATTCGCCCACCGGCGCACCCGCCGCCGGGGACCCGGATCCGCTCCAGATGATGGGCGGGAACGCGTCACCCGATCTGGGCGTGGAGTCGGACACCGAACGTGCCGTCAAACGCGTCCTGCCGTGGGTGCTCTCCCTCGCCGCTCACGTCGGCATGATCATCTTCGGGTTCCTCGTCACGTGGACCGTGGTGCGGCTCCAGAGCGACACGCCGCCCGTGGTCATCGTCGCCGACTTCGATGCCATGACCTACGAGCCGCTCGCCCGGCTCACGCACGAGCAGGTCGCGATCAACCCCGAGGTCACGCAGGATCGCTCGGAGACCGATTGGCTCGACGAGCGTCTCAACGAAGCGCTGGACGAGTCGATCGAGCCGCTCGATCTGATCTCCAACGCCGCCAGCGGGGCGTCGATGACCCGCTTCGCGCCGGATCCGCTGCAAGCGGTCGCCACGTTCGTCGGGCTCTCGTCGACGAACGCGCGGCAGGTCGTCTACGTCATCGACGCCTCCGGGTCGATGATCCGCTCGCTGCCGCTCGTCCTCGACGAGCTGGCCCGCTCGCTCGACGGGCTCACGCCGCGTCAGGAGTTCGGCGTCATCTTCTTTACGAGCAACCGCGCGGTCGTCGTGCCGCCGGCCGATCGCCTGACCCCCGCCAGCGACGAGGAGGTGGCCCGCGTGCTCGCCTGGATCGACGCGAACGTGATCCCCGCCGGACGCTCGAACCCGCTCGCGGCGCTCGAGCAGGCACTGCGCCACCAGCCGGACGTCATCTTCCTGCTCAGCGAGGACATCACCGGCTCCGGCGAGTTCGAGATCGATCAGGCCGATCTGCTCGCGTTGCTCGACCGGCTCAACCCGCGTGATCCGCGGAACGGCCGTCGGGTCACCCGCATCAACTGCGTGCAGTTTCTCGATCCCGATCCGCTGGGCACGCTCGAACGGATCGCGGAAGAGCACGGGGGCGCCGGCGGCTACAAGCTGCTCGATCGCGCCGAGCTGGGGCTGCGCGCGCCATGAGCGATCGAGTGTCATTTCGTTTCGCGGTGCGGGGAGCGTTGGCCGCGTGCCTGATCGGCGGCGCAACGCACGCGGTCACCGCCGACACCATCCGGTTGCACGGCTCCACGTTGGCGTTGCCGGAGTGCACGGTGCAGGACATGCGCACCGGTCGCCTCTACTACGCCGATCCCCGCGGTCGCCGGCAGTACCGCGACCTCGACGACATCGCGGAGATCACGTTCACCGATCTGCCGTCGCTCGCGGTCGCGGAGCAGACGTTGGCAACCGATTCCGACGCGGGTTTGCACGCCATGCTCTCGTCGCTCCTGGAAGCACGCAGCGACGTGCAGCGGCTGTGGATCCGTCGCCGTCTCGTCCACATCCACGATGCCCGCGGCGAATACGTGCAGGCGGCCAGCCATCTCGGGGCCCTGTGCGTGCTGCGTGAGGATCCGGCGTGGCGGCACCTCGTCCCCATGTCGGCGCCGAATCGGCCGTCGTTCGAGGCTGCCCGCGAAGCGGTGACCGTCCTGCACGCGGCCCGACGCCGCATCCGGCACCGCGCCCTGCAGGACGTCCTCGATCGGCTGCTCCGGGTGATTCAGCCCATCCACGACGGTCTCGCTCTCGAGTACACCGGCACGCCCCCGGCCGCCGGCACGACGCTGTCGGGCGTTTCGGTCGACACGCTGCGGCGGGGGCATCGTGGCCCGCCGTCGACGTCCGCGCCCCCGCCGTCCCCGCCCCCAGTCGTACGCGAGCCGCCGTCGACCCGAACCCCGGCCCGCCGCGAGCCGCCCCCGAGGCGGCGTCCCGCGTCGCCGCCCGTGTCGAACGGACGCGGGCTGACGGCCATCGAGTCGATGCTCGGCTCGGGACGCACGGTCGAAGCGCTCGCGGCGTGCGAGCGGCTGGAGGCCGATCCGCCCGGTGCCCTCGGTCGCTACCTGCTCGTCTACGGACAGACCCTCCGCGCGATCGGCCGCCCCCGCGACGCCGCGGTCATGCTCGCGCGCTCGGCGTTGCTTCACCGGAACGAACCGGCGGCGGCCGTGGCATTGATCGAAACGGCGGAGATCCACCGTGATGAGTTCAACCGGCCGGACATCGCACGCCGGTTGCTCGAGGAGGCCGTTGCGCTCGGCCGCGAGCGTGGTCAGGACGACGTCGTCCGCCGCGCGCAAGAAACGATCGATCGTCTGCCGCCCCCGGCCGCAGGTGATCACGAACGGAGGTGAGTTTCGTGCGATCCCTGCTCCCACTGCTGATCGCCGTCCTGGCCACGCTGATCCTGATCTCGGTCGCCCGCGGACAGGGCGAGGAGCCGTTCGACATCGACGTCGGGACGCCAGACCCGCCCGCGGCGGCCGCCTCCGCCGGGCGTTCCGGCACGAGCTTCGGTCAGGCCTTCTTCGTCTCGACCCGCATCGTCCCCGGGAGCGATGACCGGGAGCTGGAGATCGTCGGCAGCTTCATCATCTGGTTCCTGCTCGCGCTCTCCTTCGCGAGCCTGGGGCTGATCGGGTACATGACCCTCACCAACCAGCGAAAGAGCATCCTTCCCGCCGGCGTCGTCGAGCAGGCGCGGACGCTCCTCCAGCACGGGCGGTACCGCGAGACGATCGACCTGACGCGAACGGAGGAAAGCTTCTTCAGCCACGTGCTCGGCGCCGCCCTCCGGGAGGCGAACCACGGGTTCTCGGCGATGGTGCGCAGCCTCGAGCAGACCTCCGACGAGCTGACGACCGATCGCCTTCGCCGCATCGAATACCTGAACGTGCTCGGTCAGGTGAGCCCGATGATCGGTCTCTTCGGAACGGTCTACGGCATGATCCTCGCGTTCCAGGCGATCGTCGTCGCCGGCGGCAATGCCGATCCGGTGCTGCTCGCCGGCGGCATCGGCACGGCGCTCACGACGACGTTCTGGGGTCTGGTCGTCGCGATTCCCGCGTTGGCCGGCTACGCGATCGTCCGCAACAAGATCGACGCCCTCACCGCCGAAGCGACGCTCGTCGCCGAGGAAATGGTGAACCAGTTCCGGCCCAAGCCGCCGGCCAAGGAAGGCAAGGCGAAGAAGACGTCATGAGCCGTCTGCACCGTCGCGGTCCCGCCGAGCTGCACGCGAACCTCACGCCGATGATCGACGTGACGTTCCTGCTCATCGTCTTCTTCGTGCTGGTCTCCCAGATCGTCGAGGTCGAGAACGTGGACATGTCGCTGCCCGAGCTGGCGGATCCGCGGACGGAGCTGCCCGGCGACGAGCAACGCGCCGTCATCAACGTGGTGCCCGCCGCCGACGGGAGCGCGCGGGAGTACAAGCTCGGCGCGACCGTCCTGCCGGCGACGGAAGGGGGGCGACGCCAGCTCACCGACGAGCTCGCCTCCCTGCTGCGACGCAACCCCTCGATGCGGATCAACCTGCGGGCCGACCAACGCACGCACTACGAGTGGGTGCAGCCCGTCCTGCAGGCGGTGTCGACGGCAGCCGGCAACGCCGGCGATGTCGGCGCGCGACCGCGGATCAACCTGGTGGTGGTGCGGGATGAGTGACGATCCCCGAAGTGTCGAGCAGGACGCCAACGGTGACACCGTCATCGAGCACCGCACCGCGCGGCAGCGTCGCGGCCGCGCCCGTCCTCGCATCGCGCTCAACCTCACCGCCATGATCGACGTCACGTTCCTGCTGCTCGTCTACTTCATGGTCGCCACCGAGTTCAAGCTGGGCGAAGAGGTCTATCGCCTGGACCTCCCCGACCGCCGCGCCGCCCAGGCCGCCCGCGATCCCTTCGAGCTCGACGAGGAGCCGCTGCGGATCCAGATCGCGACGCTCGGGCGACAGGGCTACCGGCTCCGCATCGACGGGCCGTACCCGCAGCCGGAGACGTTCGATGATCTGCACGAGTTCCTGCGGAGCCGCCGGATCGCCGATGAGGTACCGGGCGGTCTGTTCGAGCCGTCGCACCCGATCATCATCGAGCCCACCCGCACGACGCGGTGGCAGCATGCGATGGAGACGTTCAACGCCGCCGCCCGCGCCCGCTTCACCAACGTGACGCTCGGGCGGGCGGGCTGAAGGAGGCACGCGTGATCCGCCGGCGTCATCTTCCGACCGCCCTTCTGACCGTCGCCCTTGTCGCGTCGGGTGGGGCCGGGCAGTCGCTCCGCGAGCGGCTGGACGAGGAGGCGTTCCTCCAGGGGCTCGTCGATGCCGGCATGGCCGACGTGCTCGAGCACGTCCTGACGACGGAGCCGCCCGCCAACGCCGTGCTCGCCGACCGGTTCGAGATCGAGCTGCTTCGCCTGACGTTGCCGGACCTGGATGACGCCGAACGCCCGGCCCAGCTCAATCGCATCTTCACGCAGCGGGCCGGGTTGATCGACGGGTATCCCGCGCACCCGGATCGCGGCATCTGGCTCGCGGACCAGGCCTCCGACTTGTGGTTCGAGTCGATCACGCCCGGCGGGAGCATCCTCACCACCGTCTTCGGCCGCCTGCCGCGGACGCAAAGGACGCGGCTGGTCGCGGCGACGGAGCAGATGAGCGTGGCCGCGGCCGCGGCGGAGCGGGCGATCGATCAGACGATCCTCGACCTCGAGTCGCGTCCCGGCTACCGCACCGACGAGACGCTGCAGCTCAAACGCCGGCGTCTCGCCCGCGACGAAGGGATGCGTCGCGTGCCGTTCCTGCGTGGCGCCGCGGCGTTCATGCAGGCGTTTCTCGCCCGCGACGACACGCAGCGACACCGGCATCTGCAGCTTGCGGCCGACGTCCTGGAGCCGTTGCCGGACGACCTGGCCGGTGAGCTGGGGCAGCGGGCGGCGTTGTTCGCGACCCTCGCCCGCATCGGCGTCGGCGACACGGGCGATGCCGAAACGCGGCTGGAGGCGATCATCGCCAATCCCGACACCCATCCCTCGGATGTCTTCGCCGCGCGGCTGGGGCAGGTGCAGCTCGCGCGAGCGAGCGGGGGAGGGCGCGCGGGCGACGACCGTCTCCGCCCGCTGGAGTCGAGATATTCAGGTCCGGAGCACCTGTTTCACCGTCTCATCCTTGTCGACCAACGCTCGGTGACCGCCGAGCCGGCTCGTCGCTTCGACCCCTACCTCGCGTTCCTCGAGCGGGAAACCGGCGTCGATCCGGACGCGTTGCGGCAGCTGATCTTCGAACGCCTCGCGGACGCCGCCGAGGATGACACGCCGCTGGAGTCGTTGCCTGCCATCGTGACCGTGGCTCGCGCCGAACGGGTGCGGACGGACGAGCGTCGACGCGGGGAGGCGATCGCGCTGTACCAGACCGCGCTCGGACGCGCCGGCGTGTCCGCCCCGGTGCGCTCGGCCGCGTTGATCGGTCTGGGCCGCGCCCTCCATGCGGCCGGGCGGCCGGCCGCGGCCGTGAGGTCGTGGCTGGAGCTGGCGACGAACGACCCGCGGCACCGAGAGGCGGAGCGGTGGCTCGAGGCCGCGGCGACGCTCGCCTGGCGGCAGCACCGCTCGCGTCCGGAGGATCCCGAGGCGGCGGCCCTTCTCCAGCAGACGCTCGACCAGCTGCTCGCACGCACGCCCCCGGTCGCGTCGGTGGATCGGTGGCGATTGCTCGCGGGGCGTCTGGCCGCGACGCAGGGGGACCCCGAGGCCGCGCTCACGCACCTGCGCGCGATCGACCCCGCCGCCGAAGTCGCGCTCGATGCGCGGTTCGCGGCGGTCGGGGCGTTGCGGGCACACGCGAACGATCCCGACGCGCCGCCGGGGACCACCCGGTTCACCGAGCTGGGACGCGAGGCCGCGCAGACGCGGGCGGCGATGCAAGCGGCCGCGGCGACGGCCTCCCCGCGTCGGGCCGGTGACCTGCGGTTCTACGCGACCGAGCTGCAGGTCATCGAGGCCGAGGCGTTGCTGGGGGCGGGCGAGCCCATCCGGGCGCTCGAGGCGATCGCGGGCATCGAACAAACGCCCGGGCTCGAGCCGACCGTCCTCGCGAGCGCGTTGCGGGTGCGGATCCGCGCCTCCCAGGCGGCCGATCGGCCGGAGGAGGCCCGGCGGGCCGTGGGTCAATTCCTGGAGACCGCCCCCGAGCAGGCCGGTGTCGTGCTCGACGCCATGCTCGCCCGGCTGCTCGACGAGCAGCGTCGCGAACTCGATCAGGGGACGCCCACCGACGAGGTCACCACGCGGTTCGGCCCGGAGATCGCGCCCCTCGCCACTGCGCTCGACGAGTGGCTGCGGTCGGCAGACCTCGACGCGTCACGTCGCGCTGCGTACCAGCACCGCGCGGCGGAGGGTCACCTCGCGTCCGGACAGACGAAGGCGGCGTTGCGGCTGTACGACCGCCTCGCCCGGACCAACCCCCATGCGGCCGAGGTGCTGCTGGGGCGGGCGGAGTGCCTGTACCGGCTCGGAGCGGATCACCTGGCCGAGGCGATCGTCCTCTACAAGCGTCTCGCGGCCGGCGGGCTCGACCTCGGGCACCACTTCTACTGGCAGGCGAACCTGCGCATCCTGCAGATCCTCGACCTCGTCGGTCGCAACACGCACAAGATCGTGCCGCAGATCAACCGCCTGCGGGCGCAGGATCCGACGCTCGGGGGCGTGCGGTATGCGGTGGAGTTCGAGCGGCTGGAGCGGAAGCGGGGGTAACCGGACGCGGCTCGTCGGGCCGAATTCCAATTCCGTCTCCAATTCCAAATCTTCGCGACGGTGCCACGGACAGCGAAGCGTCCGTGCCGTGCGTCGTACCTTGCGCGGGGGAGTCAGGCACGCCTTCGCGATGGACGCTGACGGCACGGACG
>JABDLI010000138.1 GCA_013003065.1 Phycisphaerales bacterium | reverse complement strand
GAGCGTGTCCGTGCGCATGCCCGCCAGCAGCGTCGCCCGCAACGCGGGCACGTCGGTGTTCACGCAGGCGATCGCGTCGTCGTCCCCGACCACGAGCGTGTTGGCGGCGCCGATCGCGGACGCCTCCGGCCCGACGACGCCCCCCCGTTCGCGAACGAACCGCACCAGGTGCGTCTTGTGCGGCAGGGTCACGCTCGCACCGCGAAATCCAAGCGTCGGGTGATCGACCCACGCTCCCACCGTCGCCTTGAAGTGCTCCCACTCCGGCGGTACCGGGAGCGGCAGGTAGACGCCGTCCCACTCCATCTGCCGGAAGACCGCGTTGTGGAGCGTGGGGCTCCGCGAGTGACCGATCGGCCACCCGAGGACACCGTAGACCCGCGTCGCGTCGCCGACCCGCTCGAACCCGCACCGCTCGAGGTCCGCGAGCGTCGGCTGCCCCGGTGCGCTCTCGGCGCCGGGGGCGCTGGACGCGAACGTGATGAGCCCCCCGAACTTTCCGGCGAGCACCCGCGACGGCAACCCGAAGGGCCCCATGCACAAGGCGATGGTCGGCGTCCGGCGGGCGTGGAGAAGGTCGAACGCCTCCAGGTTGTCACGCAACGAACGCGCCATCCACGCCACCTTGACGACCGCGGCGTGCGGGTGCGTGGTCATGCGTTCGATGCGCTGAAGGAGATCGGGAGGACGGCCGTCGAAGTCGTGGGTGGACAGCAGCAGGCCGATCTCCCCGGACGCGGCAACCCCGTCGATCACGGCCGCGGCGGCCGGGTGATCGGTGAGCGTCAGCTCCAAATCGACGTAGCGGGGTGGAGACTCGGCCCGCGTGGCGGCGGCGAGCAACGCGAGCGCGCGGGCGGGATCCTCGGCGTGTCCGCCCTCGGCGACGGATCGGCAGGTGAGAATCGCGGGCAGCGGGCTTCCGGCAAGCAGCCGGCGCACGGCCGCGTCGGCGGCGTCCTCATCGCCCAGCCGATCGACCCGCCACTCGACGAGGGTCGCGCCCGCAGCGGCTGCCGCGGCGGCGGCGGCGTGGGCGTCCGCGATGTCGGCCGACGTGTCGACGAAGATGGGAACGGCAACCAGCGTCACGAGGCGGCCATGGTACGGGACGGTGCCGACCGTCGCCGCCGGTGACGGGTCTGACACCAGGGGGCGGGGCGGGATACCATGCGATCATGACCGACGACCTCGTCGCTCGCGCTCACGCGTTTCTCCGTGGTCACACCCGCGCGGACCTCCGATTCGACGAGCACGTGCGTCCGATCAAGTACGTGATCGCGTCCGACGGCCGACTGGTCGCCCCGGTGATGGTGGCCATGCTCCAGAGCGTGGACACCGTGCTGTTCGTGCCGGAGATTGCGGAGGACGCGATGGAAGTGCAGGTGACGCTGGTGCCCTTCGAGGAAGATGGTCCCGGCGGCGCGCTGGCCGACCGGTGGCGAATTCACCATGGCGATCCGCCCGATGTGCGGTGGGCGCACATGGACATCGACGCCGCGCGTTTCGACGAATCGGTGCTCGACGGCGACGCGTTGGTGCAACCCAACCCGCTCAGCGGCGACGAGCCCGCGCTCTGCCGGACGATGAACGCCGATCAGGATGATCTGCGTCGGATCACCGTCCGTTTTGCGGGCACGCGCGTCGAAAAACCGGTCATGGTCGGCATCGATCCGAGCGGCTTCGACGTGCGGGGTCAGTTCGACGTCTTCCGGGTGCCGGCGCCGGAGCCCATGCCCGACGCGGGCACGGCCGAACGGGTGCTGGAAGACATGCGGAACACTTCACGGGCCGGAGAGGAGAGCGGATCACCCGGCTGATCGGCGACCATGACCGAGCCCTCCGCCTCCACCGCCGCTCCGCGGATCCTGATCACCCGGCCTCTGCCCGGTGATGCGGTCGCGCGATTCCACGCGGCGGGTCACGCGAGCGTGTGGCAGTACCCGGCCGACCGATGCATGCCGCGCAGCGAGCTGCTCACGCGATGCGCGGGCATCCACGGGCTGCTGGCGACGCCGATGGACGTCAAGATCGACGCCGAGCTCTTCGACGCCGCGGGACCGCAGCTCGTGGTCGTGAGCAACTACGCCGTCGGTGTCGACAACATCGATCTGGAGGAAGCGGCCCGACGCGGCGTCGCCGTCGGTCACACCCCCGGCGCCGTCACCGAACCCACCGCCGACGTCGCGTGGCTGCTGCTGCTGGGCGCCGCGCGTCGCGCGACGGAAGGCACGCAGCTCGTGCGATCGGGATCGTGGACCGGCATCGCCCCCGATCAGCTCCTGGGCGAACGCGTCGTCGGCAAGACGCTCCTGATCGTCGGAGCGGGACGCATCGGCTACGCCACCGCACGACGCAGCCTGGGCTGGAACATGAAGGTGCTCTACCACGCGCGCTCGCGTCATCCCGAATTCGAAGCGCCGCCACTGCACGCCACGCGGGTGGAGCTCGACGAGGGTCTCGCGCAGGCCGACGTCGTCTCGATCCACACGCCGCTCACCGCCCAGACGCGTCACCTCTTCGACGCGGACCGCCTCGCCCGGCTGCGTCCGACCGCCATCCTCGTCAACACCGCACGGGGCGCCGTCATCGACGAGGCCGCCCTGGTCGACGCCCTGCGGACGCGTCGCTTCGCGGCGGCCGGTCTCGACGTCTACGAGAACGAGCCGGCGCTCCACCCGGGGCTGACCGAGCTGGACAACGTGTTCATGCTCCCCCACCTCGGAAGCGCGACCCGCGAGGATCGCATCTGGATGATGGAGATCGCGGTCGACAACGTCGTCGCGGCGCTCGCCGGCGAGGCAATGCCCCACCGAATCGCGTGAGCCGCGGACGCGGACGCGGGCACGGACCCGGACACGGACGCGGACCCGGACGCGGACACGGACCCGGCCCCGGCCCCGGACCCGGCCCCGGACCGCAACGCCCTCAGCCGCCCTCCTCCGTTCCAAACACCCCCCTCGTCCGCACGCAGATCCTCACCAGCATCAACATCACCGGCACCTCGATGAGCACGCCCACCACGGTCGCCAGCGCCGCCCCGGAGGAAAGACCGAAGAGGATCGTCGCGGTCGCGATGGCGACCTCGAAGTGGTTGGAGGCGCCGATCATGGCCGTCGGCGCCGCGTCCTCGTAGCTGAGCTTGAACACGCGCGACAACCCGTATCCGAGGCCGAAGATCAGCACGGTCTGGAGGAACAGCGGCACCGCGATCCACACGATCGTGAGCGGGTTCGAGAGGATCACGTCGCCCTTGAAGAGAAAGAGCAGCACGAGCGTGATCAGGAGCGCCGCGATGGTGACGGGCGTGAGGAACCGCAGGAACCGCTCCTGGAACCAGGTCTCGCCTCGCGCGGCGATGATGAGCTTCCGGCTGGCGTACCCGGCGACGAGCGGCAACGCGACGTAGACCGAGATCGACAGCAGGAGCGCCTGCCACGGCACGGGCAGGCGGCCGACGCCCAGCAGGAAGCCGCCCAGAACTCCGTAGAGCACGAGCATCACGAGCGAGTTGATCGCCACCATCACCAGCGTGTGGCCGTCGTTGCCCTTGGCCAGGTAACCCCACACGAGGACCATCGCGGTGCACGGGGCGACGCCGAGGAGGATGCACCCGGCCAGATAGCTCCGCCAGAGCGGAACCTGGAGCATGGTCACGCCATCCTGGAGGACGACCGTGCCGGCGCCGTAGGTCGCGCCGGGCTCGAGGTCGAGCCCCACGGGCATCCGCAGGAGATCGACGGCGTCCGGTCCGATGAGGCCGTGGAAGATCGTCCCGAGAAACAGGACGGCAATGCCGTACATCGTGAACGGCTTGACGGCCCAGTTGATGAAGAGCGTGATCGCAACCGGCTTCACGCTCCGCCCGGCCTTGACGACCTCGGCGAAATCGATCTTCACCATGATGGGATACATCATGAAGAAGAGGCACACCGCGATCGGGATCGACACGACCGGCGCGCCGCCGACCTCGAGCGACATCCCGTCGAGCCACGACGCCAGTCCGGGCGCGAGCTTGCCGAGGACGATCCCGCCGGCGATGCAGAGCGCAACCCAGAGGGTGAGGAACCGTTCGAAGAACTTCATTGTGTTGCTGCGACCTCGGAAGACAGGAATCGGGATCGGTGGTCGCGAGCCGCTCGGGATCCGATCGGGCGGGTTGCGACGCCATCGATGCTAGCGGCACACCCCCCACTGCGCCAGCAACGCCACCAGATCCGCGAAGCCATATGGCGCGCCCCACGCCGCGAGGACCTGCAGCAGGTCGGTGAATCCGACTTCGCTGTCCCCGTCGAGGTCCCAATCGCACGCAGCGCCGGGGAACTCGTACGGTCCCATGTCGATGATCGGGGCGGTGCCCGTTCCGGTGTCCGCCGTGGCCGGGTCGTCCACGAAACGCGAGTTGCCGTCGAGGTCGAGGGTGCCGGAGGCGACGCTGTTGTCCCCCGCGTCGATGGCGGGGGAGCCGGACGTCAGACGGACGTCATCGTCGGCAGTACCGGGAATGTCATCCCCGCCGTCGGCGTCGGCAAACCCGGGGTCGCGTCCGTGGTTGCCGATTCCGCCGAGGGTTCCATCCCACCCCTGGACGATCGTGTGGCTCACGACGACCTCCCCGGGGGGAGCGTCGATCTGGGCGTCCTGCGTGCTCTGTCGATCGTCGCTGCCGTTGTCCCAGAGAATGCAGTTCGCCAGTGACATGATCTGACCGGCGTGGGAGATGCCGTTGTCCCGGAAGTTGAGTGGCAGGCTGCCGTTGGCCACGAACGTGCAGTTCACCGCCGTCGTCAGTGCGTTGCGGGCGTAGAGCGCCGCACCCTGCTCGAGGATGTCGGACGATTCCACCAGGTTGCCGCTCAGGAGGCAGCTCACCAGGTCGAGTGACGAGTCGATCTGGTGGATCGCGCCGCCGAACGCAGCCTTGTCCGCGCAGGCAGCGTTGCCGAGAAAGCGGCAGCGGTCGAGCGCGGCCGTTGAGTTGAACATGAACAACGCCCCGCCGAAGCCGTCGCCGTCGACGTCGGGCGAGGAGCCGCAGGCTTCATTCGCCCGGAAGGTGCACTCGGTGATGGTGGCGGTCGCCGAGGAGAGAAACACGGCGCCGCCCTCGGCCTGCTCGTTGCTGGTGAAGACGCGGTTCGATTCGAACCGGCAATCGACCAGGGTGAGATCGGTCCCGGTCGCCGCCCACACGGCGCCGCCCTTGCCGTCCTCGAGCGCGTTCGTCCGGTTGGCTTCGAAGAGACATCCGATGGCCGTCACCGTGGAAGCCGAAGCCGCGACGGCGCCGCCACCCGCCGGGTGCGTGTCATCGCCCCGGCGGGCATGGTTGCCGCTGAACACGCAGTCGGTCGCAAGCAGGTCCGATCCCTGCGCCCAGACGGCGCCGCCGCGGGCGTGCTGCCCGCCGTCGAAGATCGCTCGGTTGCCGGCGAGCGTGCAGTCGATCAAGTCGAGGACGCCGTCCACGACGATGATGCCGGCGCCCCGGGCATCGTCGGGGCCGTCGGCAAAGCCGGCCGTGATCGTCAACCCATCGAGGGACGCCGCGCGCGCTCCGTTGGCGTTCACGACGTGCAGGCTGTTGTCCTCATACATGGCATCCGGCTCGTCGTTTCCCAGGAGATCGCCCGAGAGGATCGTTGGAAACAACGCGGGATCGCGGGCCCCGGGGTCGGCCGCACCGAGTCCGGCGTAGCCACCGACCAGAGCGATGCCGCCCGTCAGCCGGAAGCTGACCGTCCGATTCGCGGTGCCGGCGGGGTTGGCCTCGCTGCGGTCGGGTCGGTAGACGCCCTCCGCGATCCGGATGTGGCCGACGCCCCGATCGGGATCGCTCGCGGCGGTCAACGCGTCCTGCAGGAAGCGATGGGCGGTGTCCCAGGATCGACCGTCGCCGCCAGGGGGAGCGTCGTCGTCAACGAAGAGCGTCGACCCTCCGCCGGAGGCGGTGGCCGCGCACAGGACGGCGGAGAGGACGGCGATCGACGCGATTGCGCCGTGAGTCTTCGACCGAAGGTGAGGAGGCATGGTGATGGCTCCTTGATGTTGACCGGGTGGGCCATCTGCAGTCTAGATCACGAAAGAGGAGGCGGCCAAGCCAAAAAAAAGGCCGGAGGCGGGCACGGACCCGGACGCGGGCGCGGAGGCGGGCGCGGACGCGGGCGCGGACGCGG
>JABDLI010000234.1 GCA_013003065.1 Phycisphaerales bacterium | reverse complement strand
GCGTTGTTCACGCCGCGTCCTGCGGCTCGACCCCAGTTGTCGTGGGCCTCATATGACGCTCGCATCCTGCGAGCTGGTCAGTGAAGATTTGGGCGTGGGTTCGGACTATTTTTCGCACCGCCTCCGGCGGGTGCAGGGCTGCGTGGTTACCGGCGGCGTCCATGCCGCCTCGTGCAGGTTGGGTCGCGCGGTTGCGCGATGGGCGTCCGTGTCCGTGTCCGTGTCCGTGTCCGCGGCCGTGTCCGTGTCCGCGTCCGTGTCCGCGTCCGTGTCCGTGTCCGTGTCCGGGTCCGCGGCCGTGTCCGGGTCCGCGGCCGTGTCCGTGTCCGCGTTCGCGTTCGTGCCCGCATCCGCGTCCGTGTCCGCTTCCGCGGTATGATCAGGCATGTTCTGCCGCCGCTGCCGGTATGACCTTCACCACCTCAGAGACGGCACGTGCCCCGAGTGCGGGACGCCGTTCGATGCCGCCGACACCCGCACGTTTCACGCCGTTCCCCACGCGCCGCGGCTTGGTGTCGTCATCCTCGTCGCGTGGGCGCTCGGCGTGTTTGCGTTTCGCTGGCTGCTTCTGCTCGTCGAGCAGCAGACGCCCGGGTGGCTTCAGCCAGATGACTGGGTCGTCGCCCTCCTTCTGCTCGGCGGGCCCGTCGCCGCCGGGTGGCGTGCAGATTTTTCGATTCCACACCTTCTCTACGGGGCCGTCTTCGCGCTCGTCTTGATCGTTGCCGACGAGTTGGCGCTGCTCGATTGGCTGTTCGATCTGCATCCGCTGCCGATATCGCTGCTGCTGACCCTGCTTGGTGTGGCCCTCACCGGGATGATGCTCGGCTGCCGGCTGATCGGGAAGACGACCTGGCGTTGGCGGAACCGGCGTCGGGCGTTGGCGGCGTTGCGTCCTCCGCGGCCGCGGCCCGCCTGGCGGCGGCACGTTACCGCGCCGCGCGTGGCGTTCGGTCTGCTGACGCTGGTTGTCCTCGTTGCCGGTTGGCTGACGTTCGAGCTGGACCGCCTCATACGAAGCCAGCCGAACGTGGCCGTCAACTACCACGAGCGGCTCCTCGTGATGTTCGAGCGCGTCACGAACACAAAGCGTCGCGATGCCCACGCGGCCTGGGAGTCGCTCGTCGAGACGATTGGGCACATGGAGACGGTGCGGCAGGAGCACGACGGCATCTACCGCGAAGCGGGCTTCGAGGCCCGCGACCAGTGGGACGACGGTGGCTCGGACTTTTCCTTCGCGCTCCGGGCACACGACGACCTGACGGTCACGCAGCGGGAGCAGGATACGATGGCGACGCTCGCCGACGCCGGCGTGTTCGCCCGCCTCGACGCGTTTGCGGCGGGCCCGATCGGCTACCGGCCGGCGACGTCCACGGCGGATCCGAATCCCCCGATGTTGAACACGCAGCTTCCGATGCTTGCGCCGATGCGTCAGCTCGCCCGCACCCAGGCGGCAGCGATGCGGTTCGCAACAGAAGACGGCGACTTCGCGGCCGTCGCGCGGCATTTCGACAGCCTGATGGCGCTCGCGGAAACCCTCACCCATCAACGCACGTTCATCGATTGGCTCGTTGCCGCCGCGATCCTGTCGCTCGGCGTGGACGAGCTCGGCCACGAGCTCGTCGAGGCGGACTTCGACGAGGCCGCCTGCGTTCGGCTGCTCCGCACGCTCGAGACCCGTCGCATCGCGAGCATCGCGCACCCGATGGAGGGCGAGCGGGCCTCGTTCTACGACACGGTGCAACGCACCTTCACGGATGACGGCCAGGGCGACGGCTATTGCCATCCGGGTTTGACGCGGCTGCTCCTCGGTGGCATGGCCGTGGGCGGCGGCGGCGGTGGGCCCGGGTTCCTGGCGGCTCCTCGGGCGGCCTTTCGGGCGAGGTTCGTCCTCGCGCCGCGTCGAGTCCAGGTCGAACGATACGACGGGGTCATGGACGTCTTGATGTCCGAAGCGCGGCTGGCCCCGTACGAGCGGTGGACCGGTGCGCACCAGCCGTCGGATTTCGAAACGGCGGTCAGTCCGCGGCTTCATCTCGCGGCGACGTTGATGCCGAACGCCGCGTACCTGCGCAGCGACGGTCCGCTGCGTTCGCAGCTCGCCGGCGTGCGCGTGCTCGTCGCGCTCGAGCTGTACCACGCCCGTCGCGGGCAGTGGCCCCGGACGCTGGCCGAGCTCACCCCCGAGATCCTGCCGTCGGTGCCGGTCGATCCGCTCACCGGGACGCCGTTCGGGTACCGGCGTCACGACGACGTGGCGACGCATCCGTTCCGGCTGTACAGCTACGGCGTCGACGGCGTCGACCACGGCGGCGTGTTCGAATCCCGGCGGCCCGCCGCGGGATGGGCCCCCGGACAGGGGGGCGTCGACGTGCCTTTCGTCCGCGAGCGTCGCTCGTGGTGATGAGTCAGTCGACACGCCCCACGTCGCCCTCGTAGACCGCCACCATCCGGCGGGCGCCGCCGTCACGCACGATCGTGCGGGCGATCGGGACGCGATCGGCCCAGCCGTCGAGCTTGGCTTCGTCGACGGGGTCTTGCACGTGATGCACGCACCGGCCCTCCGGCCACTTGTACGGCACGGAGATGATCACCACCCGTCCCGTCGCGAACAACCGCCGGACGAAGACCGCCGGATCGTCGAGATGCTCGAGGACCTGAAGGCACAGCACGAGATCGAACGGTTGCTCCGGCTCGTACTCGAGAAAATCGCCGTGGATGCCGATCACCCCGTCCTGCTCCGGCCGGCGGCGAAGATCGATGGCGTGTTTCTCCGGAATCCAGTCGAACCACGCGAGGTACTGGGCGCGATGCGAGCCCACGTCGAGCACGCGTTGGGCATCCGGAGCGAACGTCCGCGCATCGGCCAGCACCTGGCGGTAGTACTTCATGCGTTTCCGCGATTGCCAGTACGCGACTGACCGCGTGCCGCTCACCCCCGGCGGCCGCCGCCACATCGGACGCACGAAGTGATGCGCCCGGTGCGCTCGCACGAGCATGTAGATCCCCACCGGCACGCACGCGAGGATCGCGAAGATCGAGGCCTCGGCTCCGAACGCGCCACCGGCGATCAGCTCGGGACCGCTCAGCTCCGATTGGAAGATCCCCTGGGCCTCGTGACCGGAGACCGCCACTCCGAAGATCCCGCCCTGCGTGAAGTTCCAGGCGAAATGAACACCGATGGCCAGCCACAGCCGCCGCGTGATCACGAACGTTGCCGCGAGCAGGATGCCCGCGGTGAGCGCGATCGACAGGCTGCTCACCCACGTCGCGTTCGGGTTGCCGTGGTGAAGCCAGCCGAACGCCACCGCGGACAGCGCGAGTGCGGCCCACGTGCCGAGGCCATCCTCGACGATGCGGAAGAGAATCCCCCGCGTGACGATCTCCTCCACGACGCCGGCCATCACCGAGACCGCGAAGATCGGCAGGACGACCGTCCACGGATTGATCCCGGTGATGCGGTAGCTGCCGCACAACGCGATCGCGCCGATGACGGCGGCGAACAGCCCGGCCCCCAGGAGCACGCCGAGTCCCAGCTCCCGCACCGCGTACCACGGCGACAGCTCGTGCACCCACCGCCGCTCGATGACGCGGACGTACAGCCAATACGCGATCGAGATGGCCGGCACGATGATCGCCATCGCCACGAGCGTGCGGCCCGTGCTCTCACGCTCGAAGCCCAGCCCGCCCGCGGTGACGTCGACGACGACGCTCGCGGCGATCCCCGCGACGATCACGACGCCCAGCGCAATGATCAAACGCGTGAGGGGAAAGTCGATGACGCGGCGGATGAGCGATCGGGGTTGGGCGGGCACGGGCCGAGTATACCGGTGCCACGGACAGCGAAGCGTCCGTGCCGTGGGTCGTCCATCATTGCAGGGGAGTCAGATCCCCCTTCGCGATGGACGCTGACGGCACGGACGCTTCGCTGTCCGTGGCACCGGGGGACCCAGGGGAGTCAGATCTCCCGTCGCGACGCGTCTATTCGCTCTGCGCGGTTCGCTTCATCCGAACCGCCCGCTCCTGGATCGCCATCAGGTATTGACCGTTCTGCATGTACTCGGCGCCGGAGATCATCATCCGTGCCTGCTGCCGGCCGGCAGGCGTCGTGAGCTGCGGCGTGCGGAGCTCGAACGCCTTGTCGTTGAGGGCGATCGGCCATATGCCGACGAGCGTCGTGATCTGCGCCGGATCTGGGTTCGTACTGCGCAGCAGATGAAACCCGTCGGCGTCACGCCAGAACAGGCTGAAGGCGAGACCGTCGATGACGCCGTTGGGCGTCACCCCCCGCACTTCGAAACGCCCGGTGAGCGTGCACGCGCCGAGCGTGTACTCGTACGTATCGATCCGGCCGCGGTTGGAGGTCGAGGGCATGATGTCCGACGCATCGAGCCAGTCGACCGTGCCGTCGGGCCGCTCGTACTCGACGTGCAGCCGGGTCCCGTCACCGGTGCTCCCGTCGTAGAACGTCACGATCTGTAGCGTGCCGACCGGAAGGGTCGTGCCGCGACTGACGGAGAGATCGGTCGAGATCAGACGCGGGTTGCCGTCATGTGGCGGCGGCACCACGGGGCCGCCGCAGCGTGGTGGCGGCGGGGGCGGCGGCAGGCATCCGACGGGGGGTTTCCAGCAGTTGCGTTCGTCGATGGTCGTGCCGTCGAGCCTCGTCTTCCCGGGCTCGTCGCACGGCACGGGTTCCTCGACGCACGTGACGGGCAGAGTCCCTTCGGGGGTGGCCATGACCAGCGTCATGCCGCCGAGCAGACAGAGGACGCCAAGTGCCGTCAGTCCAATGGTGATTCGCTTCATCGGTTCCTTCCTCCTCGCCTCCGGGGTCATCGGGACGACGGGCGGGGGGCGGGGATCTTTGGGTCGAATCCGCGAAATCCGCGGGGGAGCGTGCGGGGTGGGGTGGGGGAGGGGTGATAACCGCGGCCCGCGTCCGTGTCCGTGTCCGCGTCCGTGTCCGCGTCCGCGTCCGCGTCCGTGTCCGTGTCCGCGACCGTGTCCGTGTCCGTGTCCGCGTCCGTGTCCGTGTCCGTGTCCGTGCCCGCGTCCGCGTCCGCGTCCGTGTCCGTGTCCGTGCCCGCGTCCGTGTCCGCGTCCGTGTCCGCGTCCGTGCCCGCGTCCACCTCCGGATACAGGACGGACAGGATTCGCTGCACTTCC
>JABDLI010000232.1 GCA_013003065.1 Phycisphaerales bacterium | reverse complement strand
GGTTTACAGCCCGCCCCGATTGTCCACTCCGGCAACCGCCCTCTGGAAACAAGGCGGGTACTGTATCGGGGGGGTGGGGGGGAGGCAAACGGGTGGCGGAGAGCGGGTTCCGGGGGACTCCGGGAGGTGGATTCGGGCCCACGCGCGAACGCGGACGCGGACTTGCTTCGGTCACGAATTGCCCCGTCAGCCGGGTGGTGAGGCCGTTGACTCGATCGAGGAGCTTTGAAGCCCGACCGGCGTGACCGGTTCGTCGCGTCGCCGTTGTCGGATCTCGCCGCGGCCCGTGCCGGTGACCGACCTTGCCGACGGCCCTATCGGCCCGCCCGCTGGATCTCGTGCCGCTCACCGGGGGCCCTGGCCCCGAACGACTCCTGAACCCCATCCCGCCACCGCACCCGCACGTCCTCGATCGTCGCCTCCTCCGGCAGACCGAAGTGGACGCGGGGGTCGTGGCTGGCGAGGTAGCCGGCAGTGCGGTGGACGAGCCGGTGCTGCTGGCCGTGGCTCGTCTCGAGCGTGACCATCGCCCCGAGCGCCTCGTGACCACGCCGATCGCGGACGGTGAACGCGATCCACCGACCGGTCGCCGCGCGGTCGTTGCGGAGCAGCCGGAGGCGGGTGTCGCGGTCGACGATCGCGATGTCGACGTCGCCATCGCCGTCGTAGTCGGCCAGGGCGAGGCCGCGGCTCGTCGTGATCGGAACGGGACGCATGCCGCCCGGCGGGACGACCACGCTGAACTGCCCCTCGCCGTCGTTGCGCACGAGCTGATCGGCTTCCGCGTACGGATCCGCGCCCGCAGCGCGCACGAGGCTCGGGGGCAGCCGCACACGCCCGTTGGCGACGTAGAGATCGATGTGGCCGTCGTGGTCGAAGTCGGCAGCGCCGATGCCGAACCCCGTGGCGAGGATGCTCGCCCGATCCAGACCCGTGCCACTCGACGCGTCGACGAAACGACCGTCATCGGCGCGGTACAGCGTGTTGGTCTCCCCCGCGAGGTGGCTGAGAAACAGGTCGAGGTCGCCGTCGTTTTCGACGTCGACGGCCACGACGCCCATGCCGGCCTCGCTCAAGCCCTCGGCGTTCACGGCGCAGCCGAGCGCGGGGGCGGCGTCCGTGAAGACGCCGGTGGGATCCTGGAGCCAGAGCCGGTTGGGGGTGCCGTCGTTGGCGATGTAGAAATCCAGGCGGTGGTCGCCGTTGAAGTCGGCAGCGACGAGGCCCAGCCCGTTCCCGGTCGCGGTGTCCAGACCGGCCGCGGCCGTGATGTCCTCGAACGTGCCGTCGCCGCGGTTGCGGTAGAGCGTGTCGGGCGTCGGCGTGTCGAAGCTGAGCGGTCCGCAGTAGTCGCGATCGCCGTTGGGTCCGGTGCACGCCAGCTCAGCGTCGCTCGACCAATCGAGATAGCGAACGACGAAGAGATCGAGCGCGCCGTCGTCGTCGTAGTCGACGAGCGCTGCGCTCGCGCTCCAATCGTCCGCGTCACCGCCGACGCCCGCGGCGACCGTGCCGTCCACGAACGTCCCGTCACCGGCGTTGACGTACAGCACGTCCCGTCCGAGGTTGGCGACGAAGAGATCGAGGTCGCCGTCGCGATCGACGTCGCCGACCGCCACCCCCATGCCGTACCGCACGTCGCCGAGCCCGGCCGCGGCGGTCACGTCCTGAAACGTCCCGTCGCCGCGGTTGCGGAAGAAGCGGTTGGGGTGGGCGCCCTGAATCGGCGGCACGATCGCGCCGCCCTGGATGAGGTAGAGATCCTGATCACCGTCGCCGTCGGCGTCGAAGAACGCGACCCCGCCGCCCATGATCTCCGGGAACTGAAACGCCCCGGCGGCGCCCGAGCGGTACGTGACATCGAGACCGGCCTCCGACGCGACGTCGGTGAACCACACGCCGGCGGCGTCGGCGCCGGGGTCGGGTGGGTTCACCCACGCGCCGGCAGCGTCACGCACCAGGCCGATCGCCTCCGCCGCCGCGTGCGTCTGCTTCGCCGTGTGGCGATACGACACGACGCCGGCGACAAGCGCGGCGACGAGGACGACGACGATCATCACGGCGTGGCGGGCGGGGGTCACTCGGGGGCCTCCAGCCGGGCGCGGAGCCGCGTGATCCGCTCGTCGCCGGGGGCCGTCAGCGTGGCGACGTCGAGCAGCCGCGTCGCGGTGGCCGGGTCGCCGGCGTCGAGCAACGCGGCTGCGCCGCGGGTGAGCAGGTCCACCCGGCCCGGTCCAACCTCGGCGAGGGCGGTCAGGTGGGTGCGCGCGACGTCCGCTTGGCCGATGTCGAGGAGCGTTTGGCCCAAGGCGAGCGCGATCTCCGGGTCGTCCGGGTCGATGACCCGCGCCGTCAGCAGCGTCGTGCCGGCCAGCGGCGACTGGCCGAGCGCATGCAACGCCCGGCCGCGGGCGAGGCGGGCGCCGGCGTGGCGGGGGGCGTGGGTGATCGCCTGGTTTGCGGCGGTGAGCGCTTCGTCCCAGCGTTCCTGCGCGATCCGGCACTCGGCCAGCGCGAGATGGGAGCAGGACTCGTCCGGCGCCGAGAGGAGCAACGCCGTGATCATCGTCTCGGCCTGGTCGAGTGCGCCGGCCCGCACGCACGCCCGGGCGTACTCGCAACGCAGCGTCGTGTCCTCCGCCCGCTCCGACACCGCGGCCGCGAGCAGCGGCAACGCGTCGGTCGGTTGCTCCCGTTCGAGCCACCAGCGGGCCCGCCGCACCTGCGCCGGCGCGTTGGCAATCAACTCGAGGAGTCGCTCGTCGTTCCGGTCCGGCAGCGGCTGCATCGCCGCGCCGGCGCCGAGCGCGAGATGCGGCGCCGCCTCGGCGTCACGCCCGGCCCCGGCGTAGGCCCGGCCGAGCAGGTAGTGCGTCCGCTGCGCGTCGGGCTCGAGGGCCAACGCCCGTTCGAGCGTCGCCGCCGCCTCCGCGTATCGGCCGCGTCGCAACTGGACTTGCCCGACCCCCGACAAGCCGGCGCCGCGTTCCGGAGCGTGCGTCGCCGCTGCCTCGAAGGCGCGTTTCGCGCCGCCGAGATCACCTTGCTCCAGACGCCACGCCCCCAGGCGATGCCAGGCCGGCGCGTGCGTGGGGTGCGTCTCCGTCAGACGGGTCAGGTGCCGGATCGCTTCGCCCGTCCGGGCCACGCCGTGGAGCGTCACCGCCATCCGGTACCGCCACGCGACGTCGCTTGGATCCAGAACCGCCGCTTGGCGGTACGTCGCGAGCGCCGCGTGCCACAGATCGTTCGCCTCGTAGACGAGCCCCAGCGTCCCGCGGGCGGCGGCGTTCCGCGGGTGGCGTTCGACGTCGGCGATGGCTTCGTCGATCAGCGCGCGGGTCTGCCGCTCGAGCCGTTCGCCGGCGCCCGGGCGTACGGGTGTCATCACCGGTCGAGCGAGATGACGTCCGAGCCCCGCCGCGGCGGTGACGACGAGCGTGAGGAGGGCGAGGTAGGCGAGGAGGTTGCGGCGGGAGCGGGGCACGGGGGGACATGCTAGCGGGAGGTGGGTGGCGTGTCCGGGAGCGTCGCCGCATCGCGGGTCGACTGCTGACAACTCCAATTCGCGATACCCCGGCTCCCCGTTCTCCGGGTCCAATTCCCCTTCCCCTTCCAATTCTCCGTTCCGCAACCGCCGCCGGGCCAACCGCCCGCGCAACCACATCGCCGACCTCCGGACGCCTTGCGCATCTACGGGCGGCGTCCATGCCGCCCTCGGCCTCAGTGACCAGTGCGCTGAATGCTGTGTCGTTCAACGCAGAACGGACCCCCGCGCGATCCGCCGCATCCTGCGGCGAGGCACAGACCGGCCCGGACGCCCAATCTCGCCGCCCGCATCCAGGCGGGCTCGCGTCTGGATGTTTCAGCGTGGGTTTGGCTCGTCATGTGCCGCCATGCGGCGGCAGGACCTGCGCGGGGACCGGCGGCGTCGTGCCGCCTCGTGCAGGTTGGGCCGGGCGTTGCGCGCAGGGTGTTTGCGTTCACCGCCGTTTCACGATGATCCCGGTCCGGTCGTCATCCGCCGGGTGCCCCCGCACGAATTCGTCGACCGCCTCACGCAGCCGCGTCAGCAGCTCCGCCGCGGGTTTGGCGTGGTGGGTGATGATCAGCTCCTGGACTCGTTCGACGCCGAACTGCTGACCGTCCGGATCGGCGGCCTCGAAGATGCCGTCGGAGAACACCGCGAAGATGTCGCCGGTCGCCAGCGGCACGGGTGGCGGCACCGCCGGTTGCAGGTCGGTGACGATGCCGAAGGGCATGGTGTCGGTCGGCCGGATCGCGCACGTTCCGGCGGTCGCGTCGTAGTGGAGCAGCGGCCCTTGACCGGCGCTGAACGTCGACATCGCTCCGGTTGCGCCGTCGAGCCGCCCGAGCCAGGCAGTGATGAACCGTCCCGTGGGGAGGTCGGCGTGGAGCTGCTCGTTGAGGGCGTCGAAGAACTGGACGGGGTCGGAGCCGATCCGGACCGCCATCCGCAGCATCGCGCGGATCTGCGTGACGGACAGGGCGGGGCCGACCCCGTGGCCCGTCGCGTCGGCCAGCAGCAGGGCGACCTGCTCGACGCCATCGGGTGGATCCACCTCGATCTCGCCGGCGTCGTTGTGACGCAGCCCGATGACGTCGTAGGTGTCGCCGCCCGTTTCATCGGCGGGCTCGCTCCAGGCGACGATCTCGAAGCCGGGCAGAGCCGGGAGCTTCGACGGGAACGTCGCGCGTTGGATCTCGCGGGCGACGAGCAGGTCGCGTTCGAGTTTCAGCAGCGACTGCAGGCCTTCACGCATCTGATCGTGAGCGCCGGCGAGCGCCGTGACCTCGGTGAGGTGCGAGCGCACCGGCGGACCCGGCGTCAGGTCGCCATGGCTGATCCGATCGCTCTCGGTCATGAGCTGCTCGATCGGTTCGCTGAAACGTCGCGCGAGCACGGCGACTCGCAGCATCGCTCCGACGAGCACGGTGAGGGTGATGGCGATGATCCACGCCCGCCGGCTGGCGAGCGGGCCGTGCAGATCCGCCTCGGAGACGACCACGCCGATCCACAGCGTCCGTGCCGGCGACAGGCTGAACAGCCGTCCGTTGCCCCACCACCAACTGCCCGCGCTGCGGAACCGCGTGGCCGTCGCTGCTTCGAGCGGTTGCGTCGCGAACGCGTTCGTCGCGTCGGTCGCGAGCGTCCAACCCAACTCGTCCGGCCGTTTCAGGACCGACGCGCGTCGAGCGTCCGCGTCCACGTAACGCTCGTTGCGAGGCAGCCCGATCACCCGTCCGTCGTCGGTCAGCACGATCGCGCCGCCCTGCTCGCTCACCCGCATCGCGGTCGTGAAGGCCGAGATGTCGTTGAGGAGCACGTCGAAGCCGATGACGTGCGTCAGCCCGTCGCCGGGCTCGTAGGTCGCCGCGGCGGTGATGCCCGGGTCCCGGGTCGTGAAGAAGACGTAGGGCGTCGTCCACGCGACCGAGCCGGCGGTGCCCGCGGCCTCGGCCTCCGCGTCGCGGGCGACGGCCGCGGTGTACCACGGACGCGTCCGCGGGTCGTAGTCGAGCGTTCGCCACGATTCGATCGCCGCCTCGTCGCCGTCGGTCCACGTCAGCCAGCGGGTGCGGTCGCCCCACTCGTCCCGGCGGGTCTGCCGAAGGCTCCACGCCTCCCCCGTCCGGAGGATCATCTGCTCGCGCCCCCGCTCATCGGCGACGAGGACGGAGCTGATCTGCGGCGTCCGGCGCAGCAGCGGCACGAGCAGCCTTCGCATTGCCTCCGGATCGTCGACGTCGAGCAAGCCGGCGTGTCCCCAGTCACGCGCGATCTGCAGCTCGTGCGTCACCGGGTCGAAGAACCGGTGCAACCGCTGCTCCGTCTCGTCGAGCGTGCGGGTCATGATCGATTGCGTGAAACGCGCGACCGCGCGACGCGTGCCGAAGGCGGTCGTCAGAAGGATGCCGCCGCCGAGCACGATGATGACCAGCGCGAAGTTCCAGAGGAGGCTTTGGCGGATCGACACGGGGGCGGGCATGGGGGCATGGTAGTCGGTTGGGCGTCGGGTTCGGGTTCGGGTCCGGGTCCGCGACCGCGACCGTGTCCGTGTCCGTGTCCGCGTCCGTGTCCGTGTCCGTGCCCGCGTCCGTGCCCGCGACCGCGACCGTGTCCGGGTCCGTGCCCGCGTCCGCGTCCGGGTCCGCGTCCGGGTCCGTGCCCGCGTCCGGGTCCGTCACCAGCTCCGCTCGAGTGCGCTCCACCACCCATCGAGCATCCGAGCGTGCAGGCGAAGAACGCCATCTCGCGTCACGCCCGGCGGGAGCCCGCTCAGGGCGACCATGCGTTCGAACACCCGCCCCCGGCTCGCTTCGTCCACCTTGAAGAGCAGATGCCACAGCGTCAGCGTGTCACGGGGACGGGCTGCGTCGAGGACGACGTCGAGCGTGTCGTGGCCGTGGTCGCCGGCGTCGATCGCCGCGAGCGAGGCTTCCAGCTCCGGCCGGCAGTCGGCGAAGTAGGGGGTGCCGGGGCCCCGGTCCGCGCTCACGCGGCAGACCCCGTCGGCCGGAACCGTCGAGACCAGGCCGTTCGCCTCGAGCGCTACCGCGCCGAACGTGACCGCGAGCGTTCCGTTGCCTTCGGCGTCGGCGTCGAGCGTGTAGGCGCAGCCGAGATCGACCGCGACGACCGCGGCGGTCTCGACGAAGAACAGACGCGGTGGGGCGGTGATGAACGCCTCGATGCGTCCGTGCCCGAGCCGCAGACGCTGCTCCTCACTCGTCGCGGCGGCCAGGCTGACGCGCGAACGCTCGTACACCGTCACCACGCCGAGGTCGGCGACGCTGACCTCGACCCGTGCGTCTTCGCCGGTTTCCAGCCAGCCGCCCACCGGGAGCGTGGCGCCGGAGACGAGCGCGCCGTCGCGTGTCACCGCCGCGCCGTAGACCGCGGCGACGCCCCACCCGGGGGCAGGCGACGCGGAACGGTTGACGACGATCGCCGCCACGCTCGCCAGGATAATCACGGCCGCGGCCGCGGCGAGCGCGGGGCCGGCCGGCGGGGGGGTGCGTGCAAACGCGAGAGGCGCTCGCACCGGCGACCGCGGCCGGTGCCGGAGCGGACGCAGGGTCTGCTCGAGCGTGGCGATCTCCTCGTCCACCGGACCGGAGCGGTCCCACAGATACACGTTCGCGTCAGCGCCCGGCGGGCGGTGGTCGTTCATGGCCGATCCTCCCCGGTGTCGTCCGCGAGCCGTTCGCGGAGCAGCTTCATGCCGCGATGCAGGTTCACCCGCACCGACCCGGCGGTCAGGCCGGTCGTGGCCGCGATCTGCGGTCCCGTCAGTCCTTCGACCAGACGGAGCGTGAGCGTCTCCGCGTACGACGCCGGCAGCGAGCGAATCGCGGCCAGCACCCGGTGTGCGGCCCGATGGTCGACGGCGTCGCGGTCCGGCGGCGACGCCGGCGTCTCCGCGAGCGTCTCCGTCGGCCGACGCCGGAGCGAGGCGAATGCGGCGTTCCGGGCGATCGCGGCCAGCCACGGCCCGAACGCGGTGGGATCACGCAACGCGGGGAGCTTCTCGATCATCGTGACGAACACGTCCTGCACGAGATCGTCGGCGTCGTTGGTCCGGCCGCGGGCGAGGAGAATGCCGTGCACCATGCCCGCAAAATGCTCGTGCAGTGCGGCCACCGCGACCCGATCGCCGCTCTGCGCGGCCACGACGAGCGTGCGGATTCGCGCCCCCGCCGCCGGCTCGGTGCCGGGTCGGAGGACGGCGGTCGGGGCGGTCGTCGCGTCGGGCATGGGGGACGCCGGCTCACCGGTCTGTACGCTTGGTCGCGCGGGACTCGAAGTGCTTCCACCGATTCGTCCGGTGCTGCTCCAGGTTGCGGGCGACGAGCGAGCCGGGCGCGGCGAGCGCTTCGACCCGCGCGACGTGCAAGGTGTGCTCGGGCAGGCCCGCCATGACCGTCATGACCGCGGCCCCGAATTCCATCTCCGCGTCGTCGCCCCGCAGTTCGAGCGCGTGCTGCACCCAGGCGTATCCGGTCAGGCCCCGTGTGCGCCCGTGCGAACGCACGACCCGCATGTTGATCTGATCGTAGCACTGGGCCAGGTACCCGGCGTCGAACCACCGCAACGCGTCGGGCGATCCCGTGGCCTCCGCATCGAGCGTGCGGGCCACCAGGCGGGCGAACAACGCGTGCGCGACGGCCCGATCCGCGTTCGCCTCGAGCGTTGCGCGTCGCAACGTCTCCATGTGGACAAGCGCGCTGTCGGAAGAGTCGAGCACGCGCAGCACCCGGTCGACGAGGGACGTCCGATCGGCGTGGGCGGGGCCGCGGGGGGGGGCGTGGGAAGGGCGGGTCCTGTCCGCGATCGGGATCGCCACGCCGGGTCCGACGTCGACCGGTTCGCAGATGGCGGGGGGACCGCCGACTGCAACGCCGGCGGGAAGCAGCAGAACAGCAAGGACGATGAACGCGGCGATCTGACGGATCATGTCGAGTCTCCTTGGGGCGGCCGGGTTGGTGCCGCTTCGAATCAGATGCGCCGCGGGGCGAACCGTTAGCCGCGGCCGGCGGGAAAGTCGGGTGGGGCGGCCATCGGCGACTCCCGCCACTCGATCCACGCACCGTGGTGATGTCCGTTGGCCAGCCACCGCGTCTCGCCCACGCCGTCGCGGAAGACGGTCAGATCCAGACGCGGGCAGGGGTCGTCCTTCAGCCACTCGAGGGAGACCCACGCCAGGTCACGCGATCGGGCCGCTTCGTGCAGCATCGTCCGGAATTCCGTCCGCCACGTCGCGTCCATCTGGTAGATCGCGTGGCTGTGATAGACGCACGGGACGGTGTCGGGCGGCGCGACGCGGATGAGCTCCGGGAGCAACGCGAGGCCGTCGCCGCGGCGGATGTCGGGCGGCCTGCGTCGGGCGTGGGCGACGGCGGCGCGGAAGAGTTCCAGACGCTCGGTCATGTCGGCCCAGATCATGGCTTCGACCCAACGGATCGCGTCTGCGTTCGTCACGTCCACCGGAGCCAGGTCGACGCCGATCCGGCCGGCGACGGGGGGGAAGGCCGCAGGGAGCGGCCCCGCGCCGCCCCGCGTTTCGGTGCGCACGCGAGCGTGGGATGATCCGAGAGTCTGCCCTTCGCCGTCGTTGTCGCGGGACCACTCGTACGCGTATTGATCGAAGTGCAGGTTGAGCCCGGCGCTCGCGCCAAGCTCGAGCATGAACAGCGGGCGCCGCCCGGCCTGTTGCCAGGCGAGTGCGAACGCCGGCAGGAGCAGGCCACACCGGCCAACCTCGTTGGTCTGCACCCGGCGGGTCGAGATCCGCTCCCGCAGCTCGTCCGCGTACGTCAGGCAGAAGTCGCGGAACGGGGTATACGCCCCATTCGGTCCCGCCGTACCGCCAACCGACGGATAGTGATCGCGCAGCGGATGCCGTCGTCCGGCCAACAGCAGATCGTGAACGGCGCCGAAGAGCAGGTTGGCCGGCGGTTGCCGATCCTGACCGACCGTTGCGAGGGCGAGCACGTCGGCGTCGAGCGCGACGTGACCGGAGAGCGACGCGTAGAGCGGCGAGGCGCCCGCGCAGAAGCCGGCGAAGTTCCGGAGGTTGCGTTCGAGGTACTCGGGGGTGGCGGGCACGACGGATCGTATGCACGGGGAGCGGCGAGCGATCCCGACGCCCGGGAGCCTACCGCGCCGCCGCCGCCGCGAGCACGCGGTCGATCGCCGCCGGCAGCAGCGCCGGGTCGACTTCCTCCAGCTCGTACCGCGCCCGCACCATCGGCTTGTTGACTTCCAACAGTCCGCCGAGATCGATCGGCGTGCCGACGATGACGACGTCGCATTCGGCGGCGTTGATCGTCGCGGCCAGCTCCGCCATCTGTTCGGCACCGTAGCCCATCGCCGGGAGCACGTCGGTCACATGCGGGTAACGTCGGTAGACGCCGCGAATCGAGCCCTGCGCGAAGGGGCGGGGATCGATGATCGTGGCCGCGCCGGACTGACGGGCGGCCACGTGACCGGCGCCGAAACGCATCTCGCCGTGGGTGAGCGTCGGGCCGTCCTCGATCACGAGGACGCGGCGGCCGTGGATGGCCGCGGGGTCATCGAGCCGGACCGGTGATCGGGCGGGGATGATGGTCGCCCGGGGGTTCGCGGATCGGACGTTCCGTTCCACCGTGGCGATCGCCTCGTCGTCGGCGGTGTCGACCTTGTTGATGATGACGACGTCGGCGAGACGCACGTTCGTCTCGCCGGGATAGTACCGCAGCTCGTGACCCGCGCGGTGGGGATCGACCACGACGATCTGAAGATCGGGGCGGTAGAAGCTCGTGTCGTTGTTGCCCCCGTCCCACAGAATGACGTCCGCGTCTTCTTCGGCCCGACGGAGGATCTGCTCGTAGTCGATGCCGGCGAAGACCACGCAGCCGGCGGCAATGTGCGGTTCGTACTCCTCGCGTTCCTCGATCGTGCACTCGTGGCGAACGAGATCATCGGCACCGGCAAACCGCTGACAGACTTGACGCGTGAGATCCCCGTACGGCATGGGGTGCCGCACGATCCCCACGCGTCGTCCCCGCTCCCGCAGAATCGCGGCCACGCGACGCGAGACCTGGCTCTTCCCGCACCCCGTCCGCACCGCGTTGACGGCAATGACCGGCTTGTCGCTCGCGACCATCGTCTGCGTGGCGCCGAGCATGCAGAAGGAGGCGCCGGCGGCGTTGGCCCGCGCTGCGAGATGCATCACGTGTTCATGCGTGACGTCCGAGTATGCCATCGCCACGAGCGTCGCGTCGTTCTCGGCGACCAGCCGCTCGAGGTCGGACTCCGGGTGAATCGGGATGCCGTCCGGATACCGGCTCCCAGCGAGCTCGGCCGGGTAGACGCGTCCTTCGATGTTCGGAATCTGGGTTGCCGTGAAGCAGACGACATCGATGTCGGCACGCGTCTTCCAGTACACGTTGAAGTCGTGGAAGTCGCGACCGGCGGCGCCGAGAATGATGAGACGGTGGGGGGCGGGGGGCATCGGGGGGCTCCGGGGACAGACGCGGGGATTGTATGCGGAGATGCGGTCGTGTTTGCGTCTGCGTCCGTGTCCGTGTCCGTGTCCGCGACCGCGTCCGCGTCCGTGTCCGCGACCGCGACCGCGTCCGCGACCGTGTCCGCGACCGTGACCGTGACCGTGTCCGCGACCGCGACCGCGACCGTGTCCGCGACCGTGACCGTGTCCGTGTCCGTGACCGCGTCCGCGTCCGCGTCCGTGACCGCGTCCGCGACCGTGTCCGCGACCGTGTCCGCGACCGTGTCCGTGTCCGCGACCGTGTCCGCGTCCGTGTCCGCGTCCGTGCCCGCGCATACGACCGCCGCGCGCAAGGGCCGAGACGCGCGGCAGTCGGAGAAGGCTATGAAAACGCTCGCGGGCCACCCGCCCACACGCGGGGCGGGTGACCCGGTCGCTGGGGACGCCAAGTCTCAATTCCCCCGAAAGCGCCGGAGGGCCGGCGTGTCGGCCAGGGCTAGCCGCCGGCGAGGATGCGTGTGGCAAGACGCTCGGCTTCGTTCGGCGTGAGCTCGATGCCCACGAGGTGGGCCACCATGGCCACCGCTTCACCGAGCGTGCGGGATCGCACGAGCCATTGCCGCCCGGTCGTATCCGAGCGCGCTGTCAGCTCCCACGTGCCGGGATCGTCCGGCGTCTCTGATTGCCACGTTCCGTTGACGGTCAGTTCCGTATCCACTTGCGTACCCTCCGAATCCGAAGCCGAATCATTGTGTCGCGTCGTACGAGACGCGGTGTTCTTGAAAATGGCGCCTGGTGGCTCGAGGCAGGGTTCGATCCGCCCAGGCGCCTCACCTTCCCCCGCAAACACTTGCGTGCGATCGTGATCGAAGGGGCCACGCTTGTTCGCGAAGTGCGTCATTTCTTCTTCGCCGGGTCGGGACGGCGGCGGCCGACGTTGACATCGATCTCCACGCCCTCGCGCAACATGCCTTCCGGCGTTGCGCCATCACGCTCGCGTTGCATGTCGGCGTGGATCTGCACCCGCGATCCGGGCCACAGGCCGGCCGCGCGTTCGAGCCACTCCGCGAACCTCGTGATCGCGACGATGCGGTCCGACTCGGAGTGCAGCGGAAAGGAAACCGTCAGGGCAGGATTGGGATCGTCGCGCATCGTCCACGCGAAGGTGGAGGAAGTCGGCGGCTCTGTGCTCATCGGTGGGCGTCCGTACATGGTGACGTGTCTTCCCTGGGTCATCCTGCGGACGGCCTCCGACTCTGGATGGCCCGATCGCGCAGACGTTGCCCCTCCCCGGGAGACCTGCGATACTCGGGGGGGAGGGGGGCCACCAAAGACCCCGATTTCCTCGAATCCCCCAGAATGGCCCCTCACGGGTCAGGGAAAGCCGTTTTCGGGGAGCGAGCGAGGCGATTCGCCATGCCGGACGGAGCAGAGACGTCGGTCACGTCATTCCTGGTGGCCATGGATGCCGGCGATCCCGCCGCCCGCGAGCGTCTCTGGGCCGCCGTCTACGACGAGCTGCACGGGATGGCGTCGGAGATGATGCGACGCGAGCCCGCGGGGCACACGCTCCAGCCCACGGCGCTCATTCACGAGGCGTATGCCCGCCTGCTCGGGGGCGAGAAGCTCCAGCAACGCAGTCGGGCCTACTTCTTCGGCGCGGCGGCGCAGGCGATGCGTCGCATCCTCATCGAGCACGCCCGCAAGCACGCGCCGCGGAAGTCCGCGTCGGTCGGCGGGTTCCCGCTGGAATCGCTGACCGCGTCGACCTTCAGCCACACGCGTGAAGGCGTCGAAGCACTCGACCAGGCGCTCGATGCGTTGTCCGAGCACGACCGGCAGGTGTTCGACGTGATCATGCTCCGGTTCTTCACCGGCCTCACGGTGGACCAGACGTCGGATGTGCTTGGCATTTCCCCCCGCACCGTCAAGCGGAACTGGGTCTACGGCCGGACGTGGCTCTACCAGCGGGTCGGTGGCGCGGGCGAGGCGCCGGCGGAGGACTCATCAACGTGAGCGAGCCGCCTCCAACTCCGGTCGATATCTTCAGCGATGCGCTCGAGCTGCCGCCGGAAGACCGTGATGCGTTCATCGAACGCGCCGCGGCGGGCAACGCCGAAATCGTCGATGCCGTCAAGAAGCTCATCGCCGCTCACGATTCGGCCGCACGCTCCAGCTTCTTGCGGGAACCGGAGCTGGAGGGGCTGCCGGCCACCGCGACGACCTCGGGGCCTCTGGGCGCCGGCGATCAGGTCGGCCCGTACACCGTCATCGCGCAGCTGGGCGAGGGGGGCATGGGCGTGGTCTACGTCGCCCAGCAGGAACATCCGCATCGCCGCGTCGCCCTCAAGGTCGTCAAGCCCGGCCTCGTGACGAACCGGATGCTCCGCCGCTTCGAGTACGAGGCGGAGGTGCTCGGTCTGCTCCACCATCCCGGCATCGCGCACATCTACGAAGCCGGCACCGCCGACGGTGGTCAGGGTTCCTGCCCCTACTTCGCGATGGAGCTCGTGGACGGCAGCCCGATCACGATCTTTGCCGATGAGCAGAAGCTTGGCGTTCGCGAACGCGTGCATCTCGTCGCCAAGATCTGCGATGCGGTGCAACACGCCCACCAGAAGGGCGTCATCCACCGCGATCTGAAGCCCGCGAACATCATGGTCGAACCACCGCACCGGACCGCGGCCGAGACGGACGGGGACACGATCGGTGAACCGAAGATCCTCGACTTCGGCGTCGCCCGCGCCGCCGCCACGAACGTGGCGATGACCACCATTCATACGAACACGGGACAGCTCATCGGAACACTCCAGTACATGAGCCCCGAGCAGTGCGAAGGCGATCCGACCGCGGTCGACACGCGGTCGGACATCTACGCCGTCGGTGTCATGTGCTACGAGCTGCTGGCGGGAAAGCCGCCGCACGAGCTGAAGGGGAAGACGCTTCCAGAGGCGCTCCGGGTCATCCACGAGCAGGAGCCGCGGTCGCTCGGCGAGATCAACCCCGAGTGCCGCGGCGACCTAGCGACCGTCGTGGCGAAGGCGATGGACCGAGAACGCAGCCGGCGGTACTCCTCGGCGGCGAACTTCGCGGCGGATCTCCGTCGCTACCTGAACGACGAACCCGTGCTCGCGCGGCGGCTCGGACCGGTCGGGCGATCGGTTCGGTGGGTGCGGCGGAATCGCCGGGTGGCCGCGGTGGCCGGCGTCGCGCTCGTGCTGATCGCGACCGCAACCATCTTTGCCCTCGATGCGGCGGGTGATCGGCGTGAGGCCGAATGGCAGCGTCAACGCGATCTCGTCGATCGCCTGGCCGACATGCGTCAGACGATCCCGGTCGAGGCTCTCGACGAGGCGGTTCGGGAGGTCGAGACACTCCTGGCGGACGATCCGGTGGCCGAGTACGAAGCGCGGACGGCGATCGGCCTCCGCTACCGGCCCGACGATCCGGAGAAGGCGGAGGAGCAGTTCCGCATCGCCCGCCAGCGGGCGGCGCGGGTGTTCCCTCCCGAGTCCGCGCAAATCGCCGAAGCGCATCACAATCTCGGCGCGGCGTACTACTGGCAACGCCGGTACCAGGACGCACTGCGCGAGTACCGGCACGCGTACGAGCTGCGGGCCCGATTGGGATCCGAGGCCGCGCTCGCCGAAACCGTCAACCATCTCGCGGCGACCCACATGGGCCTGGGCGAGTACACCGAAGCGGAGCGGTTGTTCCGGGAGGCCCTCGAGATCCGCCAGCGGCGGGGCGATCCGCTCGATGTCGCGAAGGGTCAGAACAACCTTGCGGTCTGTCTTCTGGAGATCGGACGCTACGACGAAGAGGTCGAGCGGTTGCTCGAGGACGCGTTGTCGGCGGCGGAGGCGGAGCGACCACGGGATCCCACCTATCTTGCGCGGGGCCGGCACAATCTCGGCCGGTGCCTGATGCTGCAGGGGCGGTACGACGAGGCCTGGTCGCGACTGGAGACCGCTTGCACGCTCAAGGAAGCGTTGGGAGACGACGCGTCGCTTGCAAGCACCCGCACCGTGATGGCCGAGCTGGAATTGCGACGGGGGAACCTGGCCGAAGCCGTGACGCTCGCCGATGAGGCCGCCGCGATGGCCCGGCTTCGGGACAAGGCCGATCCGCTGCTCATCAAGGGACGGGCGTTCATCGCGTCGGGGCGCGCCGCGGAAGCCGAGCCGCTGCTGCGGGAGGCACGCGAGATCCGCCGCAACTACGACCTGTGGCAGCTTCCGGCGATTCATCCGCTCAAGGCGGAGGTGGACGCCAGCCTCGGGTGGTGCCTCGCCGAACAGGGACGATACAGCGAGGCCGAGCCGCTGCTGCTCGACGCGCTCGAGACCTTTCGCACGACGTTCGACCCGGCGCACCCACGCACGATCGACACGCTGCGCAGCGTCGCGCGTCTCTACGAGCGTTGGCAGCGTCCGGAGCAGGCGGCGGAGTACGAAGCCGTGCTCGCTGGCCTGACCGACGCGGGATCCTGATCTCGACGTTCGTCGCGGCTCAGCCGCGTCGTCGTCGTCGTCCCATCGCCGCGGCGACGAGGAAGAGCATTCCCGCTCCCGGGGTCGGCGCGATGAGAATCACGTACTGCCCGCCGGCGCCGGTCTCGCCCGACCATTCGCCGAAGGGATCGCCACCGGCGAATCCGTCGGGGCCGGAGATCTCCGTCGGTGACCTGAATGAGAACAGCGGAAAGAGCCCGTTCTGCGACACCGGCACGTTGCCCTTCTCGGTGATCGCGATCAGGTACAGCCCGGGACCGGGCAGCTCCAACGTCAAGCCGTCGTCGGAGGGGGCGGCGATGAACGAGCCAACGCCTCCGGCGGGATCATCGTCGTTGCCGAGCAGGCCGAAGCCGTCCATGTCGAAGAGCCAGAGCTGGGAGTCGAACTCCGTCGCACCCGCCGTCACCATGGTGGTCGCGGCAAAGCCGAGATGATCCTGGATCTCGATGAGAAAGACGTCCTCGCCGTCGCCGGGGGAGAGCGAGCCGGCAATGGTCGAGAGCACCCCCGCCCCGGTCGTGTCCTGAGCCGTCAGAACCGTGCGGCCCGCATCCAGCGTCTCGAGCCAGTCGGGTCCGGCCAAGGCCGGTGTTCCGACGACACCGAGAGCGAACGACAGCAGCAGCGGGTGCGCGAACTCGTGCATGGATCTTTCCCTGCCGGCCTACGACCCGCCGCGAGCGGCGTCATCCCGAGGTCGCGATCCGGCGTTTCCTCCCTCATAATAGCGACGCGACGACACGGGCGGTTCCAAGAACTCGGTCACTCGCACGAATTGACGAGCGGAAAGGGCCTGCAATGCGTCGTCTTTGGCCTCGCGTCCTGATGATGCTCACGGTCCTCGCGGGGGGCGTGGGGTGCCAGTCCGGTCCGGCGTTGGAACCCGTCGCCGGGACTCTGCGGACCGAGGTCGAGCGTCTGAACCGATCGATGGAGGAGAGCCTCCGCGCCGGCGACCTGCTCGGCGTTGCGGGTCACTATGCCGACGACGCGATCCTCATCGGCCCCTCCGGCAACCGCGTGACCGGACGCACGGAAATCGACGCCTACTGGATGCGGTTCTCCGATCCCGTCGACTGGTCGCTCTCCGTTGGCACATTGGAGGGCGAAGCCGACCTGCTCTGCCAACGCGGAACCTCCCGTCTCACGTACCGACGGGGCGACGCCGTGCGCACGTCGGTCGTCGAGTTTCTTCTGATCTGGCGGCGGGAGGAGGATGGGCGATTGCGGATTGCGGTGGATGCGTACTGGTGATGTGGTGGGGGTCCGGGTCCGCGGCCGGGTTCGCGTCCGTGGCCGTGCCCGCGTCCGTGTCCGCGTCCGTGTCCGCGTCCGTGCCCGCGTCCGTGCCCGCGTCCGCGCCCGCGCCCGCGCCCGCGTCCGCACTCCCTATACTCTCCCCCCATGCCCCTCATCGTCACCGGCAGCATCGGCATCGACACCATCCACGCCCCCACCGGCACCGCGGAGCGCGTGCTCGGTGGTTCGGCCGCCTACTTCGCGGCCGCGGCCTCGTTTCACGCCCCGGTGCGTCTCGTCGCCGCGGCGGGAGGCGACTGGCCCGACGCGCACCGACAGGTGCTCGAAGGGCTCTCCAACGTCGCGCTCGACGGGCTCGAGATCCGTTCCGCCAGCCAGACGTTTGCGTGGGGGGGACGGTATTTCGACAACATGAACCAGCGCGAGACGCTGTTTACCGAGCTTGGCGTGCTGGATGAGGAGGGGCCCGCCATCCCGGCGACGTTCCGCGACAGCGAGTTCGTGTTCCTCGCCAACACGCATCCGGTCGAGCAGACGCGGCTGCTCGGGGAATTCCCGAATCGGCGTCTTGCCGTCGCGGACACGATGGACCTCTGGATCAACATCGCGCACACCGAGCTGCTCGGGTTGCTCGAGCAGGTCGATGGCGTCGTCCTGAACGACGAGGAGGCCGAGCAGCTCACCGAGGAGTCGAACGCGGTGACGGCCGGACGCCGGATTCTCGAGATGGGGCCGACGTTCGCCATCATCAAGAAGGGGGAGCACGGGTGCATCCTCGTGCACCGCGACGGGTTGGCGACCCTGCCGGCCTTTCCCGCCGAGAGCCATCAGGTCGTCGATCCCACCGGGGCGGGTGACAGTTTCGCCGGCGGCATGATGGGTCATCTTGCCGCGACCGGCGTCTCGGACTTCGAGTCGATCCAATCGGCGCTCGCATGGGGGACCATCACGGCGAGCTTTGCGATCGAGTCCTTCTCCCTCGATCGGCTCACCCGGCTTACGCGACAGGAGATCGACGAGCGGATGACCTCGTTCCGCGTCGCGGCCCGCGTCGGGTGAGCGGTGCGTCCGCGTCCATCCGTCGTCCGGCCCGCCCCGACAAAGCGTCCCCGACTCAGGAACCCGAACATGCGCTGTCCCTCGTGCATCGGAATCGCCTTCGTCACTCTCCTCGCCCTCAGCGGGTGCACGGGCACGCCGCGGGCGGTCACGCTCCCGCCCTTCGACGCCGCCGCCTTCTCCGGCGGGAGCCGCGGCGCGGGCGGATTCGAGTCGGGCGGGGCGATCAGCCGGATCCGGTGGTACGAGGACGCCCTCACGTTCGAGCGGGGCGGGACGCGATACACGTGCACGCTGGCGAGCGGTGTCGTCCGTGAGGGGGACGTCGACCCTTCGGCGCGGCGTCAGCAAAGCGAGGGCTCGACGCCGCGGCGGCGGGCGGGACGCGGGCGACAACGAGATCGCGAGCCGTCGCCCGACGGCGTCTGGGTGGCCGAGTGCCGCGACTGGAACGTCGTCCTCGAGCCGGGTGACGCGGCCGCTTCCGACGCCCGGCCGATCGAGGTGACGACCGACGGCACACGCAAGCGTCGCTACGGCAAGGCGAGCTGGGTCTACGGCGAAGAGCTGGCCCAACGGACGGCCATGTGGTGGTCCGGCGACTCCAAGCAGCTGGTCTTCTACGCCTTCGACGAGCGGCGTGTGCCCGATTTCTATCTGCTGGGGGGACTCACCGATCGGCGTCCGGCGCTCAAGCACGAGGGCTATCCGAAGCCGGGCGAGCCGAATCCGCGGGCCGATCTGATGGTCTACAACGTCGAGACCGGAAAGACCCGCCGCCTCGAGTGTCACGGCGCGCCCGAGGAGGAGTGGTACATCTACGGCGTGCAGTTCGCGGCCGACGGACGGCTGCTGTTCTTCCGAACCAACCGGCATCAGGATCATCTGGAGCTGGTGGCCGCCGACGTCGGGACGGGTCATTCGGACGTCCTGGTGACCGAGACGCAACGCACGTGGCAACGCAATCGACCGCTCTTGCGTTTTCTCGCCGACGGGCGGTTCATCTGGGAGACCGAGCGGGCGGGTGTCCGCGCTTTGGAGCTGCGGGACGCCTCGGGGGCGCGGCTCACCGGGCTGACCGGGACGGATCATCCGTTCGTCTCGCTGCTCGACGTGGACGAAGAGACGGGCACGTGCTTCTACACCGCCTACGGCCCCGACCACCCGCTGAACGTTCATCTCTATCGCGTGCGGCTCGACGGCACCGATCGGCGGCGTCTGACGCCCGCGGGGCGCAGCCACACGATCGCTCTGTCGCCCGATCGGCAGTGGTTCGTGAGCCGGGCCGAGACGATCGCGGACATGCCGAGCACGCGTCTCTTCGACGCCGACGGCAACGCGGTCGCCGTGCTGGCCGAGCCGGATGAATCGGCCTTCGCGACGCTCGGCACGCCGCGTCCGGAGCTCTTCTCGTTCCCGGCCCGGGACGGGACGCCGCTCTTCGGCTGGATCTACAAGCCACGTGGCTTCGACCCTGGGCGGGCGTACCCGCTCGTCATCGACGTCTACGGAGGTCCAGAATCCAAGGGCGTGCGAAACCGATTCCGCGCGACCCATCCCGCCTGTCGGCTCGGCGTCGCGGTCGCGAAGATCGACAACCGCGGAACCCTGGGCCGCGGCAAGGCATTCGCCGAAGCGATCTACCAGCAGCTCGGGTCGGTGGACCTGCAGGACCAGGCCGATGGCGTTCGTCACCTCCTCGCGACGCGAGACTGGCTGGACCCCGATCGGGTCGGTATCTACGGCCACTCCTACGGCGGCTACATGGCCGCGCTCGCGATCCTCAAGTACCCCGACCTCTTCCACGTGGCCGTTGCCGGCGCTCCGGTCACCGACTGGCGGAATTACGACACCATCTACACCGAGCGGTATATGCGCACGCCGGCCGAGAATCCGGAGGGCTACGACGCGGGGAGCTGCCTCACCTACGCGGCGAACTTGCGGGGGCACCTGCTCCTCATGCACGGGATGCAAGACGACAACGTGCATGCGACCAACACGTGGCAGCTCGTCGAAGCGTTGCGAAAGGCGGGGAAGCACGCCGACACCGTCTTGTACCCCGAATCGGCGCACGGGCTCGCCCGCGGCGCGAGCCGGGTTCGCTGGGAGTATCTGCACGAGCATCTCGCCATGCCCCGATCCCCGGATGACGGGGTCGAAGCGGAATCGGCGGTGGCCGCGGGCGTGACGGATTGACGGAGACGCTCAGACCCGAGTCCCGTCGACCGCCTCCCGCAGCCGCTCGCCCGCGATGTCGAGCCGGCGTCGGGCTTCGTTGACGCTGACGCCGCACCGCGTCATCACGATCGCCACCTTGAGGTGTCCGCCGGCGGCGTCGAGACGAGTCGCGGCCTCCGGACGGTCCAGTTCGGGACAGAACTCGCGCAGGATCCGGATCGCGCGATCGCGCAGCTTCTCGTTCGTCGCCCGCAGGTCGACCATGAGGTTGCCGCAGACCTTCCCGAGCTGCGTGAACACGACGGTCGAGAGCGTATTGAGCGCGAGCTTGGTCGCCGTGCCCGCCTTGAGGCGCGTCGATCCGGTGAGGATCTCCGGCCCCGTGTCGAGCACGATGATGTGATCGACGTCGACGCGGACGTCCGGAACGCACGTGATCATCGCGGTCGCGGCGCCAACCGACCTGGCCCACCGGAGCGCGCCGAGCACGTACGGCGTGGTTCCGCCCGCCGCGATGCCGACGACCGTGTCGTCGACTCCGATGTCGCGGGCTTCGAGCGCCGGGACGGCGCCGGCCGGGTCATCTTCGAGCCCCTCCGAGGAACGCCGGAGCGCGGCGTCACCGCCGGCGATGATGCCGATGACCTGATCGGAGTCGCTCTGGAACGTGGGCGGGCACTCGGCGGCATCGAGCACCCCGAGGCGACCGGAGGTGCCGGCCCCGACGTAGACGAGACGCCCGCCGCGTCGCATACGCTCGACGACCGTCGGGACGAGCCCACCGAGCGCGGCGGCAGCGGCGGCGACGGCGTCGCAGACGACCCGGTGATCGTCGACGACGAGGGCAATCGCCGCCTCGACGTCGAGCGTGTCGAGCGTTCGCGAGCCGGGGTGACGCTGTTCGGTCGAGAGATGTCCGCGGTCGGCGGGAAGCGGCATGGCGGGGAAGTATCGCATCTCCGCGTGGGCCGGCGGGAACCGCGGAGGGGAATCCGCCGAAATCCCGCTTGGATCGAAGGTTGGATGCTCTAGGATTGTCCGGAGCGCCCCTCCCGGGCGTCATTTTGGGGAGCCCGTCGAATGAACCGGATGCGTGGATGCTGGAGTGCGGTCCTGGTGGGGGCGTGCGCGGCCGCGACGCCCGCCGCCGACATCACGGTGCCCGGCGACTTCATGACCATCCAGGCCGCGATGGACAACGCGAAGGAGGGTGACGTGATCATCCTCACCGCGCCGCTCTACCGGGGAGAGGGCAACAAGGATCTCGTTCGCAACATCGAACGCACCTACCGGATCAAGTCGGCGTCGGGCGATCCGTCGCTCTGCACGATCGACTGCGAGGGCTCCGGTCGCGGCTTCTTCTTTGGCACGAGCGAGCCGCCGTCGTTCGTCGTGGAGGGTATCACGATCCTCAGCGGCTCCGCCGCGACGGGCGCCGGGATGCTGTTCACCAACGACTCCTCGCCGACGATCCTCAACTGCGTCTTCGCCGGCAACCACGCGTTGGCCACGGGCGGCGGTGTGTTCTGCGCCAACTCCGATCCCCTGCTGCTGGGATGCACCTTCGTCAACAACACCTCGAACTTCGACGGGGGCGGCATGGTCGTCGGGGCCGGGGCGGAGCCCACGCTCATCGGGTGCTCGTTCAACGGCAACACGGCGTCCGATCGCGGCGGTGCGGTGCTCGCGATCGGGGGCGGCGGCTCGTTCATCAACTGCGTGTTCACGAACAACACGGCGGAAGGCACGTTGGCGACGGGGGGCGGCGCCGTCGCGGCGGCATCGGGGAGCGTGCCGTACCTCGCGAACTGCTCGTTCGCGATGAACCAGGCCTTGGGCGCCGACGCGAGCGGGGGGGCGTTGACGACCGGCAGCGCGAGCAACGTGCTGCTGGCCAACTGCATCATGTGGTCCGACATCCCGGACGAGATCGAGACCGATGGGGGAACGGCGCTCGCGTCGTACTCCAACATCCGCGGAGGCTGGCCGGGACCGGGGAACCTCGGGGATGATCTCGCGACGCACGACCCGCGGTACGTCGACCCCGCCGCCGGTGATCTCCGGCTCGATGCCGGCTCCGTCTCGATCGACGCCGGCAACAACTTCGCTCTGCCGACGGAGATTGCCTTCGACGTCGCCGGGGAAGAGCGTTTTCGCGACGATCCGGGTGTGCCGGACACCGGGCTCGTCGACATGCGGCCACCCATTGACATGGGCGCGTACGAGTTCCAGGGCAGCTCGAAGAGCACGTGCCTCGGCGACACCGATGGCGACGGTCTCGTCGGCTTCACCGACCTCGTGTCGATCATCGCGCTCTGGGGGCCGTGCCCGCCCGGCGACTGCCCGCAGGATGTGAGCGGTGACGGCGTGATCGGCTTCTCGGATCTGCTGACGATCTTGTCGTTCTGGGGCCCGTGCGTCTGAGGAGACGCCCGCGCGAGCTCGATTCGCGAGGCCGACACCGGAGCCGGGCGGTTCGAGTCGACGACGGTCGCGACGGGGCCTCGCCAACGTCAAGGAAAAACCCCGCCCGGTGCGAGCCGGGCGGGGCTGTGAAGGTGCACCGCCTCAAGGGGGCGGAACAGGGGCTCGTTCACCGACGCCACCACCAGCGGGACTGTGCGCGGCGCCAGCGGTTGTGGCGTTGCACGTGGTTGCGTTGACCGGCGTGGAAGCCGCGGTCGTACGCGTCCCGGTAGGCCGCCCGGAAACCCTCGGCGAAGATGCGGGGCGAGCGTTTGGTGATGTAGTAGGGCGTGATGTCGCAGAACGGTCGGTGATCGACGGCGTCGGCAAAGCCGGCTTCGAAGCCACGCGACTCGCCGAGCACGTAGCCGCGATCGAACTGAGCCTGGGCATGGCGATCGTAACCACCGCGTTTCTTGTGCTTCTTGTGCTTGTAGACGGATCGGGAGCCGGGCTCCGGTCGGTCGTGGCTCGCGACCGCCGGCGCGGCGGCCAGCAGCGGGAGCAGGGCGGCGGCGAGCACGAGCGGGCCGAGGCGCGTCATGCGTCCGCGCCGCACGTTGAGACGTTTGGGTGCGTGCGCGTTCATGGTTGGAGACTCCATCCAGAGGTATTGGTGTGCCGTTCCACGTCGGTCGGGCACTGGATGGACCCTGCGCTGGAAGCAGTATTCCTGGGCCGAAAAAAAAGCCGCCGGATCGATGATCCGGCGGCTCATGGTCAAGAGTCAAAGACGACGAAGTGAACGGCGGCTCCGCCGCCGGGTATCCCCGGCTGGGAAGACGCGCGCTAGACCATTTCCTTCAGTCGCTTGAGCGCGCGCACCTTCACGACGTTGGTCGCGGGTTTCGCGGCGATGTCCATGAACTCACCCGGGCGGAACGGATTCGGCACGTTCTTGCGGGCAGCGCGACGCGGCTTGTGAACCTTGAGCACCTTCATCAGACCGGGCACCGTGAACGAGCCGGGGCCGCGGCGGCCGAGGTCCTTCTTGATCATGTCCGACATCGCGTCGAACACGCTTGCGACCTCGCCGCGCGTGAGGTCGGTGGCCTCGGAGATGTCGCGGTAGATCTGACTCTTCGTCCTCGGCTTCAGCTCAGTCGTGGATTTGCGACGCGTCTTCGTCTTCGTCTTTCTCTTGGTCTTTCTCTTTGCCATGTGTGAATCCTTTCGCTGTATGGCAGGCCTTAATGGCACTGTCTGCGCGAAGCGTACTGAGCTTGCGTGCATCGGACAAGCGTTTTGCCCTGCAAAAGCAGGGTTTTTTGAACACACCCGAAGTTCGACCGGTTCGCAACGGCGGTCGGGGACCCGCGATGCTCGTGCCGAATCGGGCGAGCGCGAGTGCCGAGTTGACGCCGGGAACCGCCAATGGCAAGATGCCGACCGCCCGGACAGGTGGCCGAGTGGCTGAAGGCACCGGTTTGCTAAACCGGCGTATCTCGTCAGAGGTACCGCGGGTTCGAATCCCGCCCTGTCCGCTTTCGCCGGAACGTCGGAATCGCGGCTCGTGCCTGGGTCTTACCCCGTTTTTGCCCTGTTTTCGGGCGTTTTCGGCGGTCCCGGCCGGTGACGCCTCCCCTCGTCGCCCCGCGAGGTCAGGCGAACCGCTGATCCGTCACACGACTAATACGTCGCGGCGGCAACGATGAAATCAGGTCGTCCCACGCGTTGGCGAGCGGACACCGCGTCCGGTCGAGAGTTGAATTCGCCAACCTGCACGACCGCGAGTCGCCCGGTCCATCCCACACGCTTCTCGATGATTCGGGCGGGACCCAGGCCCAGACGGGACACGTCCGCGGCGAGGTTTCGTGCCCGCGAACGATCACGAAATGCTCCGGCCTGGAGGGTGAACGGACCCGAGATGACCGTGGCCAGCGGCGGTGCGGTCTCGGACCAGCTGGATTGTCGGTCTCCGCCCCGCAGCAATGCGGCGGCTTCCTCGAAGAGTGCCGCCGCCTCGGCCGGACGGTTCTGATCGATCCGGGCGAGCCCCTGCGTGGCCTTGATCTGAGCCTCTCCCGCGGAGAGGGGCGGGGCCGCGGGCCCGCTCGAACTGCCGCCCCACGTGGCGTCGACGTCGGAAACCGAGCCCGGCAGCAGCACCGGGTCAGACCACTCGTGGGCCGCGTCGTACGGTTCGATGGACTCTTCGTCGAAGGCGGCCTGGTCGGTCCTCGAGGTCGACTGGCAACCCGCGGCCACGAAGCCGGCGAGCAGCAGAGTCCACAGGGTGCGGCGTCTCATCAATCGCATCTCCACGTTTGCCCTCCCGAACCACTCCCTCCGGAACCGCCGGCCGCGAGAGCCGATCGGCGCTGTCGACGGTATCGATCCGTCCCCGGCTGATTCGCCAACATTCATCGGGACATCTGGCCATTTCCGGCTCCCGGCGGTCTCCCGGCCCGGGCCCGACGGACGGCGTGATGGCTCCGGCCGCCCGTCTGGGTTAGCTTCTTGGCCATGCAGGTGCTTCGCCCCATCCTCCGCCGCCTGCTGACGGCGCCCCTCTCCGTTCGCGCGATCGACGATCAGCGATCGTGGCGCGGGGTCGATCTGTACGTCGCCGCGTTGCACCTGGCGCGGGAGCTGGAACGCGTGAGCGACCGACCGCGGGTCGGGTTCATGCTCCCCACGTCCGGGCTGTGCCCGGTTGCGATCATCGCCGGCTGGCTGCTGGGGCGGACGGTGGTACCGCTCAACTACCTCCTGAAGCCCGACGATCTGGCGTACGTGCTCGCCGACGCGGAGGTGGACGCCGTGGTGACGGTCGGACCGATGCTCGAACACTTCGGCGACTTGCCCGAAGGCGTGCGCGCGGTGAAGCTCGACGAGATGCGGTTCGGCGGGGTGCCGCCGCTGCGTCGGATGCCGCGTCGCGCCGACGATCACCTGGCCGTCCTGTTGTACACCTCCGGCACGTCCGGTCGGCCCAAGGGCGTCATGCTCACCTCGGGCAACCTCGCGGCCAACGTTCAGCAGTGCATCGAGTTCGCGGGGTTCTCCCGGCAGGATCGGCTGCTCGGCGTGCTCCCGCAATTTCACTCGTTCGGTCTGACGGTGCTCACGCTGCTCCCGCTCACCTCGGGCTCGCTCGTGGTCTACACGGCGCGGTTCCTGCCGAAACGCATCTTGAACCTGCTGAAGAAGCACCGGCCGACCGCGGTCATCGCCATCCCGTCGATGTACAACGCGTTGCTGAGCGCCAAGAGCGCCGAACGCGAGCACTTCGAGTCGCTCAAGTGGGTCGTGTCCGGCGGAGAGCCGCTGCCCGCCGCCGTCTTCGAGGGTTTCCGGGAACGCTTTGGCGTCACGATCAACGAAGGGTACGGGCTGACCGAGACGGCGCCGGTGACGAACTGGTGCCGGCCCGAGGATCACCGCCTGCGCTCGGTGGGACCGCCGCTCCCCCGCGTGGACGAGAAGGTCGTGGATGCCGAAGGACGCGAGCTGGCGACCGGCGAGGAAGGCGAGATCTGCATCAAGGGCCCGAACGTCATGCCGGGATACTTCAATCTCCCCGAGGAGACGGCCCGAGTGTTCGACACCGACGGCTATTTCCGCACCGGCGACATGGGCCGGTTCGACGGGGACCGCCACCTGTTCATCACCGGACGCATCAAGGAGATGCTCATCATCGGTGGGGAGAACGTCTTCCCCCGCGAGATCGAGGAAGCGCTCATCCGCCATCCGTCGGTCCACGACGCGGCGGTCATCGGCGTGGCCGACGAGTCGCGGGGCGAAGTGCCGCTCGCGTTCGTCGAGCTGGAAGAGGGCGCCGCGTTCGACGAGGCGGCGCTTCGCGCGCACTGTCGGGAGCACATCGCCCAGTACAAGGTGCCCCGGGAGATTCGCCCGATCGAGGCGTTGCCGCGGAATCCGACCGGCAAGATCCTCAGACGCGAGCTGTCGGTCGACACCGCGGCCACCGTTCCGGATGCGGGGGCGTAACCGATGACGCACCTCCTCCGGCTGGGCCACAGCCCCGATCCCGACGACGCGTTCATGTGGTGGCCGCTCACGGCCGCGGACGGCCCGTTCATCGACCCGGGGCCGTACCGCTTCGAGGCCGTCCTCGACGACATCGAGTCGCTGAACGCCCGCGCCGAGTCCGGTGAGCTGGAGATCACGGCGTTGAGCTGCGCGCAGACGCCGCGGGTGCAGGATCGGTACGTCCTGACCTCGTGCGGCGCGTCGGTGGGCGATGGATACGGTCCCAAGCTCGTCGCCCGACGGCCGATGACGCTCGAGGAGGTCGGGCAGGTCACCATCGCGGTGCCCGGTGAACGGACGAGCGCCTTCGGCGGGCTCTGCCTGATGCTGGGCCGCAACGCGTTCCGGTACGAGGTCGTGCCGTTCGACCAGATCATCGACGTCGTCGCGGAGGGTCGTTGCGAAGCCGGACTCGTCATTCACGAGGGGCAGCTCACCTTCGCCGACGCGGGACTTCATCTGATCGAGGATCTCGGCGTGTGGTGGCGACGCCGGTCGGGACAGCTGCTGCCCCTCGGGGTGAACGCGATCCGCCGGGATCTGGAGACGCAGCTCGGCGTCGGCACGCTGGCGGCGGTCACGACGCTGCTGCGCAGGAGCGTCCAGCACGCGATGACCCATCGGGCCGAGTCGATCGAGCGCGCCTTGACGCACGCCCGCGGCATGGATCGGGCGCGGGCGGCGGAGTTCGTCGATCTGTACGTCAATCGCTGGACGCTCGAATTCGGCGAGCAGGGCGAAGCGGCCGTCCGCGTCTTCCTCGAGGCCCTCTGTCGAGCCGGCGTCACGCCGGAGGCAACGGGGCTGGAGTTCGTCGGCGCCGCCGTCGGCGCGGGCGGGAGCGACGCCGACTGAGACGATCCCGGCGTCGGACGAGGCGGATGGCAGGATGGGTAAATTTGCCTTGCCCTTCGTCCCCCTTCGCGGGTACGCTGGGCGTTCGGGTGCACCGACCCTCCGGTCCGGGGGCGGTGGAGCGATCGATGAGCCAAATGACTCCGCAGCAGACAGCCCAGGGGTACACCCCTCCGAGCGTCCGCCAGTTCAGCGTCTTCCTCGAGAACAAGGTGGGGCGGTTGCTCGACCTGGTCCGGGTGTTCGACGAGGCGCCGGATGTTCATCTGTGCGGTTTGAGCGTGCTCGAATCGTCGGATCACGCGGTCGTCCGGCTCATTCCCAGCGCCGGGGACGCCGCCCAACGCGTCCTCCGCGATCACGGAGTCACGTTCGCGGTGCTGGATCTGCTGGTCGTGGAGCTCCACGAGGGGCAGACGATCTCCGGCATGTGTCTGTGCCTGCTCGGCGCCGAGCTGAACATCCGCTTCGCTTACCCGCTGTTGCTCGCGGCCGCCGGATCACCGACGATCGCGCTCGCGGTGGATGACCACATCCTCGCCGGGCAGATTCTCCGCAACAAGAATTTCCGCCTTCTCGGCGAGCACGACCTGCTCTGAAGCCGACTCCGACCGGCTTTCAACGAACGACGCCGGCCCCAGGGGACCGGCGTCGTCGATCGATTGCTCGATCCAGCCCTCGGCTCACGCCGCGCGGCGGTAGCGACGGGTCGTTCGCGACTTGGCGGTCGGGAACTTGAGGGAGCGCGACTTGGTCGTGCGCTTCTTCGTCGTGCCGGTCGTGAACTGCTTCGAGAAGAACTTCCGGCACCACGTCATGAACGTGGTCTGCGTGCCGCAGTTCTTCTTCATCTGCTCCGGCGTGCAGAAGCCGTTGAGGAGGCTCCACTCGCAGAACCACTGCCAACACTCCCACTGGCTGTTCTTGCAGGTGGTGGCAGTGGCCTTCTTGACCTCACAGGGGAAGTAGATCCACTGGCCGTTGAACTTCTGGCGGTAGCAGAGGCCCGCCTTGAAGAGAGACTCCCACACGACGGTGGGGGACTTCTTGCAACGCTTGGCAATGTTCTGCACGGCGACGTTGTAGGAGGTGCCACGCTTGCAGGCGGACTTGAAGCTGGTCGCAAACGGGGAAGTGTACTTCGTGGGCATGGTTCTCGACTCCGGATTGCCTCTCACCCGCCGCCGGGGTGCCGTTCGTTCGGCGGTTTCCGCTGGCGGGCATGGTCACGTCCGGCGCCGGTCGCCGAACAGGTATCCACCCATCGGCCGGGGTCGCGCAACGAATCAGCGAAGACGCCGAATTCGATCCAAAACGGGTCAAGTCATGAGCGTGTCGAGCCCGGCAACACGCGGGCGTGATAAACGGCGCGCGGGGTCGCAGACCACGCGGTCGATCCCGTTCTTTGGGGGACGGGCGCGGGGAACAAGGCGTCGTCAGGAGGCGTCGCCGGAGGCGGTGCCCTCCTTGGGCAGTGTCTCCGGCTCGTACGCGTGATCGCGTTTGCGAAGGATGGACACGGACACGATCTCGTCGTCCTTTCGCAAGCTGCGAGCGACGTCGATGCCCTCGAGGATCCGTCCGAAAACGGTGTGCTTCCCGTTGAGCCACGGCGTCGGGCGGTGATTCAGATAGAACTGGCACCCGCCGCTGTTCGGAGCCGTGCGTTTGGCCATCGCCAGCGAATCGCTGAAGTGAAGGCGGTGGTTCTCGGCGGTGTGTTCGTCCGGAATGTAATAGCCCGGGTCGCCCGTGCCGGGCGTGCCGCTCTCGGTACCCTCGCGGGAGAGCGGATCACCGCCCTGGATCATGAAGTCCGGCTCGTACCGGTGGAACTTGGTCTCGTTCCAGAAGTCCGCCTCGGCCAGCGAGATGAAGTTCGCGACCGTGTTCGGGGCCTCGTTCTCGAAGAGCTCGACGACGATGCGTCCCTTGGCGGTCTCGATCGCGGCGCGAGGCAGGTCGTCGGCCTCCGTCTCCGCCGCCCGCAGCTCCTGCTCCTTCGCCCAGGCGTCGACGTAGGTCTGGCAGTAGGGCACCTCGCGGAGCACCTCCGACCGGAGCTTGAAGTCGGTGATCGCGCCGGTATCGATGGACTCGATGGTCGCGAGGGCCTCGTCGAACCGGTGCAGCGCGAACTGGGCGTCCGCCAGGAGGAACGTCGCCTCCGGGTTCTCGGCGGGGTCAGGCTCGAATGCGGCGAGGACTTCGCTCACGTCCGCGTAGAGGGCCCGTTGCTTGAGCTGGCGGGCGTACGCGACGACGACCGTCTCGTCCTCGGGGAAACGCTCGTAGAGATCGCGGTAGGCGGCGAAGGTCTCGGCTTCGTCGGCGTCCGCCTGGCGGTAGGCGAGCCAGGAGAGCGCGAGCCGGGGATCGTCGGGGCGGAGCTGGGCCAGCCGCTGGTAGTGGCCGGCCGCGCTCTCGTCGTCCTTGAGCCAGAGAGCGAGCTGGAGGGCCATCGCGACGGCCCCGGCCTCGTCCGGATTCTCCTCGGCGAAGGCCTCGGCGCGGTCCCGGAAGGCCTCGACGGCGGGACGATCCTCCGTCCCCATGCCCCGGCTGTTCTGGAGCGAGCGGTAGAGGCGACCGAAGTCGGCCTGAAGCTCCTCGAGCGTGTCGGCCAGGGCCGCGGCCGGTGCCGCCAGCACGAGGGCGAAGAGGACGAGGATCAGCCGGGGGGTGTGACGCATGACGCGAGGCTCCTGATGGGGCCGCCAGCGAAGATGGCGGATTGCGTAGGGTAGCAGCCCTCCCCGGGAATCGCGCGGCCCCCGGGCGGGGGCCCGCCGCTCCCGGCGATCCTCCCCCCGGATCGTGCGACCCGCCTCGGCCCCCGCGACGCTTCGTCGGTCGGGGTGCCTCAGCCGACGGGATAGGTGCAGCTCGTCTTCTCCGTCTCCCACACCGTCACCCGCGCGATCTCCGCGCCCGCGTCCCGGATCGGCTCCACCAACAGATCGTGGATCACCTGAGCGATGTGCTCGACCGACGGCACGCGACCGTTGAACTCCTCGAGATCGAGGTTCAGGTGCGTGTGATCGAATCGGCGAACGACGGTCGCATCGACGATGCGTTCCAGATCGAGCAGGGAGAAACCCGGCTCATTCTCGCCCCCGAAGTCCGCCGAGACCGTGACCTCGAGCTTGTAGTTGTGCCCGTGTCCGTGACGGTTGTTGCACTTGCCGAAGACCCGCCGGTTCTCGTCGTCCGACAGTTGCTCGGAGTGCAGACGATGGGCGGCGGCGAAGGAGAACTGCTGGCTCATCTCGAAGCGGTGCATCGCGTCGGCCTCGACGGTAACGGTGTAGGTGGGGGTCAGTCGCCAGCTCAACGATTGAACCGGCGCGACGAGCGTGTCGCGCACTCGTTCGAACGCGGCGCGCAGCACGTGCGAAGCGGGGGTTGCCGGCCGCGTGCGGACGGCGTCGTGAATCAAGGGGATACCGTGTCGCCGCACCGTCTCGTCCATGTCGCCGATGTCGGCGAGATACCCTGTCACCGGGTCCGGCTCGCCCCGGCACCGCAGCTGCAGCTCGTAGAACGCGCCAAGATTGTGCATCGCCGGCGTGCCGGCAAAGGTGTTGTGGCGGTCCTCTGGTAAAGCACCATCGGCAAAGGGAATACAGAATCGGATCACTCGGGTGAGCTCGACCACGACCGACTCCTCGCCCCCGATCGACCCCCCGGGGCGGGGGGGTGAGGGGGCAAAAACCTTGATTCAACCGGCCCCGTAAGCTAGCATCCGGGTGCTTTCCATTTGCCCCCGGAAGGGCTCGGTATGGAGCTTGCTCCTGCCGGGCCTTCTTTTTCGAAGCCGACGATCGATCGTAGCGGCATGAGCTTCACCGGGTCGCGATTCCAACGACGTCACACGAGAGTGCAGCCGACGCGTCGCGCACGCGACACGCGTGGCGTCACGCTCGCCGCGTCGTTTCTCATTTGGTTCGTCGCCGCGTTCGTCGCGGCGTCCGTCGCCGCGTCCGTTGCCGGTTGCCGCGGTGTCGTTGCCTCCACCGTTCCGGTTGCATCACCGGCGACGAAGGACAGTGCGCAGGTGACCCGCGTGAGCGTGACGCCGCCCGCCCCGGCGTCCCCCCCCGCGACCCCTCGCGTCACGACGCTCACACCCTTCCCCGGGGTGCGGGTGCATCCGCGCACCGGGGTGGTCGAGCTGGCGGCAATCGTGTGTCTGGATGCGGGATGGCTCGAGCAGGTCGCGTGCTCCGCGGGCACGCGTGAGCATGAGTCGCTGCTCGTTCCGCGGGCGGCCCCGAGCCAGATTCACGCCGCGCTCCTCCTGGCCGGCCACGAGCCGGGGGCCCCCGGACGGTGGACGTACGAGAACGACCAGTACGCATTTCATCCGCCGACGGGATCGAAGCTCGCCGTCCGGGTGCGATACCGAACACCCGGTGGGCTCGAGATCGAGACGCCGATTCGAAGCTGGATCCGAGATCACCAGGGCCGGCGGGACTTCCCGCTCGCCCCGTGGGTCTTCGGCGGCTCGGAGATGGTCCAGATCGCCGAGGGGGAACCCGAGCGGTACGTCGCCGACCTCTCCGGCTCGGTGGTGGGGCTGGTCACGTTCGGGGACGAGGTGGTCGGGTTCTCACGCGTCCTGGCCGACGAGGCGGCCGTTCACGCCCCCGAGTGGGAGGCCCGGGGCGAGGCCATGCCTCCGCCGGGCACCGAGGTGAGCCTCATCCTCGGACCGTGGCCGGACCAGGGATCACTCGGGCAGTGAGGGCTCGGGCAGTCGCCGCGCGGCGCAGAGCGCGATGGCCACGGCGTCGGCGAGATCCGGGGGCTCGGGAAGCTCCCGCAGCCCGCACTGGCTCATGACCGCGTGCTGGACCTGCTCCTTGCTCGCGTGACCGTGGCCCGTCACCGCCTTCTTGACCTCCGTTGCCCCCAGCTCGATCAGCTCGAGCCGCCGCGTCTGGCCGGCGAGCAGCACGACCCCGCGGGCATGCCCCATCTGAATCGACGTGCGGGCGTGACGGGGATGGCTGAAGAGCGCCTCGACCGCCATGTGATCCGGCGTCAGCTCGTCCAGCAGCGTGCACAAGTCTTCGTAGAGCTGTCCGAGACGACTCGCCATCGACGCGTTGCGGCTCAGACGAAAGACGCCGGCTTCCACCAGCGTCGGATCGGGTGACCCCGGCGGCACGTCGACGCACCCGTATCCGGTGATGCTGAGCCCGGGATCGATTCCGACGACACGCATGGCCACAGGCTCCTCGGCGTCACGTGCCGGCCGGCACGACCGGGCCGCCGGCCAGAGTGTCCGACTCGATCATCCCATCCCGCAGCCGCACGATGCGTTGGCACCGGTCGGCGATCGCGTCGTCGTGGGTCACCACGATGATCGTCATGCCCGCGCGGTGCAGCTCGTCGACCAGCTCGAGGATGGCAGCGCCGGTGGCCGAGTCGAGGTTGCCCGTCGGCTCGTCGGCCATCACGATCGCCGGTCTCGTGACCAGCGCCCGTGCGACCGCGACGCGTTGCTGCTGACCGCCCGACAGCTCGCTGGGCCGGTGGCCGAGCCGGTCGCCCAGGCCCACCCGATCCAGCTCGGCGAGGGCGCGGGTGCGTCGCTCGGTCTTCGAGAGCCCCTGGTAGAAGAGTGGAACCTCGACGTTCTCGACGATCGTGAGCTCGCTGATGAGGTTGAACGCCTGGAAGATGAAGCCGATTTGGCGACCGCGGATGCGGCTGAGGGTCTCGTCGTCGAGCGTCGCGACGTTGCGTCCGTCCAGGGCGTAGGAGCCACTCGTGGGGCGGTCGAGGCAGCCCAGGAGGTTCATCAGGGTGCTCTTGCCCGACCCGGACGCGCCCATCACCGCGACGTACTCGCCCCGCCCGATATCCAGGTCGAGCGGCCGGAGCGCTTCCACCAGTACCGACCCGTCGGGCTTGAAGTAGGTCTTGGTGAGCCCCCGCAGGGAGGCGATCGCGTCGGGTTGGGGGGAATCGATCACGAGGCGATCTTAGCAGTCCGCCGAGAGACTCGGTCGACGCTCGAGCCGGTTCTCTCCGTACACTGACCGCCCCATGAAGACGCGTGATCGCACCAGCTTTCGACGTCTGGCCGAGCAGAGCGGGGTCGTCGTGCAGGTGCGGCGGCTCATGAGCGACCAGCTCACGCCCGTGCTCGCCTACCGGCGACTCGTGAGCGCCGACGAACGCAACGCCCCGAGCTTCCTGCTGGAGAGCGTCGAAGGCGGGCAGACGGTCGGGCGTCACTCGATGGTCGGAGCGCAGCCCGCGCTCGAAGTGACCGCGACCGGATCGAGCGTCACGGTCGTCGATCACCGCCGCGGGACATCGGAGACGCGGGACGACGAGGACCCCCTCACGACCCTCCGCCGGCTCTCGGAGTCGTGGCGGTCGATCGCCGCGGACGTCGAGGGCTTCAGCCTGCCGGGCGTCACCGAACCCGGATTCAGCGGCGGATGGGTCGGGTACGCGGGGTACGACGCCGTGCGTTATCTCGAGCCGGACAAGTTGCCGTTTCGCGTCGCACCGGTCGACGATCGCGGGCTGCCCGATCTGCACTTCGGACAGTACCGGCAGCTCGCCGTCTTCGATCACGTGGGCAAGGTGCTGTATGCGATCAACCACGTGCGTCTGGATGAGCATGCCAGCGTGGACGCCGCGTATGACGCCGGTCAGGACGAGCTCGACGCGTTCGTGACGCGGCTGGAAGCCGACGGGCCGCGTTTGCCCGCCGGCGTCGTCGAAATCGATCTCGGGAAGCGGTCGGCCGGCCATCTGGCGTCGAACTTCCCGCGGCCCAAGTTCGAGGCGGCGGTCACGCGGGCGAAGGAGCTGATCGCCGCCGGTGACATCTTCCAGGTCGTCTTGAGCCAACGGTTTCGACGCCGCACCGCGGCGGATCCCTTCGAGATCTACCGCGCGTTGCGGATCGTGAACCCGAGCCCGTACATGATCTACCTGCAGGCAGCCGGCTCGATCCTGGTGGCGTCGAGCCCCGAGATCCTCTGCCGCTGCCAGGGCCGACGGGTCACCAGCCGGCCCCTCGCGGGAACCCGCCGACGCGGGGTGACGCCGGCGGAGGACACGAACCTGGAGGGCGAGCTGCGTGCCGACGAGAAGGAGCGAGCCGAACACGTGATGCTGGTCGATCTCGGCCGCAACGACCTCGGCCGCGTGTGCGAGCTGGCGAGCATCGCGCTTCCGCGTGTCCTCGAGGTCGAGCGGTACAGCCACGTCATGCACCTTTCCTCGACGGTGACGGGCGATCTGCGGGACGGCCTCGACAGCTGGGACGCGTTGCGGGCCACGCTCCCGGTGGGCACGGTGAGCGGGGCCCCGAAGGTGCGGGCAATGCAGATCATCGACGAGCTGGAGCCGACGCGGCGGGGGCCGTACGGCGGTGGCATCGGCTGCGTGGGGTGGGGGGGCGACATGGACATGGCGATCGCCCTCCGCACGATGGTGATCCCGACGGGGGACGCCACGGCCGCGGGCTGGTCGGTCGACCTGCAGGCCGGGGCGGGCATCGTGGCGGACTCGGTGCCGGCGCGCGAATACGAAGAGACGGTCAGCAAGGCGGCCGGCCTCGACCGGGCCATCGATCTCGCCGAGTCGGCGTTTCTCAGCCGCTCGAACGGGCCGCGGCCAGGTCCATCGTCGCCATGAGCGTTCGCAGATGTTCACGCAGGCCGGCGTGCCCGCGATCGAGCGGAACCCCGAGCTGCCGCGCGACGTCCTTCGTGAACGTGTTGCGTGACGTCGCCGGGCTGGACAGATCGACGTCCGCTTCGACGCCGAGCAACGCGGCCGCCATCGTCGCCAGGTCACCCCACCGGGCGTAGCAGTCGGCGAGGTTGCAGACGAGGGCGGTCGCGTCGTCACGCATCACCGCATTGATCGCCGCGACCGCGACGGCGGCGACGTCATCGACGTGCACGAATTTCCCGCCGCCCGCCTTGTCGAACCGACGCTCGCGTTCGATCCGCTGGATGATCGGGTACCCGATCGACCGGCTCGGACGCGGATCGAGCCCGTAGACGGCGCACGGCCGCAACGCGGCGAACGGCACGCCGGCGGTGGCGTGCTGGGCGAACAGGTGCATCTCCACCGCGGCCTTGCCCGCGCCGTACCACGTCCCGGGACGGGTCGGGTGATCCTCGTCGATCACCCCGTCCCAGCGGGGCCGCATGTCGTGATGGACGGCGATCGAGCTCATGAAGACGACCGGCCGCGGCCGCGCGGCGTCGATGAGCTCGATGGCTGCGACGACGTTGCGATCGAGGTGGGCCGAAAGGTCCTTGTCCTTGAGGACGGACCAGTCCACCGAGTTGTGGACCAGGCAATCGGCATCTTCGAGCAGTGGGGCGAAGATCGACCGGTCCGCCTGGTCGCCGACGACGAAGCGATCGACGAGCCCCTCGATGTGATCGCGTCGGCTGTCGGTCCGGACCAGGCCGGTGACCGTATGGCCCGCCTGTTTCAGATGCCCGGCGATCGTCGAGCCGATGAACCCACTGACCCCCGTCAACGCGACATGCATGGTGGTGCCCTTCCGGTGATTTCGCCATCGTAGGGTGAAAGCGCCGGCGACCCGGGAAGCGGGGCGACCCGGCGGTACAATGCCTGGCTTTGCGCCCGTGGCCCCCCTTCCCGAGGGCCCCCGAGGAGCCCGATGACGTCCGACTCCGGTCCCGCCCCGACTCCGCGCTCCCCCGCCGTCTCGCCGTGGTCGCGTCGCGCGCGGCGGTTTCTCAGGCTGCTGTTGATGGGAGTCGCGCTCGGCCTGATCGTGGCGGTCGGCGGCATCTGGCTGGTGACCCGGTCGTGGTTCCTGGTGGATCGCGTCACGCCGTTCCTGGAGCAGCGGCTGGGGGCGCGGGTCACCATCGGCGAGGCCGCCTACGAGGGCAGCGGCGTGTTCACGTTCCGCAACGTGCGGGTGCGTGTCCCCGACATCGCCGGCGCGGGCGGCGAGATCTGCCACGTCGATCGGGCTCGGGTGGCGGTCAACCTCGATCGCCTCCTGTCCGGCGAGGTGGCCCTCGAAGACGTCGTCGTCGATGGGTTGCTCGTGCGGCTTTCCGAAGACGTTCGCTCCCCCGGCACGTTCAGCTTCATGGGTCTGAAGCCCGACCTGTCCACCGAGGCGACACAGCAGCAGCTCCCGCCCCGCGTGCAGCTGAACACGGCGGTGATCGAAGTCGGCGAGCACGACGGCGTCGCATTCGAGGCGCGGGGTTCACGTGCGTTGTCCGGCTCGATGCAACCGGATCCCGGCCATCCCGAGGCCTACTCCGTGACGCTGGTCGAGGTCGATGAGCGGGGGCAGGTGCTCGCCGACGGTGGGCTGCTCGTCGACGGCGAGTGGCACGTGCCGACGAATGCCCACCGGTTTCACGTCGTCGACGTCGAGCTGTCCGATCGGGCGTACGACATGTGTCCGTCGCTCGTGCGGTTGTGGTGGGACCGCATGGAGCTGGACGGGCGTCTCCGCGAGGTGGAGATCGGCTGGTCCGCCGCGGAAGGCATTCAGCTCGACCTCCGCGTCGAGGATGTCGGCCTCACCCTCCCGATCGAGACGGATCTCTGGGACCACTACCGCGGGGGACGCATCGAGCCGTCGGAGAGCCGCCCTCGGATGCACGTGTCGGGCGGGACCATCCAGATCTCCCGCCGGCAGGCGTCCCTTGCGAATCTCGAAGGGCTGCTCGTCTCGGCCGGGGAGGAGGCGGTCGTGGGAGTCCCGTACCGGGTCGATCTCTCGATCGACGACCTCGGCGTGTTCGACTGGTCGGATCGCCCGCAGGCGTTCGAGGCCGCGTTGGCGACCGCGCCGTTTGAAATGACGATCCACTCCGACGAGTTTCGCGTCGGTGAATCGGAGGCGACCGGGTCGACGCCGACCGTGGTGCTGCCCAGCGCGTTGGCCCGGGTGCTCGAGCGTTTCAGCTTCAGCGCATGGGCGTTGAGCACCCGCATCCAGGTGACACGCGCGGCGCCGAGCGCCGGCCCCGGGGAGACGCTGGTCGCGGCCGAGATCGAATCGGAAGGCGAAGCCTTCATCACCGACGCGTCGGGGACGTACGAGCGGTTCCCCTACCCGCTGGACGACGTCGAGGCATACATCGAGTTCAGCCACGAAGCCGTCGTGATCCGACACCTCGACGCCACCGGCTCGCAAGACGCCCGGGTTCGACTGAGCGGGGAGATCCGGCCGCCCTCGCGTCACGCTCAGATCGCGTTGCAGCTCACTGCCCGCGACGTGCCCGTCGACGACCGTCTGCGCAGCGCGTTGCGACCGGGTCAGCAACGCATCTTCGATCTGCTCATGCACCGCGATTCGTACGACGCGTTGGTGGCGGCGGGGGCGCTCGACGCACCGCACGGGCTGATCGAGGACGAACCCTTCGCGCTCGGCGGGACCGTGGATCTGGACCTTCGGATCGACCGCGTGCAGGGCGAGGGCAATCGCGCCGTCACCTCCGGATTGATCACGGTGCAATCGGTCGGGATCCTCGACGAGCGATTCCCCTACCCGCTGCGGGTCGACGGGGGGCTCCTCGACTGGCACGCCGACGGCATCGACGTGCGGCTGGGCCCCGACGGTGAAGGAATACCAGTGCGGACGCCCGGCGGGGGCCGGGGAGAGCTGCGGGGATCGATCAACATCGTTCGCACCGCGGCGGAACCGACGCTCCGCCCCGACTTCACGCTGACCGTCGAGGACGACCGGCCGAACCCGCTGCTGATCGGCGCGGTGCCTCCGTCCGCGTCCGAACGCGAGCGTGGGGCGGCGCCGGCGTGGCCGGGCACGCTCGCCGAGAGCGGCCGGTGGCTCGAGGAATTGCAGCTCACGGGCGTCCTCGACTCGGTGGTGCATATCTTCTCGCCGCCCGAGGGTCCGATCGGGTACGACATCGACGTGCGATTGCGGGAGGGAACGGCCCGGCCCGCTCCGGCCATCGCCCGGCTGCTCGGGGTGGAGCTGGAGCCCGACGAGTGGCGAATCGACGAGTGCACGGGTCGCCTCCGCGCGCGTCCCGATGCCATCGAGCTCGAGCACCTCACGGGACGCCGGGCGGGGGGACGCATCACCATCGACGGTCGGCTGGACCTCCGCCCCGAATCGTCGAGCGTGGCCGCGAGCGCGCAGCTGGAGTCGATGCCGCTGGATCGATCGCTGCTGAAGCTCCTGCCGGAACGCTCGCGACCGCGGGTCGAGGAACTCTGGACGCGGTTTGCCCCGTCGGGGCGGTTCGACGCCGAGCTGATCTTCCGCCCCGCGGACGACCCCGGGGCAGAGGGGGCGTGGGCGTTTCGACTCCGGCCGCAGCGGCTGGAGCTGCTGGCGGGAACGACCCCGGTCGTCCTGACGGGGGAGGGTGGGCACGCGTGGTTGCGTGAGGGGCGTCTGGAGTTCGACGACCTCGCGTTGGCGGTGGAGACATCGGGCGAGCCGCAAGGGGTCATCACGCTCAATGGGGGGCTGGACCTCGCAGAGCCGGGCGACCAGATCACCGGGCGGTGGGACGACGGCCGTTTCGAGTCGGCGTTGATCCCCGCGATTCTCCGGGCCGCCGGCGCGATGGACGCGGCCACGCGGTACGAGGCATTCGAGCCGCACGGACTCTTCGACGGCGTGTTCCGTTTTCGTCCGGCCCACGCGGAGACGCCGGCCGACTATCGCATCGAGCTCGAGCCGTCCGTCGCCTCGTTCACCCATCGCGACACCGTGATCCACCTCGAGCTCTCGGAGCGGGCGCGGGTGTTCGTGGAGCCGGGCGTGGTGCGGCTGCATGACCTCTCCGCCCGACACGTCGCGGGCGTCGTCGATTTTTCCGGCGTCATTCGAACCGGCCCGTCCTTTCTCATGACGCTCGACCTGACGTACCTGGGGCGTTTCATGAGCCAGCCGGTGCTGGTGTTCCTGCCCGATGCGGTCGTGGAGGCGCTCGAGCTGATCGAGCTGCAGGAAGGTGGCGATTCCCGGGTGGAGGACGGCCGGCTCGTGCTCGAGGCGTTGCCGGACGGCGGCTGGGACGTGTCGTTCGCGGGGCGGGTCTCCGTCGAGGATGCGAGCTTGACGGCGGGCGTGCCCGTGCGTGGGATCGACGGCGACTTCGATCTCGTCGTGCACCGCTCCCCGGCCCGGGGACTGGAGATGGACCTCGCCGTCTCGGCCCGACGCGTGACCGTGTACGACCAACCGCTGGTCAACGCGAGCGGGACGATCCGGACCGCGGACGGCGGAACGCGGCTCGTCGTGCGCGATTTTCGCGCCCACGGCCGGACGGGGGTTCTGACGCTCGAGTCGGAAGTCGGGCTCGGCGCAGACGCCGCGTACGCGTTCACCATGCGGTTCGTGGGATTGCCGCTGGGTGATCTCATTCCCGGCGGGGACGACACGCCCGCCACGCCAACCGGCGAGGTGTTCGCGCGGCTCGACGTCTCCGGTGTCCGCGGTGACCCGGGCGCGCGACTCGGGCGGGGTTCGGCGCGGGTCCTCGGCGGCCGGCTCGCCCGCGTGCCGCTCGTACTGCAGCTCGTCAACCTCGTGCAGCTCACCGTCCCGACGGCGGGCATCGACTATGCGGAAGCCGAGTTCTTTCTCGCGGGCGACCGTGTCGTCTTCGAAGAAATGCTCTTCGAGAGCACGCTCGGCGCCACCGCGCCCATGAGCCTCCGCGGCGTGGCCGAGCTCGATCTTCGCACCCGCGAGATCAACGGGCGTTTCCACAGCCGCAGCGCGTTGGCCGTGCTCAGCGACATCGTGGGTGGGATCGGCGACCAGCTCGTCGCGATCGAGATCACCGGGACGCTGTCCGAGCCGAAGGGAAGCCTGCTGGCGTTGCCGGGACGACGCCGGCCGATGTCGGAACTCATCGTGACGCCCCCGCTGGTCAAGGGGCTGGCGGACGGAACGCCGGAAGGAGGTCGACCATGAGCCGTGAGCCCACGCACATCGACGCGAAGGGGCGGGTGCACATGGTCGACGTCGGCGCCAAACCGCCGTTGGCGCGGCGGGCAACCGCGGAGGGTTTTTTCTGTGCCGCCGCCGCGACCCTCGATCGGCTCGAGGCCGGTGCGCTGCCGAAGGGCGAGGCGCTCGCGACGGCCCGCATCGCCGGCATCGCGGCCGCCAAGCGAACGGATGAGCTGATCCCGCTCTGTCACACGCTCCCGTTGGACGGCGTCGAGGTCGACTTCGAACGCGTGACGCCCGAGCGTCTTCGGGTCGTTGCGTCGGCCTCGACGATCGCGCGGACCGGCGTCGAGATGGAAGCATTGACGGCGGTCGCGTTGGCGTGTCTGACGCTCTACGACATGGCCAAGGCCATCGACGACGCCCTCCACATCGAGGGAATCCGGCTGGTCGAGAAGACCAAACACGCCGTTCCGGCCTGATGGCTCAGAATCCGCGGCGTCAGCGCTCCGCGATCGCGTTCGCGGCGGCAGCGTCGGCCCGTCGGACCGCGTCGCAGAACGCGGCGATTCGCCCGGGGTCCTTCACGCCCGGTGACGACTCGACACCGCTGCTGACGTCGACCGCGAACGGCCGGACCCGCTGCACGGCGACCCCGACATTCTCGGGAGTGAGCCCGCCGGCAAGGATCAGCGGCTTGCTCAGGGTCGACGCCCGGGGCGTGATGGCGTCGTGATCGAACGCGGCGCCTCCGCCGGGGGTGACGCCGTCCACCAGCAGCGCGGCCACGCCGGGGCACTCATCCCAGCGTCGCAACGCGTCGGGCTCGTATGCGAACCCGCGTATCACGGGCTCGCCGAGACGACGCAGGTACGCGTCGTCCTCGTCGCCGTGGAGCTGCAGGAGGTCGGCGGGGCCCCGCGTCGCGGCGATGTCCTCGATCGGAGCATCGCGGTAGACGCACACGGTTCGCACGAAGATCGGAATCGACGAGCGGATCGCGGCGGCCGTCTTCGCATCGATGCAGCGGGGGGATCCGGAGGCAAAGACCAGGCCGACGGCGTCGGCGCCGGCGTCCACCGCCGCGGTCGCCGCGGCCGGGGTCGTGAGACCACAGATCTTGATGCGGGTGCGTCGCGTCACGGCCGCTGAGGATAGCCGAAGGCGGCGTCAGGACGGGGGCTCGACGCCGGGGGCCCCGGCCTCCTCGAGCAACGCGGCCGCGAGCTCCCGCTGCGCGGGATCGGTCAGTCGCGGTTGGGCGACGCGGATGAGCTCGACGCCACGCGGCTTCTGCCCGAGCTTGCGCACGCACAAGAGCGCGAGCATCAACCGCACTTCCGCCGCCGCGGGGTGCCGGGGAGACGCGCCGAGGAACAGCTCGTACGCCCGGGCGGCCATCTCGGTGTCGTCTTCCGCCTGGAACTGATTGGCGAGATCGAGCTGCCGATCGGGCGGCATGACCCCCGAGGCGTTGAGATCCAGGAGTGCCCGGTAGCGGTTCGCGGCCGCGGGAAGATCGTGGGCGGTCAGCAGACGCGTGATCTCGGATCGAATGGTCGCCTCCTGCGACTGCTGCTCGTTCAGCGGCGCCGCGCGGGTGGTCTTCTTCCGCTGCTTCGTGCTGTCGGCGCTGGCGCTTTCCCACGCGCCACCGGTCTGCTGCTTCGCCACGGATCGATACGCCGTGCGTCGCCGCCACTGCCGGAAGAGGTAGAAGACGTCGAACTCCTCGCGTTTGACGATCGACGTGGCGAGCAGCAGAAAGGCGAGGAAGAACCCGTAGAGGTAGCCGGCGATGTGCGCGATGTAGGCCACGCGATCGGAGGAACCGCCGAACAGCGACCCCGTCTGGCGGAGGACGTCGAGCAGAAAGAAGAAGCCGATGAACCACAGGGCGGGAATGCTGTACACCCCGATGATGAAGAAGATCAGCAGCACCTGGATGCGGCTGCGGGGAAAGAGCGCGAGGAACGCCCCGGTGAGACCGGCGATCGAACCCGACGCTCCGATCACCGGGCTCGGCTGAAGCGCGATGTGGGCGATGCCCGCGACCGCGCCCCCGATCAGATAGAACATCAGGAAGCTCAACCGTCCGAGCCGATCCTCGACGGCGCATCCGAAGACCCACAGGAACAGCATGTTGAACGCGAGGTGGCCGATGCCCCGCGGATCGTGCAGGAACTGGTAGGTGATGAGCTGGAAGGGCTCGAACTCGCCCCGCGACAGATGTCCCCACGACGCGAACGCGCTCCGGTCGATCCGCCCGAGCGCCTCGCCGACGAGCGCGGAGAGGTAGACCAGGAGGTTGAGGATGATCAGGCCCTCGGTGACGAGGGGACGGCGGCGGGGGGGTCGGTTGGTGCGGAGGGGGATGAACAAGCGGTGGAGTCTACCGCGGGGTGGGGGTTTGCGTTCGTGGGCGCGTCCGTGGGCGTGCCGTCCACCAACCGACCGCGCAAACACGCCGGTGACGGCCGGACGACCTGTGCTTGCACGGGCGGCGTCCTGCCGCCCTCGGCCTCAGTTGGTTAATTGGGGACGGGTGCGATTTTGTCCCCTTCCCATTCCAAATCCAGTTCTCCCCCAACCGCGCAAACACGCCGGTGGCGTCCGGACGCCCTGTGCTTTCACGGGCGGCGTCCTGCCGCCCTCGGCCTCAGTTGGTCGTGCGCTGAACGCTGAGTCGTCCGGCGCTCAACCGACCCCCGCTCGATCTGCCGCATCCTGCGGCGAAGCACAAACCGGCTTGGACGCCCAAATACACCGCCCGCATCCTGCGGGGTAATTGGGGACGGGTGCGATCTTGTCCCCTTCCCATTCCAAATCCAGTTCTCCCCCAACCGCGCAAACACGCCGGTGACCTTCGGACGCCCTGTGCTTGCACGGGCGGCGTCCTGCCGCCCTCGGCCTCAGTTGGTCGTTCGCTGAACGCTGCGTCGTCCGGCGACGAACCGACCTCCGCTCGATCCGCCGCATCCTGCGGCGAAGCACAGGACGGCGGAGCGCCCAAATACACCGCCCGCATCCTGCGGGCTGGCGTCTGGATGGTTCAGCGTGGGTATGACTATTTTTCGCACCGCCTCCGGCGGGTGCAGGCTGCGTGGGGACCGGCGGCGTCCATGCCGCCTCG
>JABDLI010000231.1 GCA_013003065.1 Phycisphaerales bacterium | reverse complement strand
CCGTGGGGGTTCCCGGCGGGGCCTACATCGGATGCGACGCGGGGCCCGCGCTCGGTCCCGGCGAGACGGTCGCGGTGGAGACATGCTACTCCTGCGGCGACCTCCCCTTCACGCCGAACTGCGGCGATCCCGGGGGCGGCGGCAACGTCGCGTGGTTCGAGACGGTCGGCGACGGTACGACCTATACCGCCGCGGTCTGCGCGACGGGGTTCACGCCGGGCATGCGCGTCTATCGCGGCAACTGCGCGACCATGCACTGCGTCGCCGACGCGCCGGCCGACGCGTGCGGCGCCGGCGTCACCTGGTGCACGCACCCCGGCATCGAGTACCACATCGTCATGTACGGCAACGGCCCGGTCACCTGCGGCGCGGTCGAGGTCTCCCTCGCCTCCGACGGGACACCCTGCCCCTGATTCCCGGACGGGCGTCCGTCCCCGCTCAACGCGAGAAACGATCGGGCCGATGGAACCGAGGCTTCGGATTCCCCCGTGACCCCGACCGGGACCAGGTGCGTTATCGGAACGAGACGGACGCGGCATCGTTGGCGGCGACTGGCGACCTTGATGGCGGTCGCGCTGTGCGCGAGCGCGGCCCGCGCCGCGAACGACCCGGAACCGGTCGCCGGCCCGGAGTCCGCGATCGTCCGGCTCGAGCAGATCGAGCGGCAGGAGACGCCCGCGCGGCTCGCGGAGGCCCTCAACGAGACGATCCAGCGGTTGCGGCGCGAGACCGAGAGCGAACGACGTCGGCGCCTGATCGACCGGCGAGAGGCGCTCGAGCGGCGCGTCGAGCGCGACACGGGGTGGATCCTGCGCGGGTACACGCGGCGCCTCGACGCCGACGGAGAGCTCGCGCCGCGCGCCAACCTCGTCCTCTTCGCCGACGCGCGGCTGCGGCCCCAGGTCGAATCGCTTTCGCCCGGAGCGCTCCTGCGCGTGACCCTCGGGCCGTGGCGGGCCTCCACGACGATCGACAACACGCGGCATCACGCGGTCGGCGCGATTCACGAGATCCGCTCCCACCCGCTCTGGTCCGCCCGCGCTCGCGCCGAGCAGCCCTGGTCGCACCTCGAGCCCGACGCGTGGCTGACCCGCGAGGCTCGTCTCGAGCTGGCCCTCAAGGAGGAGCCCCTGGCGCGCGACGTCCCCGGCGCCCCGCCGGTGAACCTCTACGCCTTCGCGCTGACGAGCCGCGCCGATCGGACGATCCTCTCCTGCCGCGCGCAGGCGCTCGCCTACTCGGAGTCGGGAGCGATCGTCGGCCCCTTCGACGTGCTCGTCCCCGGCCCCCTCGAGCCCGGCGAGACGTTCCACTTCGGCATCGCGGCGCCGCGAGACCTCGTCATCGACGGCTACTCCCTGGAGCTTCGCGTCCGCGAGATCGAGCTGGAGTCGGACGACCTTCGCTGACGCGCCGCCCGGCCGTTCGGGGCCGTCTCCCGGTGGTGCCGGCCGCGTGGTCGCGTCAGAATGCGTGCGCTTCGGTGCGAGCGGCGCGCCGATGGACACCCACTCACGGACGATCCACGAACCGTCTCCCGGAGGCTCATGCGATGGTGCGCTCACTCCCGTCCTTCACGAACCTGTTTCCGTTGATTGCCCTCGTCGTCGCGTCCGGTCCCGCCGCCTTCGCGGGGGAGCCGCCGCACGTGCAGCGCTTCATCCGGGTCGGGCCCCTGCCCGGCGACGTCGGCAGCACCCTGACCGCGATCTCCGGGAACGGGCACCGCGCCGCCGGCATCAGCTTCGACGATCGCGGGGGCGAGTACGGGTTCTGGTGGTCGCAGACGACGGGCGTCGTGCCGCTGCGCGGCGCCGCCCTGGGCGACCGACCGAGCCCGATGGGTCTCTCCTTCGACGGCGCGCTGATCACCGGCGGCGTCTTTCAGGGCTTCGAGTCGATCGATGCGGCGTGGTGGATGGTTCCGGGACCCTCGACGGCGAACATGATGGGTGAGGTGGACCTGGAGCAGCCCGGCTCGACGGAGGGCCTGGACATGAGCGCCGACGGATCGGTCATCGTCGGCATCGCCGACGCGTGCACCTGCGACCTGGCGTCGCAGGCGTTTCGCTGGACACGGGAGGGCGGCATGGAGGGGCTCGGCTGGTTCGAGTCGGACGAAGCGCCGTTCTACAGCCGCGCGCACGCCGTCAACGCCGACGGCTCGGTCATCGTCGGCGTGGGCGAGGTCGATGTCGATACGAACGACGACGGGATCCCCGACGACCGCCTTCGCCTGGCGATGCGATACACGGACCGCGACGGCATGGAGAACCTCGGCGACCTCATGGGCGGCCGGGCGGACAGCCGGGCGTTCGACGTCACCGCGGACGGCTCGCTCATCGTGGGCGCCGGAACCACCGCCGAGGGCCCGGAGGCCTTCGTCTGGGCGGACGGCGGCATCCAGACGCTCGGCGACCTTCCCGGCGGCATCTTCGGCAGCGAAGCGCGCGGCGTCTCCGCCGACGGTTCCGTGATCGTCGGCTTCGGGGAAGGGCCCGACGGCGGCGAGGCCGTCGTGTGGATCGATGGTGCGATTCACGCCCTGCGGGCGCTGGTCATCGAGGCCGGCTACGACCTCGACGCCCACCAGTTCTCGCTCGACGCCGCCCTGGACGTCTCCGATGACGGCCGCTCCATCGTCGGGCGCGGCGTGCAGCAGGGGCGCGACACGGGCTGGATCATCCGGCTGGCCAGGTAGAGGACGCGCGGCGAACGGCGCCGCTCCCGCTCGTGGCACCGGAATAGGTGGTGACGGATCCTGAAGCGTCCCGGCGCGATCCGGCGAGCGGTCATCGGCGGTCAGGCGGGTCCGGGCACCGGCGACGCCCCCAGTTCCACGCGCTCCTCCTCGTGCGGGACCGTGGCGTCGAGCCCGAGGCGCTCGCGGATCGATTCGGCGAGGCTCAGGGCGGCGGACTCCTCGCCGTGCGTCAGGAAGACGCGGCGGGGGGTGTCGGAGAAGTGGCCGAGCCACCGCAGGAGGTCGCCCCGGTCGCCGTGGGCGCTGAAGCCGTTGATGTGGGCGATCGTCGCCCGGACGTCGTACTCCCGCCCGTGGATCCGAACGCGCGGCTCGCGCTCGAGGATCCGGCGTCCCAGCGTCCCCCGCGCCTGGTAGCCGACGAAGACGACCGTGGACTCGGGGCGCTCGATGTTCTGGCGGAGGTGATGCTTGATGCGCCCCGCCGTGCACATGCCGCTGGTGGAGAGGATGATCTTCGAGCCCGGCGCTCCGTTGATGCCGCGCGAATGGCGCGCGGAGCGCACGAGGTGGAGCCCGGGGAAGCGGAGCGGCGGGTCGCCGGAATCGAAGAGGGCCCGCGTCTCCTCGTCGAGGAAGCTCCGGTGCTTCCGAAAGATGCCGGTGACGTCCACGGCCATCGGGCTGTCGAGGTAGACGGACAGCGGCGGAATGCGCCGGGCGCGGCGAAGCCGGCCGAGATGGAAGATGAGATCCTGGGCGCGCTCGATGGCGAACGTGGGGACGACGAGGTTGCCGCCGCGCTGCGCCGTCTCGTTGACGACGCGCTCGAGCTGCTCGTCGATGGGTCCGTGCTTCGTGTGGTCGCGATCGCCGTACGTCGATTCCATCACCACGTAGTCCGCGCCCTCGAGGAGCGTCGGGTCGCCGACCAGCGGCTTGTCCCACTGGCCGAGGTCGCCGGAGAAGACGACGCGCTCCGTCCGGTCGTCTTCGCGCACCTCGATCTCGATCATGGCCGAGCCGAGGATGTGCCCCGACTCGTGGAAGGTCACCCGCACGTCGTCGTTCAGCCGGACGGGCTGGCCGAACCCGACGCCGCGCATCATCCGGGCCGCGCGGCGGGCGTGTCCCGGGTAGTAGAGCGGCTCGACCCGGCGCGGGGGGCGCCGTCGCTCACGCTTGTGCCGGCGGCGCTTGTACTTCGCGTCCTCGACCTGGATCCGCGCCGAGTCGAGCATCACGAGCCGCGCGAGATCGACGGTGGGCGTCGTGGTGATGATCGGTGCGTCGAAGCCGCCACGGACCAGCCGCGGCACGAGGCCGCAGTGATCGAGGTGCCCGTGCGTCAGCAGCAGGAAGTCGATCGTGCCCGCGCGGACGATCGGCATCGCCCAGTTGCGATCGAGGTGGTCGCGCTCCTGGAAGAGGCCGCAGTCCACCATGATGCGAAGGCCGCCCGCCTCCAGCAGGTAGCGGGACCCGGTGACCTGCCGCGTCGCGCCGAGAAACGTCAGATGCATGGTGGGGTCCTGGTGGAGTTCCGGACGATCGGTCTGCGCACCGCGCCGGACCGGTTCCCCTCTCCCCCAATGGAGCGTATCGGACTCGAACCGACAACCCCTGCCTTGCAAAGGCAGTGCTCTCCCAATTGAGCTAACGCCCCAAGCGGAGCAGTATACGCCCTCAGCCCGTCGGCTCGGCGGCCGCGATCATGTCGATCCGCCGTGGCTTGACGAGCGTGACCGGCAGCACGTCATCGCCGGCCCGCTGCCCCATCACGCCGACAATCTGACCGATCATCGCCGTCAGGTCGAACGCCGGGTCGGGCCGGAGATACACGATCGTGCGTCCGGTCTCGGCGTCCTGGATCCGAAACAGCCGCGGGAGCCGCTGTCCGTCGTAGATCCGCGAATCGGCGAGGCGACCCACGGCGACGTACTGTCCGGCGTTGTCGACCGCCAACCGCAGGGCCTGCGCTTCGTCGGAGGTGAGCGAGAGCCGGTGCCGGATGCGATCAACCTCGAGCCGGCGTGATTGCAGGTCGGCCCAGATCGTCAGCTGTTCCGATCGCGCGCGGGCGTACTGGGCCACGGTGCGGCTGCGTTCGTTGGCCTCGGTGGCGAGCTCGTCGTACAGCTCGCGGAGCGGGAGCACCTCGGCGGAGTGAATCGGCTCCGCCCGCAGTCGCTGGTAGGCGGCCTCGAGCGTCTCCAGCCGCGCGCGGGGCGACGGCGCGGGGGTTGCCTTGGCAGGCTTCGCTTCGACCACCGGGGAGGCGGGTGCGGTGACCTCCGGCTCGGCGGTGACGCGGGTGGTCTTCGCGGGCTCGTCGAGCTGGGCGGGACGGTTGTCGGCGACGCGTGTCTCGATCGGCGGACGCTCAGCCGACGTCGTCTCGCCCGTCGTCTGGGTCCGCGTCTGGGCCTGCGTCTGCGTCTGGGTCTGGGCCGGCGTCCGGACCGGCGGCTCGAGGCGAGTGCCGGCAGGCGGGTTGGCGGTCGTGACGGTCGGGGGAACGACCGGCGGGGCCGTCGTGTCGGTCGCCGCCGGCGGGGTGACCGGCCCGCTCAGACGCGGCTCATCCCGCGCGAGCACCGCGCTGTCGTTCGCCCGGGCTCCCTCCGAGACGACCTTGCTCCCGTCGGGCCGCGTCACGCCACCGACGCCGGCGGGCTTGGCCGCGACCGGCCGGGTGAGCTTTTCCCACTGGGCGATTTCCTCGGGATTCGCGGGGCGGACGTAGTCGGTGCTGATCCACCCTTCCGCATCCGCCGGCAGCGGGACCTTGTGGACGGACTTGCGGTTGGTCTCGATCGTCTCCAGGACGGCGAGCGTCCGGCCCGGCTTGAGATCGAGAATCCGGCGCCAGCTGTCGGCCGGCTTGTACTTCGAGTTGAGGTTGGGGGCGAGGAGGTCGGCGCGGAAGGACGTCCGGAGGCGACGGCCGTCGGGCTCGAGCGTGACCCGCGTCGGGTCCACCTCGACGTACGCAAAGAACGACGCGAAGCTCGGCCCGGTCGTGAGAACGCGGGCCCAGTCGTACTTCTCGCCGATCACCTTGACGAGGTTGCCCCGGTTGAGCTTGCCGAACGGGTAGTAGGAATCACCGCCGCCGGCGCGAACGTACACGTCGTTGGCCGTGATCACGCCGATGAACGCGCCCGCGGGCTCGGATGCGGGCGCTTGCGCGTTGGAGCCGGAGGCGGCCAGGAACAACGCGAGAATGCCGGCCGAGGCAAAGGCTCGAATGCGACGGGTCGTGTCCATGATTTTCATTCCGGTTCCTTCCGAAACACCATCCGTGGCCTCTCCGCCGGTGGCCTCACCGGCAGACGTCGCGTTTGGCGCGACGCGCGAGCGTATCCCCCGACGCGGGTGTGGGCAACCGCGGTGTGCAATCGGTGTGGAAAGGCCATCGGGTCTTCGCCGGAAAACGCCGGACTTCCCCCGTCTTGGACGCACGAGAGTGAGGTGGTTACCTTCCTCTGCATCATGAGTGGGCAAGCTGTCAATTGCGTCGGGTGGATCCGCGCTCTCCGATCCAGCGGCCCCGCGGCCGTCGCCCTGGCCCTCCTCGCCTCCTGTGAGAGTCCGCTGGGGGGTCCGGGCGGAGTCCAGACTGCCTGGGACGAGACGGTGGCGGCCATGGTCGACCGGGAGATTTCGTCCCTTCGCACCGACGGCGAGCCTTCGGGGGTGGCCAAGCCCCCGCCCTCCGCGGTCGAGACCGAGCTCGCGGAGCGACGCGACGAGCTGGAGGCGATCGGCCCCGCGACCGCGGCCCGCCGGACCGAGTTCAGCCTCGGCCCCGACCTGACCGGGGCCGAGCAGGGGATTGTCGCGATCGATCGGGCCACGGTGATCGCTACGGCGGTCGCGAACAACCTCGCGGTCGAAATCGCTCGCATGGGACCCGCCATCAACGCGGCCGACGTGATCGACGCCGAGGCCGTCTTCGATGTCGTGCTCTTCTCCAACCTGAGCCTGAACAAGGTCGACGAGCCGACCACGGTGCCCGTGCTCAACGGCATCCCCCTCGGGACCCCCTTCCAGGCCAGCGAGACGACCCGTTTCGACACCGGTGTGCGCAAGCGTTTTCAGGCCGGCGGCGAAGTCACGGCGACCGTCGACCTCCAGCGGTTCCGCAACAGCAGCCCGGGGCTCACGCTCTCGCCGGATCCCGCCTACACGACGACCGCCCGCCTCGGGCTCGTCCAACCGCTGCTCCGCGGTTTCGGTGAAGCGGTCAACACCGCCGCCATTCGCGTTGCGGCCAACGCCGAGAGCCGGTCGGTGTCGACGCTGCGGCAGCAGCTCTTGTCCCTTGCCGAACAGACGGACCGCGCGTACTGGGATCTCGCCCTCGCGTGGCGCGAGGCGGAGATTCGGCAGTGGCTCGTCGACGAAGGCGAAGGCGTGCGGGACAAGCTCGATTCCCGACGCGACTTCGACACGACCCTCGCCGAATACGCCGACGCGGTCGCCCGCGTGGAGACCCGCAAGGCCGACGTGATTCGTGCGAGACGCGCACTGCGTCGTTCGTCGGACACGCTGAAGGTGCTGATGAACGATCCGCAGCTGACGATCGGAAGCGAGGCGGTCGTGCGGCCCGTGACGGACTTCACGGAAGCCTCGATGCAGTTCGACCTGCGGGATGCGATCCTCACGGCCCTCGAGTATCGGCCGGAGGTCGAGATTGCCAGGCTGGGCATCGACGATGCCGGCATCGCCCGCACCGTTGCCGACAACGCGCGGTTGCCGCTGCTGAACCTCTCGGCCGAGATCGCGCGGCTCGGCATCGACGACGATACCGGCGACGCGATCGCGAACGTGTTCGACAACGACTTCGTCGACTACTTCGCCGCGTTGGCCTTCGAGTACCCGCTCGGCAATCGCGGCGCCGAGGCGCAGTACAAAGCAACACGGCTCCGCTACGCGCAGGCGTTGTTGGGTTATCAGCAGGCAATTCGCGGCGTGGTGCTCGACGTGAAGTCGGCGCTGCGCGACGTCGTCGCCGATCACCGGCTCATCGCCGCGACGCGTTCGAGCCGCGTGGCGCAGGCGGAGAATCTCCGGGCGCTCCTCGTCGAGGAGGAAACGCTCGCCGGTCTGACGCCGGAGTTCCTCAATCTCAAGTTCCAGCGTCAGGAGGGTCTGGCCGCCGCCCGGTTGGCGGAGCTGGCCGCGCTCGCCAGCTTCGATCAATCGCTGGCCGCGCTCGATCACGCGCTCGGCACGGGGCTCGAGCGGCACAACATCGATCTCGAAATCGTCGAGGACGTGCCCGAGATCGACGGTGGGGGCATCCGGCGTCCTGATGCCGCGGATCGTTGAACCAACCCCCCAGACGATCGAAGCGGCCGCGGCCACGCTGCGGGCCGGTGGTGTCGTCGCGTTCCCGACGGAGACGGTCTACGGCCTCGGTGCCGACACCTTCTCGCCCCGCGGGCTCGACCGCGTGTACGAGCTGAAGCAGCGGCCGGCCGACAACCCGCTGATCGCGCACGTGCTCGGTCCCCCGGGGGCGCAGCGGCTGACCAGCGGTTGGGACACGCGGTGCGAGGTGCTCACGCAACGCTTCTGGCCGGGGCCGCTCACGCTCGTGTTGCCACGGGCGTTGTCGGTGCCCGCGCGGGCGACGGCGGGCCGCCCGTCGGTCGCGATCCGGTGCCCGCGTCATCCGATCGCGCGGGATCTGATCGATGCCCTGGGCGACCCGATCTCGGCGCCGTCGGCCAACCGTTCCGGCCACGTCTCCGCCACCAGCGCCGGCGACGTTGCGGACGAGTTTGCCGACGTCGAGCGGTTGATGGTGCTCGACGGCGGACCGTGCGCGGTCGGGCTCGAGTCGACCGTGCTCGACCTCACCCGCCCCGAGCCGCGGATCCTCCGGCCGGGCAGCGTGACCCGGATGGAGCTGCTGGCGTTGCTCGGGCCCGTCCGGGCGGAGCCGGTGGAACGGCAGGAGGCGAGCCCCGGCACATCGTCGCGACACTACGCGCCGAACACCCCGGCGGAGCTCGTCACGGCGGAGCAGCTCGCCGCGCGATTGCGTGATGCATCCGAGCCCGCGGTCGTCCTCTGTTTCGACCGCCGGCAGGTGCCGCCCCCGCATACGGCGATCGAGATGCCGCAGGGCGCGGGCGACTACGCCAAGCAGCTCTACGCCTCGCTTCGTCGCGCCGACGCGATGAAACGCGTGGTCATCCTGATCGAGCAGCCGCCGGGCTCCAACGACGTGTGGCTCGCCATCCTCGATCGGCTCCGCCGCGCCACGGCCTGAAAGACAATCAGCCGCCGGTGTAGATCACAGCGTCCGCCCGCCCCCGATCCTCTTCACGCAACGCGGTGGCCGCGGCGGGCTGGAGGCTGATCACCATGATCGACGCGTCGGCCGTCCGGGCGCGGAGTTGCTGCACGGTGCCGCCCTGGAAGTCGCAGTGGAACTGCCCGACGACGTGAACGACCTTCGCAGCGCCGTCCGCGAACGCCTCCGCGATCGAGGCGGCCATGGTGGCATCCCACACGAGCTGGCTCCGGTAGAGGGCGTCGATCTTCTCCGCCTCATCCTCTTCGGGATGGACGCCGGCCATCGTCTCGCGGAACCGCGTGTGGTACGCGTCATCGTCGGCGTCCACCGGGATCTCGAAGAAGGCCCGGCGGGACGCCGGCAACGCGCGCAAGCGGTCGTATCCGTCGGTGCGAGCGAGCCGCACGTACCGACGGGGCGCGTTGGCCGCCACGAGGCGTCCCCCGCCGTGCCGCACGGCGTCGATGATGGGCTGGTACCACGCAACCCAGCCGCCCGGTCCGCCCCAGGCGCTCGAGCGGGTCATCGTCCGGAACTGATCGACGGTGATGATCTCGTCGAAGTAGTCGTCGACGAGGGGCTGATCGTCTCGTTCGAGCATCTCCATCGTGAGCGTGGTCGCCGGCCAGCGTTCGACCGTGTCGGCGACGATCGAACGTTCGACGGCGTGACCCATGGCGTCGTTGTGCTGCTCGCCGAGGATGATGATGTCGGACTGCGCGACGCGATCGAGCAACGCCGTCCAGCTCAGCCGCGCGCCGTCGTGGCCGTCGAAGATGGGCGCGGCCCGGGCCGCGGCGGGCTCGAACGAGATGGGGGTTCGAGCGGGCGTCGCGCAGCCGAGGAGAAGGAACGGCAGGACCAGCAACGGCAGATGGGCGCGCATGGCGAAGCTCCGGGACGATTGAGGGGACGGAAAAGCAGGGTAGCGGCCAGAGCCGGGTCGCGATGGGCTTGACGAGAAGCGTATGATCAGAATTCCGACCCGATTGCGGGAGGATCACGTCGGCCGGAGGAGCACGCGTGCTGCAGACAACCCGATGCTGCGTCGTCCTCGCCACGCTCATGCTGGGCGTCTCGACGCGGGCCGACGTCATCTACGAGACCGCCGATCCCTTCGGAGGGCCCTTCGGTCTGATCGGATTCGACGTGTTCGAGCTGCAGTCGGTGGCGGTGCGGTTCACGCCGTCCGATCGCTTTGCGCTCGATCAGGTCGGTCTGTGGTTCATGAACAACGACTTCTCCGGGGCGACCCACCCGATCGTCACCGCGACGCTGCGCACCGACGACGACACCGGCGGGGAGAGCGTGCCGAGCGAGACGATCATCGAGTCGTGGGAGTTCCCCGTGAGCGCCGTGGGGTGGGACCCGATGCTGGAAGTGCTGCCGTCCGTGCGTCGACCACGCCTGGAGCCGGGCACGCACTACTGGATCGTCGCCGAGTCTGATGCGCCCGGCGGGCTGGACGGGGTGTGGAACTGGGCGTCCACCGGCGCCGGGTTCGTGTCGATCTGCAACGGCGCCGGGTGCACGTGGTCGCCGGGCGGGAGCGGCGCGGTTCCGGCCACGATCGTCGAAGGCACGCCGACGGGTCCCGGTGATGTCGACGGCGACGGCGACGTCGACTTCACCGACTTGCTGGGGCTCTTGGCGGCCTGGGGTCGCTGTCCCCCGCCGCCCGCGACGTGTCATGCCGATCAGACCGGTGACGGCGTGATCGACTTCACTGATCTCCTGGTCGTCCTCGCGGCCTGGACCGGCTGAGTCAACGGTCGCGCGGCCGGCGCCTGCTACGATCGCCCGGCGTGTGACGGCCCCCCCGACACAGCTCGACGATGCGACGCCTCTGCGCCCGTTGGCGGAGGTGTGGTCGATCGCGTGGCCGACCGTCCTCACGATGACGAGCTACCCGATCATGCAGTTCGTCGACAAGCTCATGGTGGGGCAGGTCGGTCCGCTGGAGGTTGCGGCGCAGGGCAATGGCGGCATCTGGTCGTTCACGCCGATCGCGTTCGCCTTCGGCGTGCTCACCGTCGTCAACACGTTCGTGAGCCAGAATCTCGGCGCTGGTCGCGCGAAGGAGGGCCCCAAGTACGCGTGGGCGGCCATCTGGCTCAGCGTGCTCGCGTGGCTCTTCGTGCTGCTGCCGTGGGCGGCAATGCTCGAGCATGTGTTCACCTTCATTCACCGCCCTCAGGTGGACCGGCTGCTCGCGTCCCTGAGCACGCTGCCAGCCGACGCCGCGGCGACCGTTCGGGCGGAGCTTGACGATCTCGATCGGCTCGTGACGCTCGAGACCGAGTACGGCCGCATTCTCCTCGTCGGGGCGCTCGTCCTGATGATGGGCAAGGGCATCCACCATTACTTCTTCGGGCTCCACCGGCCCAAGGTGGTCACGCTCTCGGCGTTGTGCGGCAACCTCACGAACGTGCTGCTCAACTACACGCTGATCTTCGGCGCCGACGGCCTCGTAATCCCGACCGCGTCCGGCGGGCTGACGCTGCCCGGCGTGCCGGGCGTACCGGCCCTCGGGTTGCGGGGCGCGGCGATCGGCACCGTGATCGGCACGCTCGTGGAGGTCGCGATCCCGTTGGCGATCTTCCTGGGTCCCCGGATGAACGCGAGCCTCGCTTCGCGATCGGTGTGGAAGCCGCGGCTGGGTCCGATGCGTGATCTCATCCGGATCGGGTGGCCCGCGGCCGTGCAGTTCGGCAACGAGATCGTGTGCTGGTCGATCTTCATGAGCGTGCTGGTGGGGCTCTTCGGGACGAATCACCAGACGGCCGGGTGGATCGTGTTGAGCTACATGCACCTGAGCTTCATGCCCGCGGTCGGGTTCTCCGTCGCGGTGACGAGCCTGGTGGGGAAGTACATCGGCGCCGGCGAGCCCGACACCGCGGTCAACCGGGCGCGGCTCGGGCTGGCCATCTCGGTCGTGTACATGACGATCTGCGGGGCCGCCCTGTACTTCTTCCGCGAGCCGATGGTGCGTTGGTTCATCGGGGGAGGGGAGGTGACGGCGGCCGAGACGGAAGCGATCGTCGTCATCGGGGCGAAGCTGATGATCTGCGCCGCGATCTTCCAGACCGTCGACGCCTTCGGGATCGTCTACACGGGGGCGTTGCGGGGGGCGGGCGATACGGTGTGGCCGGGGGTGGTGACGATCATCTACAGCTGGTCGCTCATCGTCGGGGGCGGATGGGCGATGACGGTTCTCTGGCCCCAGCTCGAGTCGGTGGGGCCGTGGATCGGGGCATCCGTCTACATCGTCCTCTTCGGGGTGACGATGGCCTGGCGGTTCGAGTCCGGACGGTGGCGATCGATCCGGCTGCTGGGGGACATCGAGGCCGACGCCGCACGGCGGATGCCGCCGGCCCCGGCCCTGCCGGCCTCCGAGGCGGACGCGGTGGCCCGCGACATCGCCCCGGAGCTGGGAGAAGCCGCCGTCGAGCGGGAGGACGACCCCGCCGCCCGGTGAGCGGTGAAGTTTGTCCCTCGTGGCGGCCACCGGTACACTCTGCGGTTCGGCCATTCCACGTGAGCCCCCGCGAAGAGCACCCGGAGAGACCCGTGAGCCAGGACATCCTCGACACCATGATCGGCGCAGGGGGGGCTTCGGCCGACCCCAAGGAAGCGGAGGAGCACTTTCAGGCGGCCTTGACGCACGAGGCGTCGGGGGATCGGGAGGCGGCGGTCGCGTCGCTCCGTCAGGCGGTGCAGCTCGGGCGGCAGCCGGAGCATCTCTTCCGGCTGGCCTATCTGCTCGACCTCGTGGGCGAAGAGGACGAGTCGGTGGCGCTCTACGAGCAGCTCGCCGGGTCCGACCAGCCGTACATCAACGTGCTGCTGAACCTCGCGGTGGTGTACGAGGATCGCGGCGACGTCGCCCGAGCCGAGAAGTGTCTGAAGCAGATCCTCGACACAAACCCCGGTCACGAACGCGCCCGCCTCTTCTGGCGTGACGTCCAGGCCTCGCGGGACATGTACTACGACGAGGAGCACGCCCGCGATCTGGCGAAGCACAACGCGTTGCTCGACACGCCGGTCACCGACTTCGAGCTCTCCGTGCGGGCGCGGAACTGCCTCAAGAAGATGCAGATCCGCACGCTCGGCGATCTCTTGAAGATCAGCGAGGCCGAGTTGCTGAGCTACAAGAACTTCGGCGAGACCTCTCTCGTCGAGATCAAGATGATGCTCGCCTCCAAGGGCCTGCGGCTCGGTCAGGGTCTCGAGGGCCAGTACAGCCGCGCCCGGAAGGAGATCTACGAGGAGCTTCGGGGCAAGGCGCCGGAATCGGTCCTCAACCGACCGATTTCCGTCCTCGACCTCTCGGTGCGGGCACGCAAGGCGATTCAGCTCCTGAACATCCAGACCATCGGCGACCTCGCCACGCGGACGGAGGCCGAGCTGATGGGCGTCAAGAACTTCGGCGCGACGAGCCTCGACGAGATTCGCGCAAAGCTTGGCGATTACGGGCTGGAACTGCGCACGCTCGAATAGGGCCCATGCGGGCCGCCGTCTCGGTCGGTCAGGCCCGTGGGCGGACGGCCCGGACCATCGCCCACGAGTTCTCCACACGCCGCTGGCGGCCGGCGGGACGCCACGCGTAGACTTGCGTCATCGAGCGCGAACGAACGAAGACCGACAGGCGATCCCGCCGCGTGTTTCTCGCGCAGCTCGGTGTCACATGCGTCGGCGCGACGTGGGGCGGTTGCCGGCGTGACCCGGCGGCAGAGTCCGCCGTCCCCGCGGCTCCGCGTCGGGCCGCCGCGAATGAAACGACCACGGTCGCGATGCCGTACGAAGGTCCGCCGCTGCCGGCCGGCGAGCCGACCGTGCGGGTGCGTATTCTCACCGTGCGTCGGGGCAATCGCCCGCGCGCGTTCGATGTCGAAGGGGGCTGGATGGCGGTGTCCTCGCACCCGCGGGCCGCGGCACGGGTCGCGACGCCGCCCGAGACGGTCATCGCCGGCTTCGGTGGGGTTGCGCGGCGGCCCCCGGCGGCGCCGGAGGTTCCGACGCGAACGTCCGATGCGACCGTTCTGCACGCGCCGGTCCGCGCGCGGCTGGAGCCGGGCGGGTGGTCGCTCCGCGACGACCGCGGGTTCCGCACGACCGCCCCGGCCGACGAGGCGATCGCGCTCACCCCGGTGGGCAACCCGGGGGATGCAGCGGCGACCGTGTTCATCGAAGGCGAGTCGTATCCCGGACACGTGCGACTCGTGCCGCACACGAAGACCGCGGGACGGTATGACGTCGTCAACCACGTCCCGCTCGAATCCTACCTCCCCGGCGTGCTGGCGGGCGAGCTGTACGCCTTCTGGCGTCCCGCCACGTTCGAAGCGCAGGCGGTGGCGGCGCGAAGCTACGCGTGCTCGGAGCTCGCGTACCGCGCGCGGCGGGCGTACGACCTCACGAGCACCGCGCGTTCCCAGGTCTACGGGAGCGAGACGCACGAGGCCGCGGACGAAGGCGTGGCCCGCACCCGCGGCATGTTCCTCGCGTACAACGGGCGGCTCGTGCCGGGCTACTACTCCAGTTGCTGCGGCGGCGTGGCGGCCGATGCGGTCGATGTGATCGGCGATCACCCCTACAACGCCGCTCCGCCCCTGCGGGGGCGAGCGGGCGTCGACGTCTGCGCGGCAGCGCCGCTCTACACGTGGACGATCGAGCGCGATCGCGACGACGTCACGACGCGGCTCGCGCTCTACGGACGCGCGAACGACAACGCCGTCCTGGCGGACCTGCATCGCGTCGCCAGGATCGACGTCGGTGCGGCCAACCGCCACGGCCGGCCGACGGCATTCGTCATCACCAACCACCGGGGCGAGACGACGCAGCTCGAGGCGGAGACGTTCCGCCGCGTCGTCGACTCGACCCGCGGTGGTCGGCCGCGGCCGAAGAAGCCGTTGTGGTCGTCGAACCTGCAGGTCGCGATCGACGACGCGACCGTGCGTTTCGAGGGCGGTGGCCACGGGCACGGCGCTGGTCTCTGCCAGCACGGGGCCGAGACGCTCGCGCGGTCGGGGCGGGACGCGGCGGAGATTCTCGAGTGGTATTACCCCGGGGTGGAGTTGTATACGGCGTACTGAAGAAACCCTGCCGCCTTGGGCAGGCTGGGTCGGGCGCTTGCGCGATGGGCGTCCGCCCCAGCGTCCATCTCACGGTGCGCGGGGCCGGCTGAACGAATTCCAGTTCCCCATTCGCCGCTCCCCGATCTCCGGGTCCCGTTCCACTTCCCATTCCCATTCCCATTCCCATTCCCATTCCAACTCCCATTCCAATTTCAATTCTCCCCACGGCGCGGGGACCGGCGGCGTCCTTGCCGCCTCGCTTGGGAAGATCTGGGCGTGGACCCTTGCGCTGGCATCCTGCCAGTGGACGTTGGCTGTGCTTGTCGGACGCCGGTTGCCGCGTTGTTCACGCCGCGTCGTGCGGCTCGACCCCAGTTGTCGGGGGTCTCAAATGACGCTCGCATCCTGCGAGCTGGTCAGTGAAGATTTGGGCGTGGGTTCGGACTGTTTTTCGCACCGCCTGCGGCGGGTGCAGGGCTGCGCGGGGACCGGCGGCGTCCATGCCGCCTCGCTTGGGAA
>JABDLI010000137.1 GCA_013003065.1 Phycisphaerales bacterium | reverse complement strand
GCTGCCGGCCTGGCGGGATGTGGGGGGGAGCAAGATCCACACCCGGCACATGGTCGGGGCGGTTGGGGATCTCCTGCGGATTTGGCGGCGGTATCGGGTGGGGTGAGGGTCCGCGTCCGCGTCCGCGCCCCCACGTTCGTGGTGCCACGGACAGCGAAGCGTCCGTGCCATCAGCGTCCATCGCGGTTGGGTGTTTGACTCCCCTGAGCGAAGGACGACGCACGGCACGGACGCTTCGCTGTCCGTGGCACCAACTCGCGTCCGTGACCGTGTCCGCGTCCCTCAGCCCGACGTCACCGGTGACGGCGTTGGGTCCGCGCTCGCTTCCACCCGTCCGTACGTCCGCGCCCGCGGCGGGACGAGTCCCGTCTCGACCTCTTCGAAGTGGAGCCGCGGGCGTCCGCTCGTCGGGTCGTATTCGGCGATCGTGGTCTTCAGGAACTGCTCGTCGTCACGCTCGGGGTAGTCGGGGCGGTAGTGCGAGCCGCGTGACTCCTTGCGGCGGATGCTGCCCAGCAGGATCGGCTCGGCCAGACGCAGCATGTCGACCAGGGCGCGGGCATAGGAGAGATTCTGGTTGGTCCACAGACCCGTGTCGGAGAGCCGGAGGCGTGTTGCTCGCGTCTGCAGCTCGTGCAGCATCTCGAGGGCCGCGTTCATTCGCGACTCCGTCTTGACCACCGTGGCCGCGGCCGTCATCTCCTCGCCCATCATCCGGCCGATCTCGTAGGGGTTCTCGTCGCCCGGGGAGTCGACCAGCCGCTGCATCTTCGCTTCTTCCTGCGTGACGCCGGCGGCAAAGAGCGATGCCGGCATGTCCGCGGCCTTCGTCGTCCGGTCGCCGACGTAGGTGGCGACGCCGGCGCCGCAGAAGAGGCCGTCGAAGATGCACGACAGCAACGCGTTCGCGCCCAAACGCGTCGCGCCGTGGTACTGGTAGTTCACCTCCCCGAACGCGTAGAGGCCGGGGATGTTGGTCATCATCGAGTTGGGTGCTCCGGCCACCATGCCCTTCAGATCTTCCTGGGGGCTGTAGGTCGTCCAGAGCCCGCCCATCGAATAATGGACGCCCGGGAAGATCTTCATCGGCGCCTCGGTTGGATCCTCGCCGGCGAACTTGCGGTAGATGTCGAGGATGCCGCCGAGCTTCCGCTCCAGGTAGTCGGCGGGCAGGTGCGTCAGGTCGAGGTAGACCATGTTGCCGCCGCCGATTCCCTTCTTCTCGTTGACGCAGATGTCGAAGATCTCTCGGCTGGCGATGTCACGCGGCACGAGGTTGCCGTACTTGGGGTACTTCTCCTCGAGGAAATAGAAACGCTCGGCCTCGGGAATGGCGGTGGCGTGACGCTCGTCTCCCTCGGTGCGAGGCACCCACACGCGGCCACCTTCGCCCCGCGCCGACTCGCTCATCAGACGGAGCTTGTCCGCACCGGGTATGGCCGTCGGGTGCACCTGGATGAACTCGCCGTTCGCGTACCACGCGCCGGCCTGGTAGCAGCGGCTCGCCGCGCCGCCGGTGCAGATGAGCGAGTTCGTGCTCTTGCCGAAGATCAGGCCGCAGCCGCCCGTCGCCATCACGACGGCATCGGCGCGGAAGGAGCGGATCTGCATCGTCCGCATGTCCTGCGCGACGATCCCGCAGCACGCACCGTCGTCGCCGACGATCGGCCAGAGGAACTCCCAGTACTCGTACTTGGAAACGTGACCCGCGGCCTCGGCCCGCCGCGTCTGCTCGTCCAGGGCGTAGAGAAGCTGCTGGCCGGTCGTCGCGCCGGCGAAATGGGTGCGTTTGAAGAGCGACCCACCGAAGAGACGCAGGTCACGCTGGCCCTCGTAGGTGCGGTTGAAAGGCACGCCCATGCGATCCAGAAGATCGATGATGCGTGGCGCCCAGTGCGTCATCTCGTAGACGGGGGGCTGGTGCTGGAGAAAGTCGCCCCCGTAGAGCGTCTCGTCGAAGTGCATGTACTCCGAATAGCCCTGCTGGCGGGCGATCTCGTTGCAGGCGTTGATGCCGCCCTGCGCGCACACGCTGTGCGAGCGTTTGACGGGCACCATCGAAAAGAGATCGACCGGCAGCCCCGCTTCGACGACGCGGACGGTCGCGGCCAGCCCCGCGAGCCCGCCCCCGACCACGATGACGCGTTTGGAGTCGTGCACCATATATTCCTTCGCTCGGTCGCCCCCGGCCGATTCAGTGACCGCCCGCAATCAGGAGGTTCTCGATCGCTCGTGCCTCGTCCACCGACAGCGTCGTGAACCCGAGGATGCCGGTGACGCCGGCGGCCGCGAGGCCGAGACCGATGGCCGCGCACACATAGCCCCAGCGTCGCTGCGCCGCTTCGCTGACGGTCAGCCCCCAGGTGATCGCGGCCGTCCACAAGCCGTTGGCGAAGTGGAAGACGAGCGACAGCACGCCGACGAGGTAGAAGAGCGGCACGAGAAAGCCGAGCGGGCTCGCCTGGAAGTGGGCGGCGGTGGACGAGGCAGCGTGCTGGGCGTCGAACGGAACCATGAAGCCGAAGTACGTCCATCCGAACCGCAGGCTCGTGATGTGCATGAACAGGTACAGCACGCCGATGTAGCCGGTCAGCCGCTGCATCGTGTAACGCCAGTTGTCCTGGTATTTGTAGCGGTCGACGTTCGACCGGCCGCTGCGGGCGAACCAGATGCCCACGACGGCGTGGAAGAGAATCGGCAGGAAGAGCACCGTCCACTCGATGATCACAAGGGCGGGCAGGTCGTGGATGAAGTTGACCTCGTGCTGGAACGTCTCGACGCCGGCGTGCGCCGCCACCCCCGCGTCGGCGAGCGCGCCAGGGTCGAGGCTGGACTCGTTGAGCATCTTCCCCCAGACGATCGACGCGTTCGTCGTCAGGTGCGGGAAGAGGAACACGCCGATCGGCACGACGCCCGACAGCGAGTGCAATCGCCGGATGAGGAAATAGTGCCGGTCGAGGAAGCTCGATACGCTCACGTCGCGTGCTCGGGATTCAGAGGGTCAGAGGGTCATGGCGTGTGAATGCCCGGCGTCGCGGGACCGCCGGAGACGAGATCCGGGCCACCCGGACCGCCGGCTCCCCCGGCCGCGCCGGGGCCGCCCGCCGCGGCCTGCTGCGCAACGAGCTGGCCGAGCTGGACGAATCGCGCCCGCAGATCCGCCACGAGCTGACGCAATTCCGCCGCCTCTTCCTCCGTGAGATTGCCCTTCGTCTTCTCTTCGAGCACCGCGAGCAGATCGATCGCGAACCGCGAGCCCTCGAGATCGACGACGACCCCTTTGGTCTGCGGATCTTCGATCGTCCCCAGCCCCATGAGCGCCTGCGACGCCAGCACGCCCACGAGCGAGCGAAAGTCGGCCGCCGGCAGCCCGCGTCCGGCGCCGCCACCGGTCTTCTCGGCATCGCGGCTCTGCTCTTGGGCGGCGAGACGCTCTTTCTCCGCCTGGGCTTCGGCCTTCCAGTCGGAGTCGATGTGCAGCTTCGGGGCGTCGTCCTTCGTCATGGCGGTCCTCCCAGGTGGCCCGGATTGTAGTCCAGCCGGGCTCCCGCCACCGGGGGCATCCGTCCAACCCTCCGATCCCGGTAGAATCTTCTCGGCCCGCGCGGGAGGTTCCAATGACGATTCGATTCGATTCGACTCGACGAGTCATCGCCCTGACGACGCTGATCGCCATCGGCGGATGCGCGGGGGGCGGGGGCGAGCGGCCGCGGTCGATCGACCTCGCCGCCTTCACC
>JABDLI010000135.1 GCA_013003065.1 Phycisphaerales bacterium | reverse complement strand
CGGCACGGACGCTTCGCTGTCCGTGGCACCGGCCCCCGCCCCCATCGCGCAACGTCCGACCCAGCGTGCGGTCGATGCGGCCGGAGCTGAACTGGAATTGACAAAAACCGTGGCGGGGCGTCGAACGCCCCGCCACGGCAGGTTCCCATCAGTCGTTTCGCGTGTCAGCTCCGACGGCGACGCGATCGCCCCGCCACCCCCGCCAGCACCAGCAGCGATGCCACGGCCGGCGTGGGGATGATCGTGATCCGAGCGATCACATCGTCGGCACCGAAGGTCGAACCGATGGTCGCGCCGCTGGCGGTCTGCGTCCCGACGAAGCTCGAAAGGTACCCCGGCGTGCCCGCGTTGCTGAAGATGTTCGCAATCGGCAGGCTCTCGGAGACGCTGGTTCCGCCGAGCGCGGAGAAGGCGGCGCCGCCGGCGGCGTTGTTCACCTCGGTGCCCGCGTCGTTGACCATCGATCCGCGGATCTCGATCGTCAGCGGGCCCAGGAAGTTGCCGGCCGCGTCGAAGACCTCGTGACCCAGCGGGTTGCCGTTGGCGATGAAGAAGTCGTTGGAGGGAATCACCATCGACGCGTAGCTGAAGTAGCGGTTGATGCTGCCGTCGCCGATGTCGTAGGTCATCGTCGCCGTTTCACCGGGGCTGAAGACCGGCGGCGGCGCGTCGTCCGCGGTGAGCGTGGTCTCGAACCCGCCGGCGGCGCCGGCCCCACTGGCCGCGAAGGCCGCGGCGATGGGGGCGGTCATGCCCTCTTCGGCCAGCTCCTCGAGCCCGGGGAATCCGCCGGCGAGGGAACCGCCGTCGTAGGAGTCGAAGCCGCCGTTGTGAACGGCGAGCCAGAACGGGGTGAGAAAGAACCCGTCGCTCGCCATCGTGTTCTCGACGGTCACCGTGATGCTCGCGGCGTGGGCGCCAACGCCGCCCGCCACCACGCCGAGCGTGGCCACGCCGGCGCGGAGCGTCTGGATGCGAATCGTCATTTCGTGTCTCTCCTTCTTGCTTTTCGAACGGTCGCCGGCGTCGTGTGTCGCCGCCGGGCCCGGGGTTCGTGGGCCGGGAGCACCGCGTCTTACGCCGGAACTCGGAGTTTCCGGCGGTTTTCGTTCGTGCTGTGAACCCGAAATATCAACGGCCGGTGGTGGGCTCGCCCGCGTGATGATCCAAAGATCAGAAAGTGACCCCCTGGAGCCCCGCGTGTCTTCATCCCCGACCCTCCCAACCGGCACCACCGCCCCCGAGGTGTGGCTCGAGACGCACGGCGACAGCCTGTTCGCGTTCGCGTTCTCACGCGTGGGGCGGCGGGAGGTTGCCGAGGATCTGGTGCAGGAGACGCTGCTGGCCGGGATCGAGGCGCGGTCTCGATTCGAGGGTCGATCCTCGGAGCGGACGTGGCTGATCGGCATCCTCAAACGCAAGATCGCCGGCTGGCGGCGACGGCAAGGGGTCGTGAGCGAGCCGGACCTGGCTCGAATGGTGGACGAGCAGTTCACCCGCCGCGGCAAGTGGAAGACGACGCCGGCCGCCTGGGGAAGCGATCCGGAGACGGAGGAGATCGCGAGCGTTCTGCGTCGCTGCCTCGCCAAGCTCCCCGAGCGGCAGGCCGAAGCGGTGCTCATGATCGAATCGAGCCGATTGGATCCGGAGAAGACGAGTAAGCTTCTGGGGGTCACGACGAACCACCTCTATGTGATGCTCTACCGGGCCCGCACCGGACTGCGGGCTTGCCTGGAGCAACGGTTGTTCAGAGCGAAGGATCGGTGACGCGATGAGCTGCCGACGCGCGACCCAGTTGATCTCCGAGTCGATGGACCGACCGCTCACACGGCGTGAGCGTGTGGCGTTGCGTGTTCACATTGTGATCTGCGGATCGTGCCGACGGTACCGCCGCCAGCTCGCACGACTCCGAACGGCGTTGGAGCGGCTGGCGGCGACGAGCGAAATGGCGACCGCCGAGGGTGCGCCGGCCGTGCTGTCGCCGGAGGCGCGGACACGCATTCGCGATGCGTTGCGGTCGGTGGGATAGCGGGGACGGACGCCGACGCGGACGGACACCGTCCCCAATGGTGCCACGGACAGCGAAGCGTCCGTGCCGTCAGCTTCCATCGTGAACGGGAGTGTCACTCCCCCGCGTAGCGGACGACGCACGGCACGGACGCTTCGCTGTCCGTGGCACCCGGAGGGTGGCGGTCCCGCCACTTCCCCCGTACCTCCCTACGACCCCACCCCCAGCCGCATCACCGCAATCAACGCCGCATCGAGCGCCAATTGCTCCAGATCGTCGGTGAGCTGCTCGACGCCATCGCCGTCGAAACCAATGCGGTGGTCCGGCCGCCGCGACCAGGCGAGGTCGAGCAGGCGGGCGTCGCCCGTTGCGTCCTCGACCGTGAACCGGAGGCTCGCCAGACGATCGGCGTGGCCGTCGGCGTCCTGGCGATAGAACCGCACCTCGAGCGTGACGTCGGCCCCGACCCGCCCGTTCTCGTCGCGACGCAGGGTCACCCCCTCGTCGACGATGAGGCTCTTCTGCGCTCCCCGCACCGAGAGGTGATCGAACGGTTTGCGGTCGGCCGTCGTCATCCGGCGGCCGATGCGGGTTCCGTCGAACGGGGCGGCGAGCGTGACGCTGCCGCCGGCAATGTCGACGACGGAGTGCGACTCGGGGATCCGCACGAACGCCGCAATGGAGTCGCGGGTCTCTTCGGAGACCTGCTCGAGGACGTGCTGCTCACCACCAACCTCGATGCCGAAGTCCGATCCGGACCACATCGGCCGCGCACCGGTCAGATCGTCGGGCAGCTTCGGTCGTTGGCCGAGCACGATCCCGCCCGGCACCACCTCAATCGGCAGCATGCCGAGCGACTCGATGACGTCCATCGGTCCCCGCCGCACCGGGGGCAGCCCGCTCGCGCCGTCGGCCAGCCAGGCGTGCTGGCGTCGCAGCTCGGCGAGCAGCTCCGCCTCGAACTGGATGATGGGATTGAGCCGAGCGCTGGCGGTGTCGATCGCGAGGCAGTGGTCGGCCTCGACGAACATCCGCCCGAGGATCGCCGGATCCAGCGACTCCTTCTCGGGCACCGCCATCGCAAGGTACACCGCGTAACCATGTCCTTCCAGCACGTCGGCGACCCGCTCGGCGATGGCGTGGTCGGCCGCTGCGAAGGTGATCACGACACGCGACCCGTCGGCGGCGTCCTTCCAAACGTCGTGGAATGCGACGCGGTCCAGCCGGGCGCCCGTGCCACCGGTCTCCACGGCGGCGACGGCCCCCCGCGCGCCGGTCTCGAACGCGTCAAGCCACTGACCGTGCCGGTCGAGATCGAGGTCCACGCCGGGCCACGCCTGCAGGCCGAGCAGCGGCGCGACCCGCGGCGCGTCGCCAAACGACGGCCCGCTCGTGCCCGGCTCGGACTCGTGACTGTAGAGAACATCCACGCCGGCCTCCCCGAGCGGCTCGACGAGGTCGCGAAGAACGGGCAGGGTTTCGGATTCAGGATCCACGACGTCGGCGTGAAGCGACGCAACGCACGTGGAAAACGCGATCGAGGCAGCAATCAGGACACGGAAACGCATACGAGTTCCTCCGTTGGGCACCAGGCCGAACCGGCGGACGCTCGCGGCAAATACGTCACCTCGATCGAAGCCGCGAAGAGATCGGCGGACACCACCGATCAACCGCATGCAGAGGGTACCGCGACGAGAGCGAGAGACCAAGGGTGGCGGCGGAATCGCGGGAGATGTGGACAACGGGAGGGTGGCGGCGGTGGTTCTTGCGCGGGTATGGTGCGGGGACACGGACACGGACACGGACGCGG
>JABDLI010000134.1 GCA_013003065.1 Phycisphaerales bacterium | reverse complement strand
GCTTCAGCTCGCGAGCGCTCGGCAGCAACCGCGCCTCGAGTGAGCCGACCGCCTTGTTGTAGGCCCGCGTTGCGCCGTCGAGGCTCACGCCGACCTTCTCGAACGCGTTGGTGAATCGGCCGAGACGATCGTAGAGCTCGCGTCCCACGGCCGAAATCTGCCGCGCGTTGGCGGCCACGTCCTCCTGCTGCCAGCCGTAGGCCACCGCCCGCAGCAACGCGACGAGGAGGGTCGGGGAGGCGAGCATCACGTTGCTCTTCATGGCGTTCGTATGGAGATCCGGGCTCACCTCGAGCGCAGCGGAGAGTGCGCTTTCCAGCGGCATGAACATCACGACGATGCGGGGCGTGCGGTCGAACTGGTTCCAATACTGCTTCGCCGACAGCTTGCGTACGTGCGTGGCCACCTGCTGGGCGTGCCGCCGGAGATCGGCTCGTCGATCGCCGCCGGCGTCGATCGCGTCGAGGTACGCGTCGAGCGCGACCTTCGCGTCCACGACGATCACGCCGCCTCCGGGCAAACGCACGATCATGTCCGGCCGGTACTGCCCGTCGAGATCGCCGACCACCGGCTGTTCGTGGAAGTCGCAGTGCCGGGTCATGCCCGCGAGCTCCACCACGTTGCGGAGCTGCACTTCGCCCCATCGGCCGCGTTGCTCGGGTCGCCGCAACGCCGTGACCAGACGCCCGGTCTGCTCGCCGAGCTGCTCGTGGGAGGAGGCGATCGCCTTGATCTGCTCCTCGAGACCGCGGTACGCGACCTCGCGTTTCTTCTCGATGTCGCCGACGACCGCAGCCTGCTTCTCCAGCAGGGCCCGAATCGGCTTGACGATGCCGTCGATCGCGACCTGCCGTTTTTCCGCGTCGCCCCGGGCGTCGCTCAGCAGCCCCTCGAAGCTCTTGCGGGCGAGTTGAAGAAACTGTTCGTTGTTGGCCTGGAGTGCCTTCGCCCCGAGCGCGCCGAAGGCATCGGTGAGGCTCTTCTGCGCGTCGTCGAGCAATCGGCGTTGCTCGTCGAGCTGACGGATCCGGGCGGCCTGCTGCTCGGTCAACGCGGTGACGCGCTGCTCGGCCGCGACGCACGCCTGCCGCTCGGTCGCCGTTTCGACCCGCAGGCGATCGATCTCCTCCTGCTGGTCGGAGACCCGCGCTTCCAGCAATTCCGCCCGCGTTTGGGCGTTGCCCAGTTTGGCGCCGAGATCGGCCCCAAGTTTTCCGCCCAGCTCGGTCTGCTTCCGTGCATGACGGGCGAGCAATACGGCCGTGGCCGCTGCCGCCCCGAGCATGACACCGGCGGCGAGGCCGATGAGCCCGAGAATCCATTCGGTCATCGAGGGCATGGTACACCGAGGGGGGCGAACGCGGCGTGCGGGAACCGCCCATCGTCCGTGAGTTTCGCGATTCCCGGGAGACACCCGGACGGACCCGGCCATGAACGACATGGTGAACGACAACGGCGCTGGTGATCTGGCGGCGGCCCAGGCGGGCGATGGACAAGCCTTCGCCCGGCTGTACGACCGCCACGCCGCGGTCGTCCTGTCGATCTGCCGGCGTGTCGCGGAGTCTCCCACCGATGCCGAGGACGCAACCCAGGAAACGTTCATTCGGGCCCACCGACGTCTGCGTGACCTCGACGGATCCGCCGGGCTGCGGCCGTGGCTGTACGCCATCGCCCGCCGCGTGTGCGCCGAGCGGCGTCGTGCGGCGCGACGCCGCCGTCATCACGAGGCGACGGCCATGAGGCTCGCGCCGACTCATCCGGACTCGGCCGCGCCCGATGCGGTCGTCCGTGATGAACAGATGTCACGGCTCACCGCGGCCATCGAGACGCTCTCGGCCCGGGAGCGTCTGGCCATCCACATGTACTACCTGGAGCATGATCCCGTGGCCGAAGCGCGGGTCACGCTCGGTCTTTCCCGCAGCGGGTACTACAAATTGCTCGCGCGTGCTCGTCGGAACCTGGCGAGCATCATGTCCGAGGAGGTCGCCAGACCATGACCACCAACGAATCAAACCGCACAAACGACCGTCCCGATGGCCCGGTGCCGGCCGACGAGCTGGACACGCTCCTGCGGAGGTGGCATCGCGACAACGCGACTCGCGCGCAGGCGGACCGGGCGCGGCTGGTGCGTCGGCTCACGCCCGGTGCCACCACCACGGCTGCGGCAGCCCCGGCGCCGGCAAAGAAGACCGGGACGATCACGACGCGTCGATGGCCGGGAATCCCGGTTCGGTACCGCGTGGCGGCCGCCCTCGCGGTGCTCGTCGGTCTGATCGTGCTGCTCGTCCCGCGGCCCACGGGCCCGGCGGCGGCAGCGGCCGAGCACTATCTGCCCGAGGGCGGCGCGATCGAGGCGTTCGACGAAGACGGCCAGGTCATCGGCCCGTGCCCGCTGACGCACACGGACGTCAAGGTCGACGTCACGGGACGCTTCGCTCGCGTCACGCTTCGCCAGCAGTTCTGGAACGCTTACGACGAGACGATCGAAGCGGTCTACACGTTCCCCCTGAGCCACCGCGGCGCCGTCGACCGCATGTCGATGCGGGTCGGTGACCGCGTGATCGTCGGTGAGGTCAAGGAGCGGCGTGAAGCGCGTCAGGTGTACGAGTCGGCGCGTGCGGCCGGTCACGTGGCCAGCCTCCTGGAGCAGGAGCGGCCGAACATCTTCACGCAGTCGGTCGCCAACATCGAGGCGGGAGCGTCGATCGACATCGAGATCAGCTACGTCGAGACGATCGAGGTGATCGACGGCGAGCACCGCTTCGACTTCCCGATGGTCGTGGCGCCTCGGTACATCCCCGGGAAACCGACGGGCGGTCCGTCGTATCTGCCCGAGGAGCTGACGAGCCGGCGAGGAATCGTCCTGCGAGGGCCGGTGCGGCTGACGGGGTTGGAGACGAGCGTAGACACGGACGCGAACGCGGACACGGACGCGGACACGGACCCGGACCCGGACACGGGCACGGACCCGGACACGGACACGGACGCGGACCCGGGCACGGTCACGGACGCGGACGCGGACGCGGACACGGACACGGACACGGACACGGACACGGACGCGGTCACGGACGCGGACCCGGACCCGGCCCCGGACGCCGCCCCGGCCCCCGAACTCCTCACCCCCGCGCGTCTCCACGCCTGGCTCAACACCGCAGCCCCAATCCAGCTCCCCGGCTCAACGTGGTGGGGCGCCGAAGCGCCAAGGCCCGAAGACCTGTGGTGCGTGTTCGAGGTCACGTACGCCGACGACGCAAGGGAACGGGGCACGCTCTTCGTCGACGGCACCGGCGAGCTCGCCGGACGCTGGTTCTTCGTCGATCGCGCGACGCCCCCGAGCACGGGCGGCGGCTTCTCGGCCGACACCGACCAGGTGCCGGACGCCAGCCGCGTCACGCCGATGCCGGTGCGGCCCGAGCGCCGGGCCGGGCACGACATCGCGATTGCGGTGACGATCGACGGCGGGGGCACGCCGATCGTCGAATGTACGTCGGAACTGCACGCCGTCGAGCGGGCGGGAACGCCGCAGCGGGCACGGGTCACGCTCGCGCGGCAGCGGGAGATTCCCAACCGTGACTTCATCCTGCGGTGGCGGCTCCAGGATGACGCGATCGAGACCGCGACCTTCGCCCATCGCGATCCCGCCGGCGCGCCCGATGGCACGGACGACGGCTTCTTCACGCTCATGCTCGCGCCGCCCGCCCGCGTCACGCCGGATGCGATCCCGCCCCGCGAGCTGGTGTTCGTCCTGGACTGCTCCGGCTCGATGAAGGACTTCCCGATCGAGAAGGCCAAGAGCATCGTCACGAAGGCGGTCGAGGCCATGCAGCCGGAGGACCGCTTCACCGTGGTCACGTTCAACAACACGAGCGAGGTGTTGTGGGAGGACCTTCGTCCCAACA
>JABDLI010000194.1 GCA_013003065.1 Phycisphaerales bacterium | reverse complement strand
GGGCTACGGGCCCGAGCCGCGTGCGATCGACGCGGTGCCTGCGACGCCGTCGCCTCGGTTGCGGCTCGAGTCGACGGCGACGCAGGAAGCGGACTGAGGGGCGGGGCCGGGGCCGGGGCCGCGTCCGCGTCCGGGTCCGGGTCCGGGTCCGTGTCCGCGTCCGTGTCCGCGGCCGTGTCCGCGGCCGTGTCCGGGTCCGGGTCCGTGTCCGTGTCCGCGGCCGTGTCCGGGTCCGTGTCCGGGTCCGTGTCCGTGTCCGGGTCCGCGGCCGTGTCCGGGTCCGGGTCCGTGTCCGCGTCCGTGTCCGTGTCCGGGTCCTACCCGTATGCCCGCACCTCGTACACCCGCGCCTCCTCCGACCCGTTCGTCGCCACGACCTCGATCCGCACCGCCTCCAGCTCGAGCGGCGCGAACCGGTGCCGCCGCAGCCGCTGGAAATTGCCGGTCTCCTCGGCGAGCGTGACCCGTTCTCCATCCGGCCGCACGCCCATGAGCCGGTAGTCACGCACCGTCTCCGGCTGCGGCCCCCGCACGGTGCGTCGGGTCACGCCGTCGGAGGCGGAGAGCGTGAGCTCGCGGTGGAATCCGGAATCGAAGGTGATCTGGATGTGCTGCAGACGCTGGGGCGTCGGCCACCGCAATTCGATCCACGCGCCGGCCGCTGGCTTCGCTCGCCACCGGTGGGCGGAGCTGCCGGGCATGTCACGCGGTTGCCCGTCGATCACGTGCGCCGGCTCGCCGCCTTCGTGCACCGACGACGCGCTGACCCGCGCGTGGCGTGCGAGATCGGCCGGATCCTCGTTGACGACCTGCCGGATGGGTTGATCGTCGCGGAGCAGACGCTGCTGCAGATCACCGATACGCTCGCGCCGCAGCGCCCGCGGCGTCATGCCGGTCTCGACGCACATGGCGGCTGCCGTTCCCACCGCCTGGCCGATACAGGAACACGTCGCCATCACCCGCGTCGACGTGAACGCCACGTGCGAGTTGCTGATGTTCCGACCGGCCATCATCAGGTTCTCGACATTCCGCGCGTAGAGCGATTCGAAGGCGATGTTGTACGGCTCGTCCATACGCACGGCCCGGTACGGCCGCAGCTGCGGCGCGTCGAAGCCCTCGGGCGGGTGTTCGTCGAAGCTCCACCCGCCGATCGCCACGCCATCATCGCGTCGCTTCCACCCGCCATTGAGATCGTGCTCCGTCTGGATGTGATCACCCATGATCCGGCGTGATTCGCGTTTCCCGGGGATCATGCCGACGGTCTCGAGCGCCCAGTTGGCCGAGTCCGGCCGGTCACCGCTGTTCTTGATGTAGTTCCACACCCCGAGGACGATCGCGAGCAGCTCGAAACGCAACCGCTCGTTGTCACGGATCGTGTCGTAGATGCCGCCCAGCTCGATCCACCAGAAGCCGTACTCGTACGAGTGACGCCCGACGTTGCGGAGACGCAAGTCCTCCGCCGTGATGTCCCGAGCCCACCCCGGCGCGACGTACGGAACGGGTTGATCGTGCTTGCGGGCCGTGAACAGAATGCTGGAGCCCTGCGTCGTACGGTCGCCGGTCTCCGGGGCCAGGGTCTCGCCAAACTCGCTCCTGCCTTCCCGCCCCCACCGCATGTCTGCGCCCGCTTCGAGCGCGAGCCGGGAATCGCCGGTGCAATCGAGATACACGTGCGCGCGAACGCGATACAGGTGCTCGGTCTTGTCGCATCGCACGAACGCGGTCGTGATGCGACCGTCCTCCACCTCCGCGCGGAAGACCGCGCTGTCGAGCAGCAGCGTGAGGTTGGGCTCGCTGATGCACTTGTCGTAGAGCAGCAAGTCGAAGAGCTCGTACGCCCGGTGCGGGTTGCAGGCGGCATCCTCGAGCCGGATCTCTTCGATGATGCCGCTCTCCCGCCATCCGGGACGCGAGCCGTGGCAGTCGGCCCCCACGATGTGCATCTTGATCTCACTGCTCGCATTCCCCCCGAGCCGCGAACGATCCTGCACGAGGAGCACGCGCGCACCGTTTCGCGCCGCCGCGAGCGCCGCGCATACGCCGGCCATGCCTCCGCCGCAGACGAGCACGTCCGTCTCGACATCGACGAGCGTCATGTTCGGTTCGGCGCCCAGCGGCGTGGCAGCGGGCTCGAACGCGGGAACGCCGCCGAGCCGGGGAAGCGTCCCCGCCGGTGGGGTGTCGAGCGGCGTCCGGGCCAGGACGCGACGGCCGTCGATGAGAACGCTGTAGGCAAGGCCGGTAAAGCCGCCGGCGATGAAGGAGCGTCGGTCCATGGGGAGCACGGTAGCACGGGGACGCGGACGCGGACACGGACACGAACGCGGACCCGGACGCGGACACGGACACGGACACGGACACGGGCACGGGCACGGACGCGGACCCGCACGCGGACCCGGATGCGGACCCGGACCCGCACACGGCCACGGCCACGGACCCGAGTCGCCGCCTCATGCCGCGCCGACCGCGGTCGGCGTCACCGCGGCCAGCAACCCCCGCGCACGCTCCTCGATCCGATCCACCGCCCCCTGCGCGACGTCGTTCGGATCAAACAGCGGGTTCACGAACCCGACCGCGAACGCCCCCGCTTTCAAGTACGACGCCGCGTTGTTCAGGTGCACCCCGCTCGTCGGTACGATCCGCAGGAACGGCATCGGCCCCAGCGTCGCCTTGACGTACGTCGGCCCGATGCCCGGTGCCGGAAAGAGCTTCTGCAGCGACGCCCCCGCCCGGTGCGCCCGCAGCATCTCGGTCGGCGTGTGCGTCCCCGGCATCATCGCGACGCCGAGCGACAACGCCGTCTCGATCACCGCCTCATCCACGACCGGCGACACGAGAAACGACGCCCCCGCCTCGACCGCGGCCTTCGCGTCATCCGGTGTGAGCACCGTCCCGGCCCCCACCACCAGCTCATCGCGTCCGGCAAACTCGGCAATGCGATCGAGCACACCCGGAATCGTCATGGTGAACTCGACGATCCGAAAGCCCCCCCGCACCGCCGCTTCCATCGCGGGCGCGGCGGCCTCCTCGATCGGGGTCCGCAGGATGGCGGACGCCCGCAGGCGGCCGAAGAGTTCGACGAAATGATCGGGAGCGAGTCGCATGGCGGCCATCGTACCCGCCCGCGATGCTCACGACGACACGATCCGACTCTCACCTCTGCGGCCCTCTCGCGGCCCTCTGCGTTTCAAACCGGAGCGCGCGGGAGCCCGCAGACAAGGGAGATCGCTCGGCCGGAATCCGGAGCTCGCCTCCCGATCCCGGATTGTGAAACGCAGAGGGCCGCGAGAGGGCCGCAGAGAGGAGACGCATCGTCCCGCCGGCCTCCGCCAGCTCCTCAACGATCCCGGCGTTGCGTCGTCTTCTTGTTCCTCCTGGTCGTCTTCTTCGAGATCGTCGCCCGCTTCTTCGCGGTCGCCTTCTTCGTTGCCGCCACCTTCTTCTTCGAAGCCACCTTCTCTTTGGTGCTGGCCTTCTTCTTGGTCTTGGGCTTCGTTGTCTTCTTCGACTTCGTCGTCGGCTTGGGCGGCAGCGAGCCGATGTGGTCGTAGCTCAGGCGGAAGAGCTTTGCGACGGCGGCGGTGCGACGGAAGAGCGTGTCCGGGACGACCACGTAGCCACGCATCACGCACCCGTACTGGATGCACGGACCCGTCTTGTGCTTCTTCTCGAAGGCGGCCCTGGCGTCATCCGGGAGGCGTAACGCAAGCGGGCCCTCCGGCATCAGGAAGCTGAACATGTGACCGTTGCGCGATGTATAGGCAGCCTTGGCACCCTTGCGCTTCACGCCGGGGACGGTGGCGATGATGCGGTCGTAGTGAGCGATGGCGGCGGGAGACAAGAGTGACTCGTTCTTTGCCATCGGTGACTTCGGGTGAGTGCTTGCGCGCGGGGGTCCGTGTCCG
>JABDLI010000184.1 GCA_013003065.1 Phycisphaerales bacterium | reverse complement strand
GTCGAGCCCGGGTTCGGCGGCGACGAGGCAGCGTCCGGCCGCCACGACGAACAGAAACGCCAGCACGATCCACGCAATCGCGGACACGCCGAGCGTCGCGCTCCAGTCGACGAACACGGAATGCGCGCTCGTCACCTCTTCCGGATTTCGGGGCGGCCGGTGTTGAACGTACGCGGTCTGGAAGTGCCCCGGACCGACCCCCACCAGCGGATTCGTCGCGGTCATGCGAGCCGCGGCGACGAGATAGTGCCACCGGAAGAGCAGGCTGCGGTCGCCGGCGAACGACTCCGGCAGGACCGTTCCCCGCGCGACGACGGCCAGCAACGCCGCGAGGACGACGCCCGATCCGACCAGCCCGCCCATCCTCGGGGCGATCGCCCGCCGGGCCAGGGCGTGCGTCACGACGACGAGCGTCACGCCCCCGGCGCCGGCCGCGATCGCGCCCTTCGACCCGGTCAGGATCAGCAGCCCGCCGGCGCCCGCGGCCAGGAGCACGAACAGTCCGATCGCCCCGCCCGGGCGGGGCGTGAGACGGGTTCCGGCGAGCGCGAGACCGACGCTAAGCACGCACGCGAACGCCGCGAAGGTTCCGAAGACGTTCGTGGTGATGAACCACGCGGACGGGTGCCGCTGCCGGAGCCGCCGCTCGAAGACGAGCGCGGCGGGCGAGCCCGGCTCCCATCCGCGGGCCCGCAGAAACGCATCGGCCTGCGCTTCGTACTGGGCGACGGTGTCTGCGTGCTCGTACGTGACGTTCGCGACCCCGCGTACGAACACGGGAACGGTGCCGGCAATGAGGATCGCGACGATGATCGTCCGGGTCGTCTCGCGTCGCATCGCGTGGGCGATCGTGACGGCCGCGAACGCCGCCGCGCACCACGTCACGCCGCGACTGAGGCTCGCGGCATCGGTGATGCCGTGGAAGAGCACGACGGGCAACGGCAGAACGGCGAGCGCGAGCAGGCGGCCGTCGATCGGGTCACCGCTGCGCCAGCGTCGGCCGAGCGTCACGACGCAGAGCCCCAGAAGGACCACGTCGAGGGTGAGGCTTCCGGCCGGTCCCAGCCCGCCGATCGGGTTGGGATCGAGCGCGGGGTCGATGTCGAAGAGCACCTGCGGCGCGAAGAAGACGACACACCGCGTGACGACGAGCAGCGTGATCGCGACGGCCAACGCGGACGAGCCGATCGGGGACGCCGCCGACGCGGCCGTGGGCCGCGTCATGCGTGGTCCTCCTCGACGACGACCTCGCGCTCCGCTTCGTGCGGCGTTTCGTCCGCGGCGTCGCCCACGGCGTGCCGCGATGCGTGTTCGTACATCGCGACCACCATCAGCACGAGCAGCGTTTGCGCACCGACGAGAATCGCCTGCCACCACGCCAGGCTCCCCAGGGAGATGCCGCCGATGCCGGTGACCGCCGTCAACCCCCAGATCACCACGACCGCCCCGCGTTGGGACATGCGTCGACGCACCAGCCGATGCGAGAGATGCTGCTGGTCGCCGACGAACGGGCTGCGCCCCTGTCGCAGTCGCAGGAGCGTGACCGTCGTGAAGTCATAGAGGGGCACCGCCAGCACGACCAGCGGCATGAAGACGCCATACCAGGCCGAGCCAAGGTCGCCGTCGGCGGGGTTATAGAACGTCGTGCGCGCCGTCAACACCGCCAGGAGAAACCCGACGACGAGCGAGCCGCCGTCGCCCATGAAGATCCGGGCCGGCGGGTAGTTGAACACCAGGAACCCCGCGAGGGCGCCGGCGAGCAGCCCCAGCGTGCCGGCGATGAACCACTGGGTGTTGACGATCGTCGCGATCAGGAGCAGGAGGGCCGCGATCGCGCTCACGCCACCGGCGAGCCCGTCCATGTTGTCGAGGAAGTTGATCGCGTTCGTGATCACGACGATCCAGCCGATCGTGATCAGGATGCTGGGCACCGGTCCGAGCAACGTGAGCAGCCGGACGTCGAAGCCGATGACGAGGCCGGTCGCCACCGTTATCTGAATCGCGAGCTTGAACCACGGCGAAAGCGGACGCCGATCGTCGGCGAGCCCCATGATGTGCAGCGTGGTCATCCCCACCAGCAACGCGATCGCCGTCGGGAGCGTCTCATCCAGCCGGTCGAGGTGGGGGACGATCCCGGGAAGCCACCGTTCCCAGATCGTTGCCGGCACCGTCGCGAGCGCGATCACACCCGCCAGGAGCGGGATCGCCACCGCCGCGTAGATGGCGACGCCTCCGATGTTCGGAACCGCCCGCAGAACGCGCTTCTCGTGACCGGCGGCGCCCGCCGTGTCGAGCGTGCCGAGGTGGGTGCCCGCCCGCACGAGCCAGGCCGTCAGCGGCCACGCGATCGCGAAAGCAATGGGAACCGAAAGGAGCACGGGGAGCAGCACGCGGAGATGGTACGGGAATGACCGCGTCGACGTTCGCCCGCGGTCGTCACCCGAGCAGTTCGCGCCAGGCCTGCAGCACCGCGTTGATGCGGTCGGCCGCGTCGTTGAACCCGTCGATCGTCTCGGTCTCGACGAGTTGCCGGATGCGGCCGATCATCTTTCGGTCATCCTCGATCCGGTCGATGATCCGATCGGGCACCTCGACCCGACGGGCGAGCAACGACCGATCGGTGCGGCCGATCTTCCGCGCCGCGGCGAGCGATTTCTGCCACGCGCGTCGCGTGGTGGCCTTTGCCTGCTCACCCATTCGGCGATCACCGGCTTGCGCCGCCGCCGCGAACGCGTTCAGCCCTTCGACGATCCCGGCCAGCCCTTCGAAGTAGTTCTCGAACGAGCGGCGCAGCTGGCTGAGTCGCTTGTCGAGGCGGCGGTTGTAGAGCTCGATCGGCTCGTCGTAGCGGATCACCGGGAGATCCGCATCGAGAGCGAGGATGTCGGCGAGCGACTCGATCCCGTCCGCCTCGCCGATCGCCAGACCGATCCGCCGGGCTTCCTCGGCGGTCAGCGTGAGCACCGTCGTTCGATCGTCGAGCCGTTCCCATCCGTCGCGGGCGGTGTCGGGCGGCAGTTCGCGGCACCCGGTGTCCGGCGACCACCAGAGCTCGGCCGTTTGGATCGTCATTGCCTGGAGGATTTCGTAGGCGTGCCCGCTCGCCTCCATGTACTGACGCTGACGCGCGTAGTGCGGTGAGGCCATCTTCGCCGTCAACGCCGACGTCCCGCCGGGGCCACGTTTGATGATCACCGCGGCGCCGATGAGACCCCGCGGGCGGATCACGATCTCCCGGCAGCACATCGAGATGACCGCCGCTGCGCTGAACGCCTCATCGGGAAAGGCCACGATCCGCATCCGATCATGCCAGGCGATGATCGTCTCGGAGATCGCTTCCATCTCCGTGACCAGACCGCCGGGGCTGTGGACGTCGAGGACCGCGACGGTTGCGCCCGCCGCGAGCGCTTGCTCGAAACAGTGTTCGATCACGCCCGCGTCGAAGGTGCCACGCAGCTCGCCGTCGACGAGTCCACCGACTTGACCGTGCAGCGGAATCACCGCGATGTGCGGGGCGTTGCGTGGTTTCGGCTTTGGTGTGGGAGCGGCCGGACGGGCGGGCTCCGTCGTCGTGGTCCCGGCGGCGGCGGCGTCGGATTGATCGCCCTCCTCGTGTTCGAGCAGGCTCACCTGACCGCGTTGGAGCGTGATCGTGGTCCAGATGCCGTTCACCTGGCACCGGAACTTCACGACTTTGCGTGTCTCCTCGACGACCTCGCCGACGAGCATGTCGCCATTCGTTCGGACGAGCACGTCCCCCCGCGCTGCCGGGCCGACTAGAGCGACGCACCCCGCGAACGCGCAGGCGAGCGTCCTGCACAGTTGCCGCATGGAGCACCTCCGCCTCCATTGTATCGGACACCGTCGGCCCGGCCGGCGTACGATGCCGGCTTCATGGGAGACGCCGCACCACCGATGGGACTCATCGCCGGCCAGGGCGTCCTGCCGCTGATCGTGGCGCGGGGCATCCGCGACGCCGGCCAGCAGGTCTGCGCCGTCGGCCTGCGCGATCAGTTCGACCGGACGCTCCCGGACCACTGCGACGCGTTCGCCACGGCCGGCATCGCGCAGATCGGCCGGTGGATACGTCACCTGCGCAAGCACGACGTTTCCGAGGCCATCATGGTCGGGCGTGTGGCCAAGTCGAGGATGCACGAGCCGCTCCGGTTGCTGAGGCAGCTTCCCGATTGGCGCTCGCTGAACATCTGGTACCGTCGTCTCCGCACGGATCGGCGGAACGCCGCCGTGCTCGCGGCCGTCGCGGACGAGCTGGAAGCCAACGGAATCACGCTGATCGACTCCACGCGTTACATCACCGAGCATCTCGCGACGCCCGGCGTCATGGGCGCAATCGAGCTTGCGCGGGGCGAGCGCGCCGACCTGGAGTTCGGCTGGCCGTTGCTCGAGAGGATCGTGACGCTCGACATCGGCCAGGCGATCGCCGTGCGTGACCGCGACGTCATCGCGGTGGAGGCGGTCGAAGGCACCGACCGCATGATCGATCGGGCGGGCGACCTCTGCCGCGCGCGGGACTGGTCGCTCCTCAAGACGGCCAAGGCCGACCACGATCGCCGCGCCGACGTCCCCGCGATCGGCGTCGAAACGGTGGAACGCGTCGCCCGGGCCGGCGGGCGGTGCATCGCGATCGGGGCCGGCCGCGTCATCCTGCTCGACCGACCGGCGGTCGTTGCCGCGGCGGATCGGGAGGGGATCGCGCTCGTGGGAATCGAGTAACGGGGGCGCGGGCGAGGACACGGACACGGACGCGGACACGGACGCGTCAGTGCAAATGCGCCCAGCGCTACGCCGTCCTGTGCTTCGCCGCAGGATGCGGCGGATCGAGCGTGGGTCGGTTCGTCGCCGGACGACACAGCGTTCAGCGTGCGGTCTTCTGAGGCCGAGGGCGGCAGGACGCCGCCCGTGGATACACAGGTCGTCCGGACGTCACCGGCGTGTCTGCGCGGTTGGGGAGAGGATCGGACTTGGAATGGGAATGAGAATGGGAAGTGAACCCGGAGAACGAGCACCCGGGGAATCGTGAATTGCAATTCCGACGCGGCCGGCGCACGTGGGCGTCCACCGCGATGGTGCCACGGACAGCGAAGCGTCCGTGCCGTCAGCGTCCATGGTGCAGGGGTGCACGACTCCCCCGCGCGATGGACGACGCACGGCACGGACG
>JABDLI010000110.1 GCA_013003065.1 Phycisphaerales bacterium | reverse complement strand
CCGGGACGCCGACCGGCCCGCCCGGCTCGGGCGCTCCGGCGTCGGGTGGCGCGGGCGAACCGCGGCCGGGTGACCGTCCGCCCGCCGACGACGACGACATCGTCGCCCGTCAGCTCCGCGAAGCGGCCGAACGCGAGACCGACCCGGTGCTCCGCGAGAAGCTGTGGCGTGAGTACGACAAGTACAAGGGGTCGCGATGATCCGTCTTCTGCTGCTGCTCGTCGCGTTCGTCGCGAGCGGGTGCGCCTCCTCCGGGTACCACGCCGTCACGCCAACGCCCATCGCGGTCGCGCCGCCGGATCTCGGCGAAGCGCGGCTCCTGGACGTCGGCGTCGCGCTCACCGAGACGCCCGAGCTGTCGGCGCGCGAGCTGGAGAAGCAAGGCACCCACTCCGACATCCGCGCCGCGGAACGCATCTTCGTCCCCTACCACCTCCGGAGGACGCTCAACCAGAGCGGCTTCTGGGGCTCCGTCCAGGTCGTGCCGCCGGAGGTGCCCCACGTCGACCTCAAGGTCACGAGCGAGCTGGTGGAATCGAACGGCGAACGCATGCGACTCGCGGTCACGGCGACCGACGCCAGCGGCCGCGTGTGGCTGGAGCGGAAGTACGAGTCGGAGATCGACGGCACCGACTACACCGACACCGTGCCCGGCGAGCACGAGGCGTTTCAGGATCTGTACAACACGGTCGCCAACGATCTCTCGTCCTTCGTTCGCGCCCTGACCCCCGAGGAGATCGAGGAGATTCGAACCGTCTCGGAGCTCGCGTTCGCGGGGGCGTTTGCGCCCGACGCGTACGGGGGGCATCTGGCGGAGGTGGACGGTCGCATCGTGGTCCAACGCCTCCCCGCCGCCGGTGATCCGATCATGGACCGTATCGAGCGGATCCGCGCCCGCGATCACATGTTCAACGAAACACTCGACCAGTACTACGAGGGCTGCTACACGAACATGTGGGAAGCCTACGAGAACTGGCGACGGTTCAACCTCGCCGAACGGGTCGCGCTGCGTGAGCTCGAGCAGGACGCCTTCACCCGCACGCTGACCGGCATTCTCATGATCGCCGCCGCGGTCGTGCTCGAGGTGGCCGACGTGCCGAACACGAACACCGTGCGTGACGTCCTCGTGCTCGGCGGCGGGCAGGTGGTGATCAGCGGCGTCAACGTCTCCGAACAGAAGGAGATCCACGCCGCCGCGATCGAGGAGCTGAGCAACTCGTTCGGCGCCGAGATGCGGCCGACGATCGTCGAGCTGGAGGGCAAGCAGTACGAGCTGACCGGCACGGCCCAGGAGCAATACGACCGATGGCGTGCCCTGCTCCAACGCGTCTACGCGGCGGAGACCGGCTTCGACGTCGATCCGGAGAGTCTCGAAGCGGACGCCCCGGCGCTGCCGGAGACACCGGACGCGTCGGACGTATCGGGCGCACCGGATCCGACGACGCCGTGACGACGCACACGCCCGTCATCCCGGTGTCGCGGCCACGCCGGCGGAGGTCGACGCGGTGAGTGGCGACCTGCAGCCCGGACGGCGTCTGCTCGACCGATTCGTGCTGCAACGGCGTCTTCACGCCACCGCCGGCTCCCACCTGTGGTTCGCCGGCGACGAGCGGCTGTCGAGTACACAGCTGCTGCAGATCTACCCGGGCGTGACCGACGCCGATGACGCCGTCCGCGAAGCGATCATCCGCAGCGTGCGGGCGTATCGTCGCGTCCGCCACCGCCATCTCTCGACCGTCGGCGACCTGCACGAGGCTGACGATCTGCTCGTCGTGTCGATGGACGCGGGCGACGGTCGCCTGCTGTCGGAACACGCGTCGCCGCTGCCGCATCGCGAGCTGGTGCGGCGGTGCCGGCCCCTCGTCGATGCGCTCGTTCACCTGCACGACGGCGACGGCGAACACGGCCGGATCGACGCCGCCCACATCCTCAGGCAGGAGCCGGAGGACGCGTGGGTGCTGCTCCCCGGCGACGGCACGCAGCCGCATCGACCGGATCTGCGACGGCTCGGCGACCTGATGGCCACGGTGCTGACCGGCGGCCGGCCCTCGAGCGGTTCGGTGAACAACGCACCCGAGCTCCTCCACGAAGGCCGCACCGTCCCCGCGTTGCTCGACCAGCTCATCCGCGAGCTGCGCGAGGCGGATCCCTCGGCACGGCTCGCCGGCATGCGGGATGTCGCCACGCGGCTCGATCAGATCGACGAGTTCGCGGCCACCGCGCCGCCGCCCCCCGCCCCGCGCCCCGCGTCCCCGCAGCCGACCCGCGTTCCCGCGGCTTCCCG
>JABDLI010000092.1 GCA_013003065.1 Phycisphaerales bacterium | reverse complement strand
ATCGCGATCGCGCAAACGCCGAGAGCGACCGCCTCGATCGGTACCGCCGTGCCGGCTTCGGCTCGATCGGCATGGACGTCTTCACCGGACGCATGGCCTACGCGTACCAGACGGTCGAGCGTGATCCGGCCCGCGTGGACTACGACCCGTTCATCGGTTTGTACTACCGCCCGAGCGGTCCGAGCGTCGAGATCGACTACCACAAGATGACGATCTCCGGCAGCGTGCTCAACGCCGCCGGCGCGATCCGCAACATCGGCGTGGCGATCACCTTCTTCGACGAGCGTGGCAACCAGGTGGGCGGGGAGATCATCCAGATCAACAACGCCCGTCCCGACGTGCCGTACCCGTTTACGAGCACGGTAGACATGGCGCTGAACCGGCCGTTTGCGTCGTCGAGCACGTATGTGTTGTATGCGGATCCGATTCCGGAGACGCCGTAGGAGGGCCGGGGTTCTTCGTGCGACCGCCCGGAGGGTGAAACGCAGAGGGCCGCGAGAGGGCCGCAGAGGGACTTGGGTTCGATGCGAAGGCACGTGCGGGTGGTCGCGATCGGCCTTGTCCTTCTGGCGGGATCCGGTTGCTGCACCAGGTGGAAGACCGTGGTCGTGGATCAGTTCGAGCGGCCGTGGTCGGCAAGTGGAGAGCCTGCGGTCGGTGTTCATCGGAGTCGGACGTGCACGGCGCCGACAAAGATCGTCCGCGAGGTTCAGTTCGTCTGGGAAACGCCGGCGAGGTCTCATCGCTGGAGTGAGGTCACTACGAAATGCGGCCGTTACCTCATGGATCTTGGCCTCTACGAGCTTCCTGCGCTTCTCCGCCTCTCCGACGGCGTTGCGTCGATCCCCTCGGGTCCGTCGATGCAAGACCGAAAGGCGTCCGCCCGAATCCGTGAGAAGTTGGCCCGATCGGAGAGCCTTCAGTCGGTGTACCTCCACCGCCGGGAAGCGACGCGCGTGATCGTCTGTCTGGAACCGATCGTTGTTTTAAGCGTTCCCGTCGAATCGCGCTCGTACGCAACGTCTTTCCCGGAACTCGAGGTCGATCGAGATGGTCTCATCGCTCCGCCGACCGGGTACTTCGTGACTTTCCCCTGGGGGGCCGAATTCGGCACTTCGGTGCCGTTCCACCCCGAGGTGGTCTGGTTCTCGCCCGACCTGGAGGTCGGACCGGTGCCGCCGCGTTTTGTCAGCGATCGGGAGCGGCGAATCGATGTACCGTGGGGCGAGTTGATCCTCCGGCGTGAGGGCGATCGCTGGGTTGTGCATCCCGTGGTGGAGCGCTGAGGCATTCGAGTGGACGACGCGGTCGTCCGCCATCCTGCTCGTGCGGATCGCACAGGAGGCCCCTTCGCGCGAGACGCCGCGTCCTTGCGGCTCGCGTCCGGTGTCCGGGGGCAGGTGAATGACGGGCATCCTGCCCGGGGGCGATGAATGTGCATGCCGGACGCGGGCCCCCGCGCGATGACGCCGCGTCGTGCGGCTCGCACAGACCGTCCGGACGCCCAAGGCGACCGGCGGCGTCCTGCCGCCTGGGTTCCTGGACATGGATCAGCGGTTCACATTTCTGTCTTTCGCACCGCCATCCGGCGGTGCAGGGACCGCGCGGGGACCGGCGGCGTCGTGCCGCCTCGACCCAGTTGGGGTCGTGCGCTCGAGCAAGTCGGGTCGTGCGTCTGCGCCATTGGCGGTTTGCACGCTTGCGTCGTTCCGGCGTCCTACTCGCTGACGATCGCCTCTGCTTCGATCTCGACGAGGGCGCCCGCGAAGAGGCGGCTCACTTCGACCATCGTGGTGCACGGGCGGATGTTGCCGAAGAACTCGCGGTGTGCGGCGCCGATGCGTTCCCACTGGTCGAGGTTCGTGACGTAGAGTCGCGTGCGGACGACGTCGGCGAGGGACGCGCCGGCGGACTCGAGGGCGCGCTGGATCTTCTCGATCGCGGCCTTGGTCTGCACGTACGGCTCGCCGGCGCCGATGATCTTGCCGTCCTCGCCGGCCGCGATCGTGCCCGTCACGTGGACGAAGGGTCCCACCCGCACCGCCCGCGAGTAGCCGACGGCCTCTTCCCAGGGCGTGCCGGTGGAAATGTTCGTGCGCTCCATGCGTGGGGGCTCCAGTCTTCGTCAGGGGATGGTGGGGTCCGGACGCCAGAGGCCGATGACGGTCACCTTCGTCTCGTGAACGAACAGCCGCAGACCGAAGAGGTCGCGGCCGTCGCCGCGGATCAACGCGTGATGGGTGGCGGGGTCGTCCGGGCGACCGAACTCGGGGTGGTCGCCGTTCGCCACTTCGACCGTGACGTCCGCCACGCCAGCGAGCGTCGCGAACGCGGCTTCGAGCTGGGGGCGGATGAGCGGCGAGGCGGCCGCGATCGCGGCGGGGGCCACGCCGCCCGACTGTGCCTCGCTGCACCAGCGGGCGACCGACGCGTGCGCGACGTCGGCGCCGCGTGACGCTCGCTCCACCCCGATCCGCCACAGGATCAGGGCGCCGAGCAGCACGATCCCGGGCATGAGAAAGAGCCGAATCCACCGTGGTCGCACGGGTCACCTCCGCGGCCAATAGGATACGCTCCGCGGCCCCGCGGGCCCTTCGATCCGGAGCATCCATGCACGTCTGGCTCAACGGCGAGTTCGTCGATCACGAGGAGGCGATGGTGTCGGTCTTCGACGCCGGCTTCCAGCACGCCGTCGGTCTGTTCGAGACGATGCGCGCCGCCAACGGGCGGATCTTCCGCGGCGCCGACCACCTGGACCGGTTGGCCGCCTCGGCCGGCGAGCTTCAGCTCACGGAGCGTCTTCGCACGGAGGCGTTGATCGAAGCGGTCGAGCTTGCCGTCCGCCGGAACGAGCTGAGCGATGCCCGGGTGCGTCTGACGGTCACCGGTGGCAACCTCGCCGCGCTGGCCGAGGCCGGTCCGGGCGGGGGGCCGCAGAACCCGACGATCCTGATCGTCGTCCAGCCGCCGACGAAGTATCCCCCGAAGTTCTTCGAGGAGGGCGTCACGGTCGCGATCGCCGACGGGCGGCTGAACCCCCTCGACATGGCGGCCGGCCACAAGACGCTCAACTACTGGCCGCGGATTCACGCCCTCCAGCAGACGGCCCGCAGCGGAGCCGGCGAGGCGATCTGGTTCACCGTGACCAACCACCTGGCGTGCGGCTCGGTCAGCAATGCGTTCCTGGTGAAGGACGGCACGCTCATCACGCCGGTCGCCCACCGCGAAGAGGAGACCGGCGCGCTCGCAGCGCCCGTCCTTCCCGGCATAACCCGCGCGACGATCATCGAGTGCGCCGAGACCCTGGGGCTTCCCGTCGAGCGACGCCAGCTCGACATCGAGGAGCTGCTCGCGGCCGACGAGGTCTTCTTGACGAACTCGAGCTGGGGCGTGCTGCCGGTCGTGCGCGTCGAGCAGGAGACCATCGGCGCCGGCACCGTCGGCGCGACCACCCGCCGCCTGCGCACCACCTACGAAGACCTCGTCGACGCCGAAACCGCAGCGCCGGACCACAGTTGACCTGGGCGATGACGCACCCGCCCGAACCAAAGAAATCGAGGCGGCACGACGCCGCCGCCCGAACCAAAGAAACCTAGGCGGCACGACGCCGCCGCCCGAACCAAAGAAACCGAGGCGGCACGACGCCGCCGGTCCCCCACGCGGTCCCTGCACCCGCCGGATGGCGGTGCGAAAAATAGAAATGTGAACCTCAGATACATGTCCAGGAACCCAGGCGGCAGGACGCCGCCGTGTATGGAGGCCCCCGGCAACTGGGGTCGAGCCGCAGGACGCGGCGTGAACAACGCAGGGGCCGGCGCGCGACAAGCACGTTGACCGCCCAAGGGCAGGATGCCCGTCATTCCCCCACGTCCAACCTGAAGGACGCGAGCCGCAGGACGCGGCGTCTCGCGCGCGGGGGTCCTCGGCGCGACCTGCACCGGCAGGATGCCGGGCAACCGCGTGATCGAGGCGAAGGTCTGATCGGCACGAGCCATGACGAGACGCTGATCGCGCACCTGGGGAACGGGAGGCGTCCTGCCCCGGGCGGTCAATGTGCTTGCCGGACGCGGGCCTCCGCGTGGATGACGCCGCGTCCTTGCGGCTCGCTCTCTGCGGTTCGGACGCAGGTGAAGAACGGGCGTCCTGCCCTTGGGCGGTGAATGTGCTTGCCGGGCGCCGGCCCCCGCGCGATGACGCCGCGTCCTGCGGCTCGATCTCAGTGGCCGGACGCCCCAATACACCGGCGGCGTCCTGCCGCCTGGATTCCTGGACATGTATCAGCGGTTCACATTTCTATTTTTCGCACCGCCATCCGGCGGTGCAGGGACTGCGCGGGGGACCGGCGGCGTCGTGCCGCCTCGGATTCTTTGGTTCGGGGGCGCGCGGTGGGCGTTCGGTTGCTTTGGTTCGGGCGGTTGCGCGATGGGTACTGGTCGCCGGGGCCGCCTCTCGTGCGGTCGACGCGGTTGCCCGGCGTCCTGACGTGCGCGATGGGCGTTCGGTTGCTTTGGTTCGGGCGGTTGCCGCCGGGACCGCCTCTCGTGTGATCGTGCGGCTGCCCGGCGTCCTGCCGGTGCAGGTCGCGATGGAGACCCCTTCGCGCGAGACGCCGCGTCCTGCGGCTCGCTCTCTTCGGTTCGGACGTAGGTGAAGAACGGGCGTCCTGCCCTTGGGCGGTGAATGTGCTTGCCGGGCGCCGGCCCCCGCGTGGATGACGCCGCGTCCTGCGGCTCGACCCCAGTTGCCGGACGCACCAATACACCGGCGGCGTCCTGCCGCCTGGATTCCTGGACATCGATCAGCGGTTCACATTTCTATTTTTCGCACCGCCATCCGGCGGGTGCAGGGGACCGCGTGGGGACCGGCGGCGTCGTGCCGCCTTGGTTTCTTCGGCTTGGGGTGTGAGCGGTACGGGCTTGCGCGCGCGGCGGTCTCAATCCCGCCGGACCACGCGTACGTTCTCGCGCCCGTCTCCCGGCCCGAGCCGTGTACGCACCGTGTTGACGAGTCGGCGTCCCGTCCATCCGATCCAGAACACGACCCCCGCCACGAGGACGACCGCCAGCAGCAGGAGCAGCAGCGGCACCGCGACCACGACGGCGATCAGGCCGAGGACGACTGTCGCGAGCACGGAGGGGCCGCGGGAGGGGATGCTGACGGATTGGAGGCGGATCGTGGGGGGCACCGGGTTCATCGTAGGAGGGCGGGGTCGGGGTGACCTGACGGTTGTTTGGTCAGGGCGGGGCGGCGTTCGTACCATGACGCCCACACGATGGTACGAGCCCCACGGATGGCGTGTTCATGAATGACCACAGCGACGGAACGCTCGCCGGCGACACGCCGGCCTTCACCCACCTCCACCTGCACACCGAGTACTCGCTGCTCGACGGCGGGAACAAGATCTCCCGCCTGATCAAGCGGGTGAAGGAGCTGGGCATGAACGCCGTGGCCGTGACCGACCACGGCAACCTTCACGGCGCAATGGAGTTCTACGCCAAGGCCCGCGCCGCCGGCGTGAAGCCCATCCTCGGCATCGAGGCGTACGTCGCCATCGGCGACCGCACGGAGCGGCGTCAGACGGGCATCGCCGACGGCGGCTTTCACCTCGTGCTGCTCGCCGAGAACGAGACCGGCTGGCGGAACCTGCTGCGGCTCTCCTCCGACGCGTTCCTCAACGGCTTCTACTACAAGCCCCGGATGGACAAGACCACGCTCGCGCAGTGGTCGGACGGGCTCATCGCGATCAACGGGCACCTGGGCAGCTCGATCGCCCATCACCTGCTCCAGCACGCGCAGACGGGCAGCGAAGAGCACTACCGCACTGCGGTCGAGGAGGCGGTCTGGCACCGCGACACGTTTGGCGTCAACGAGAAGGGCGAGCCCCGCTTCTTCGTCGAGTTGCAGCGGCACAGCGTGCCCGAGCAGGAGCGGATCAACCCCACGCTCGTGAAGCTCGCGCGGGAGCTCGATCTGCCGCTCGTTTGCGACAACGACGCCCACTTCCTCCGCGCCGAGGATCACGACGCCCACGACAGCCTCTGCTGCATCTCGATGCAGAAGATGAAGTCCGATCCGTCGCGGATGAAGTACTCCCCCGATCTGTACGTCAAGTCGCCGCAGGAGATGGCGACGCTCTTCGAGGATCTCCCCGAAGCGACCGCGAACACGGCCGCCATCGCCGACCGCTGCAACGTCGAACTGGACTTCGACGCGAACCACGCCCCGGTGGTGCGTGTCGTGAGCAGCTACGAGACGCTGCCGACCGATCCGGCCACGGCCCGCGCCCTCGCCGAGCAGTTCACGTGCGATCACCCGCTCGGGACGACCGAGTGGTACGAGGCGTTTTGTCGCCAGTTCCGCCTGGAGCCGTTCGACGCCAAGAACGCGACCGCGACGCAGGCGGAGGTGAAGGAGGAGTGCGACGGCGCCTTGCGTCTCCTTGCCGAAGCCGGCGCGATCTGGCGGTACGGCGGGGCGCCCTTGAACGAAGAGAAACGCACGCGACTCGACCGCGAGCTGACGGTGCTCGCCGACAAGCTCATCAGCGCGTACTTCCTGATCTGCTGGGACGTCGTGAGCTGGGCGCGGGAGTCGGACATCCCCGCCGCCGCCCGTGGCTCGGGCGTCGGCACGATGGTCGGGTACGTCCTCGGTCTCTCCAACGCGTGTCCCGTCCAGTACGGGCTGCTGTTCGAGCGGTTCACCGACCCCGACCGCAGCGAATACCCCGACATCGACATCGACATCTGCCAGGACGGCCGCGCGGCGGTCATCAACCACGTTCGCGAGAAGTACGGTTACGTCGCGCAGATCATCACGTTCGGACGCCTGAAGGCGAAGGCGGCGATCAAGGACGTCGCGCGGGTCAACGGTCTCACGCCCGGGGAAGGGCAACGACTGGCGAACCTCGTGCCGGCGGAGCTGAACATCACGCTCGACGCAGCGCTCGAGAAGGACCCCGACTTTCGCGCCGCCTACGAGAACGAGCCCCCCGTCCGCGCGGTCGTCGATACGGCCCGCGCCCTGGAGGATCACGCCCGCCACGCCGGCGTCCACGCCGCCGGCGTCGTCGTCGCCACCCAACCCCTCGAGAACATCGTGCCGCTGTGCAAGACGAGCGGCACGGAGGACGTCGTCACCCAGTGGGACGGACCGACGTGCGAGAAGGTCGGGCTGCTCAAGATGGACTTCCTCGGCCTGCGCACGCTCTCGACCATCGAGGGCGCGCGGCGGCTCGTGCGGGAAACGCTCGACGAAGACGCGATCCGCGGAGCCGTCCCGACCGCCAACCTGCCCGCCGTCGACGCCGACCCGCTCGATCTCGAACGCATCCGCTACGACGATCAACGCGTGCTCGAGCTGTTTCGCCGCGGCGACACGGCGGGCATCTTCCAGTTCGAATCAGGCGGCATGCGCAAGCTGCTCCTGGACATGAAGCCAGACCGGCTGGAGGACCTCATCGCCGCGAACGCGCTCTTCCGGCCCGGTCCGATGGATCTCATCCCCGAATACTGCCTCCGCAAGCACGGCAAGCAGCCGGTGCCCAACGTCCACCCCATCGTCGATCGGTACACCGCCGAGACCTACGGGATCATGATCTACCAGGAGCAGGTCATGCAGATCGTGCACGGCCTCGGCGATATCCCGCTGCGTCGGGCGTACACGCTCATCAAGGCGATCAGCAAGAAGAAGTCCGCGGTCATCGACGCGGAGCGATCGAAGTTCATCGAGGGCGCGCAGGCGAAGGGGCTTTCGACGAAGCAGGCCGAAGATCTGTTCGACCTCATCCTCAAGTTCGCCGGCTACGGCTTCAACAAGTCGCACTCGACGGGCTACGCGATCATCGCCTACCAGACCGCGTACCTGAAGACGTACTTCCCGGCGCAGTACATGGCGGCAGTGCTCACCTACGAGAGCGCGGCCCGGAAGATCGACGACTGGGCGCCCTACCTCGAAGAGTGCCGGGCGACCGTCTACCCCGACCATGCGGAGGCCACGCCGCACGCCGGCATCGAGGTGAAGCCGCCGGACCTGAACCGTTCGGCCGCCGGGTTCTCGGTCGTCTTCGACGACGAGGAACCCCGCGACCACCTGCACGGGCACATTCGATTCGGGCTCGGGGCCGTCAAGGGCGTTGGCAAGGCGGCGATCGGCGCGATCATCGAGGAGCGCAGCAAGGACGGACCGTACGCGACGCTGTTCGATCTGTGCGAACGCGTGCCGTCACGCGTTGTGAACAAGGCAACGCTCGAAGCGCTCGTGAAGAGCGGCGCGTTCGACGCCGTCCACGGCCCCGAGCAGCGGGCGGCCCTCTTCGCCGCGATCGACGACGCCGTCACGGCCGGCCAGAAGGCCGCGGAGGATCGCCGCGCGGGGCAGATGTCGATCTTCGGGCTGGTCGAGGAGGCGACGCCCGAGGCGACCCAACCGGAGAGGCCCTTGCCTCCGGTACCGGCGTGGGATGAGCTCACGACGCTCTCCGGCGAGAAGGAAACGCTCGGCATTCACGTCTCGGGCCACCCCCTCGATGCGCACACGGTCACCCTCGCCGCGTACGGGACGACCGATACCCGCGACGCCCAGGATCTGAATCACGAGACCGGCGTGGTCCTCGGCGGCATGCTCACCCGCGTGCGGATCACGACCGTGAAAAGCGGCCGGAGCGCGGGCGAGAAGATGGCGATGATCACCATCCAGGATCGGCAGGGGTCGATCGACGGCGTGGTGTTCTCGAGCGTTTTCGCCCGCGATGCGCACCTCCTGCAGGATCAGGCGATCGTGCTGCTCGTGGGACGCGTCGACACGGGCCGCGGGGCGACGCAAATCATCGTCGATCAGGTGTTGCGGGTGGAGGATGCGCCGCAGCATCTGGCGCGGGCGCTCGTGGTGACGTTCCGCGCCACGGCGGGTGGCGATCCCGACGCGGCCGCGAACGGCAGCGGTCTGACCGCGGACATGCGGATGGTCGCGGGTGTTCTCCAACAAGCAAGCGTCGTTCAGGGACGGGTGGCGGCGGGACGCCCAGTTGAGGTCCGCGTGCGAATCGAAACGAAGGACCGCGTGATCACGCTGACGCCGTCCAACACCCGCGTCGTGCCGGAGGCGACGCTCCTGGAGCGTCTGGCCGGCGTCGTCGGCGCGGAAGGAGTCGAGGTCATCGGCGGCGCCGTGCCGGTGCGCGAGCGTACGACACAGAAGCACCGGGGCCGGCCGACACTCGTCGAGGCGTAGCAGCGCGCAACGGCGCCGTACTGACGAAGCCGAGGCGGCACGACGCCGCCGGTCCTCCGCGCGGACGCGCACGCGCGCGGTCCCGAAGAAATCGAGGCGGCACGATGCCGCCGGTCCTCTGCGCAATCCTGCACCGCCGGATGGCGGTGCGAAAAAAAGAAATGTGAACCGCTGATCCATGTCCAGGAACCAAGGCGGCAGGACGCCGCCGGTGTATTGGTGCGTCCGGCAACTGAGGTCGAGCCGCAGGACGCGGCGTCATCGCGCGGAGGCCTGCGCCCGGCAAGCACATTCACCGTCCAGGGCAGGACGCCCGTCATTCACCCGCGCCCGGAAACCGGACGCGAGCCGCAGGACGCGGCGTCAAAGCACTGTCCCCCGCGCCCGGCAAGCACATGGACCGCGCGCGGGCAGGATGCCCGTCATTTCTCCACGTCCGGTCACCAAGAAGGCGAGCCGCAAGGACGCGGCGTCTCGCGCGAAGGGATCCCCTGCGCGACCTGTACGGGCCGGACGCCCGTCAACCGCGTGATCAACGAAAGGGCCCGTCTGGCGCAAGGCCAGGACCCAGCTCCCATCGCGCAACCGCCCGACCCAACCTGTTCAAGGCGGCACGACGCCGCCGGCCCCCGCGCAGTCCTGCACCCGCCGGACGGCGGTGCGAAAAATAGAAATGTGAACCGCTGATCAATGTCCAGGAACCCAGGCGGCAGGACGCCGCCGGTGTATGGAGGCGTCCGGCCTCTGGGGTCGAGCCGCAGGACGCGGCGTCAAAGCACTGTCCCCCGCGTCCGGCAAGCACGTTGACCGTCCCCGGGCAGGATGCCCGTCACTCCCCCACGTCCGGACTGACGAAGGCGAGCCGCAGGACGCGGCGTCTCGCGCGACGTGGTCGTCCCCGCGACCTGTACAGGCAGGACGCCCGGCAACCGCGTCCGCATCCGCAACCGCGTCCGTGTCCGTGTCCGCGTCCGTGTCCGCATCCGCGTCCGCGTCCGTGTCCGTGACCGCGTCCGTGTCCGCCCCCGCGTCCGCGACCACGTCCGCATCCGCCCCCGCGTCCGCGACCGCCCCCGCGTCCGTGCCCGCCCCCGCCCCGCG
>JABDLI010000074.1 GCA_013003065.1 Phycisphaerales bacterium | reverse complement strand
TACGGCCGCGGTCGCGGACCCGGACACGGGCACGGACGCGGACGCGGGTACGGACGCGGTCGCGGACCCGGACACGGGCACGGACGCGGGTACGGACGCGGTCGCGGACCCGGGCACGGACGCGGGTAGCGCGTCCGCGTCCGTGTTCGTCAGCCTCCGCCGGCCGGCAGGTCGCTGTTGAAGATGTCGTTCGTGATGACCCACACGCCGTTCACCCGTCGCCAGGTCTCGATGAACTTCCCGCGATCCTCGAGCTGCCCGTCCGGAGTGTGCAGCGTGTACCACCCCACGTTGTAGCCGACGTCGCCGGAGGTCAGCGCCTCGAGCGTCTCAAGCTCGAGCTGAAATCCGGCGTCCATCATTTCACCGATGACCGTCCGGACCCCGTCGCGGCCGGTGGCCTCGGCGTGCGGGGGCATGAACCGCGCGTCGTCGGCGTACATCGCGACGAGCCGGTTCACGTCTCGCGCGTCGTAGGCCGCCTCCCAGAGATTCGAACGGTTTCGGATCGCGTCACCCGAGCGAGCGCTGCTGGTCGCGGCGCACCCCGCCACCAGGACCAGCGCGACGAAACACACGATCGGCTTCATGGTCGTGACCTCCATGCCGTGTTTCGATGCACGGCTCTGCCGTCGTCGCCTCCGCCGGCGGGAGCCGGCGATCATCGCGCTAGATGTACCCGCGACGGGGAGGGATCGCAAGCGTCGGCTCCGACGGGGGGGCGCCGAATGGCCGCCGGACCGACTCGACGCGGCGGCGCGAGTACCCTGAACGCGGCCCGGCAAGTCGTGCTGTCACCGCCGGATGGAGGATCTCTCCGATGACACACCTGACACACCCTCACCGCTCGACGATTCTCACGCCGATCATCGCGACGTTGCTGGTCGCCGCCTCCGTCGGGCTCGCGGATCATCGCCTGCCCGGCGATACACGGGCCGCGATGATCGAGCGGTACGGCATGATCAGGCCGCGTCCGGTCGAGACCGACCGGCGTCGCGCCCTCGGGTATCCCGACCCCCGCCCGGGCGACGTGATTCTGCGGGACATCGACGAGCTGGCGGCCCGCATGCAGCCCATCCTCGAGCGGGATGACGTCTGGGACACGCGGGTGGGCGAGTACCGCCACATGCAACGGGAGCGGATCGCCCTCGTGTCGGAGCTGGAGGAGAGCGGTTACGACGGCGCGCGGCTGCTGCCCCTTCTCGAGACGAAGGTGCAGGATGTCCGCGGCGTGTGGGACCGCGCTCGCCGACCGGTCGCGGCCTACTCGAAGATCCTCGACGACATCGCCGAACGCTACGCCGATCACGACGTCGGGCGGGTGGCGGCGTGGTACCGCATGGTCGAGCTCGTCCAGATCATCCGTCACGCCGGCCTGCACATTGCCGAGCCGGACCTCGAGCGGCTCGCCGCCATCGATGCGGCGATGCCAGATCGCTCCGTCGCGGGCATCCTGCTGCTCGAGGCGCTCCACGGTGAGAAGGATGCAACGCGGGTCACTCGATGGCACGAGTGGATCCTCGAGAACCTTGACCCGTCCACCCGTGGATACCGCATCGTGATGCGACGCCGGATATTCGGCGCGCCGATCCGTCTCCAGGGCGAGGGCCTCGACGGAGCCCCGATCGACACCGCGGCGTGGAAGGGAGACGTGATCCTCGTGGACTTCTGGGGCACCTGGTGCCAACCGTGCATCGCGGCGATGCCGCACTTGAAGGAGCTGTACGATCGGTACGCGGACCGCGGCTTGCGTATCGTGGGCGTCCTCAGCGACCACGAGGTCGAGAAGGCGGCCCGGTTCACGAAGGAGCGTGGCTACTCATGGCCTCAGCTCACCGATCGCACGCTCGATCACGAGACCTGGGAGCACCCGATCGCCCGCCGCCACGCCATCGGCGCGTATCCGACACTCTGGATCATCGACCGCCACGGCGTGCTCCGCGAGGAGGCGGACCGGGATCGCCTGGAAGAGCAGCTGGTGGGCTACCTGGATGAGACGGAGTAACGCGCTCGGTGCCGAGGACGAGCCCGCGGACACGTGCAAGGACACGGACGCGACCACGGACACGGACGCGGACGCGGACACGGACACGGACACGGACGCGGACGCGGACACGGACGCGGACACGGACCCCGGCCGGTACGATGACACCCCCCCCCGCGTCCACGCACCGTCACCGCCCCCACCCGGAGCCGACATGTCCTACGTCAAGTGCTACGCCGGCGTCATCCTCGCCTTCCTCGTCATCGACCTCGCGTGGATCGTGTTCGTCGCGAAGCCCCTGTACGAACGCACGGTCGGCGATCTGATGCGCGCGTCGCCGAACCTCGTCGCCGCCGGCGTCTTCTACCTCGCCTACGCGGCGGGCATTGTCGTGCTGGCCTGCCGTCCGGCGATGAATACCGGCGCGCAGACCACGGCCCTCGTCAACGGCGCCGTGCTCGGCGCTCTGGCGTACGGGTCCTTCACGGTGACGAACTACGCCCTCTTCAAGGCCTGGACGACCACCCTCGTCGTCACCGACATCCTCTGGGGCACGGCCCTCACCGCCGTGTCGGCATGGATCGGCCTGCTCGCGACGCGTCTGTGAGAACCGCGCCCCCCGACCGGTGAACATCACATACGATACCCACCACCTGTTCCTTGACGGCCAACGACCTTCAACCAGCGAGACGACGATGCACGTTGAGTACCTCGAGATCGTGACGAAGGATGTCGACGCCATGTGCGCGAGCTGCGCCGACCTGCACGGCGTGCGCTTCAGCGACCCGGTTCCAACCCTCGGCAACGCCCGCACCGCAGCGTTGCCGGGCGGGGGGAAGATCGGCATCCGCGCACCGATGAACGAGGCGGAAGAGCCGGTTGTCCGCCCCTACTGGCTGGTCGACGACGTTGCCGCCGCGGTCAAGGCGGCCGAGGCCGCCGGCGCCCAGATCGCCCACCCGCCGCTGGAGCTCCCCGGTCACGGCACCTTCGCCATCTACATCCAGGGCGGGATTCACCACGGTCTCTGGCAACGCTGAACGCCGGGGCGCGCACGAATCCCGACATGAACACACCGTGGTCCGCCTTTCCGAAGCGTCGGATCACCAGGAAAGGACCACCCCCATGCCCCACCCCGTCGTGCACTTCGAGATCGGCTGCCAGGACCTCGCAAAGACGAAGGCGTTCTACTCGAGCCTGTTCGGCTGGTCGATGGACGACATGGGCCCGCAGGCGGCGATGATCGCGACGGGCACCGACGAGGGAATCGACGGTCACTTCTCGACGCTCGGACACGAGCCGCACCAGTACGTCACGTTCTACGTGCAGGTCGACGACGTTCAGGGGGCCCTGGACAAGGCGACGGGGCTGGGGGCGAAGGAGGTCGTCCCGCCGACGGAGGTGCCCGGTATGGGGCACTTTGCGTGGATGTCGGATCCCGAGGGCAACTGCATCGGGCTGTGGCAACCGAGCAAGGGCTGAGCGCGGTCGCGGACACGGACGCGGACACGGGCGCGGACACGGACACGGTCGCGGACACGGACACGGACACGGTCGCGGACGCGGACACGGACACGGACACGGACACGGTCACGGTCGCGGGCGCGGTCGCGGACCCGGACGCTCGCCCAACCAACCCTCACCCCGCGTCCACCAGACGCTCCAAGCTCTCCTCGATCTCACAGAGCCCGAAGATCAGTGCGGGGCGAAGCGTCCCCTCGGCCGGCGTGTCACGGTCCTCGGTCGCCGAATCGCGCGACGCGGCCCCGCACTCGTCGATGATCGCGCGGACCGCCTCCAGCTGCGTACGAGGATCGTCCGCGCTGGCCTCCTCGTCCCCGGCGATGGTTTGGATGAGCGTGGTGAGACGCTCGCGCACGGTCTCGATCCGGTCGGCGAGCGTGTCGTCGTCCGTGGTGAGATCACCGGCTTCCGCGGACACCCGATCGACGATCGCGATCGCGTGGTAGAGTCGACGCGCGGCGTCGATCCGCGTCTGCAGGGCCTCGTCGTCGGCGATCCGTACGTGGGCCACGGAGTCCCGGGCCGTGTTCATCCGACTCTCGTAGCGGTCTCGCGCCTCGCGTGTCCGTTTTCGACCGGTCCGCTCCTCGCCCCGTGCCGACATCATCACACCCGCGACGTACTCCCCGAGGGCGCGCACGGCGCGATCGGTGTTGCGACGCGCCCGGGTGGAGGCCTTCTCGGGCCAGATCGTGATCGTCACGACGAATCCGACGACGACGCCCAAACCGATCGCGAGCGTGCGATCGATGGCCGTCTGCACGACGTTCTCGTCGGAGCCGAGGGCGAGCGCGACTGCCGCGACGACCCCGTACCGCCACTCCGGCCACAGGCCGCCGATCCCGTTCATCAGGAGCATGCTCCCCGCCAATGCGCCGGCGGTTCCGTATCCGTCGGGCAAGACGGCGAGCGCGACGATTCCGATCACGCACCCGCACACGGACGAGGCGGTGCGATTCCACGCCGTGGTCATGGCCGTGCCGACCGTCGTCTGCACGACGAAGACGGCCGTGAGCACACCGACGAAACGCTCGCCCATGTCGAGTGACTTCATCGCCACGAAGAGGGCCGCGGCGGAGACCGCCGACTGGATCGCCAGCCGCGTGGCGTCACGCACGTCATCCTTCGTGATGTCGGAGAACGGATTGGGCATGGTCGATGAGCTCCCAAGCTGGCTCCCCGTCGCAAGGCGAGGACGAGGGCGTCACGGACGCGGACAAGGACACGGCCACGGCCACCGGTGACCCGGATAGCATGACATTATGGCCGAGCCTGCCGACGCCGAGATCACCCGCGTGATCCAGGCGGCAACGCGGGGCGAGCCGGGGGCGACGGATCGCCTGCTGCCGCTGCTGTACGAAGACCTTCGCCGCCTGGCCGGGCAACGGCTGCGAGGCGAGCGACGCGGGCACAGCTTGAACGCGACCGAGCTCGTGCACGAGGCCTACCTGCGATTGCTCGGCCGCGACGGAGGCGACTGGCACAGCCGCGCGCACTTCTTCGGTGCCGCGGCGGAGGCGATGCGACGCATCCTGATCGATCGCGCGCGGAGGCGTTTGGCCGAGAAACGCGGTGGTGGCGTCGAACCCGTCGATCTCGACCCCGAGCTCCTCCCGTCGTGCGAGGAGTCCGCCGGCCTGCTCGCGCTCCACGAAGCACTCACCCGCCTCGAGGCGATCGACCCCGACAAGGCCATGCTCGTCAAGCTCCGACACTTCGCGGGCCTGAGCGAAGCCCAGGCGGCGGAGGCGCTCGACATCTCGCGGGCGACGGCGAGCCGGCAGTGGACCTACGCCCGGGCGTGGCTGTACGACGAGATCGAGCGGATCCGGGGGGTCGGGAGCTGATTCTCATGCAATCCCGCATTGACTGAGGCGCCGCCGCCGGGTCCTCCGCACAAAGGGGTGGAGGCACGCCCCATGCCTGACCCCGAGCTCCACATCGAGCGCATCTTCGAGCGAGCCCTCGACCGCGGCCCCGCGGAACGAGCGGCCTTCCTCGATGGCGCCTGCGGCGACGACGACGCGCTCCGCCAGCGGGCCGAGGCGTTGCTGCGGGCCCACGAGGGCGCCGGCGACTTTCTCGCGCTGCCGGCGCTCGGGGCGGAGGCGGAGACGATCGACCCGACGCCTGTCGAGGCGATCGGGACGGTCATCGGACGCTACAAGCTGCTCCAGCAGATCGGGGAGGGCGGGTTCGGCGTCGTGTATCTCGCCGAGCAGCGAGAGCCGGTGAAGCGACGCGTCGCGCTCAAGGTCATCAAGCTCGGCATGGATACGAAGCAGGTGATCGCACGCTTCGAGGCGGAGCGACAGGCGCTGGCCATGATGGACCATCCCAACATCGCACGCGTCCTGGACGCCGGGGCGACCGAGCACGGCCGTCCCTACTTCGTGATGGAGTACGTGCGGGGCGTGGGGATCCTCGAGTACTGCGACACCGAGAAGCTCGACACGCGATCGCGGCTCGATCTCTTCATCAAGGTGTGCAACGCGATCCAGCACGCACACCAGAAGGGGATCGTCCATCGCGACATCAAGCCGAGCAACGTGCTCGTCACCCTGCACGACGGCGTGCCGGTCCCGAAGGTGATCGACTTCGGAGTCGCCAAGGCCACGAACACGGAGCTGACGCAACGCACGCTCTTTACGGAGCACCGCCAGCTCGTGGGAACGCCCGCGTACATGAGCCCCGAGCAGGCGGAGATGAGCGGTCTGGACATCGATACGCGGACCGACATCTATGCGCTCGGCGTGCTGCTGTACGAGCTGCTGACCGGCACGACGCCGTTCGACAACGACGAGCTTCTGCGTGGCGGACTCGCCGAGATGTTGCGGATGATCCGCGAGCAGGAGCCGCAGAAGCCCTCCACCCGCATGACGGGGCTCGGAGAGACGGCGACGACCACCGCGGCGAATCGCCGCGCGGACCCGAAGCGGCTCGGCACGCTCCTGCGCGGCGATCTCGACTGGATCGTCATGAAGAGCCTGGAGAAGGACCGCACCCGTCGTTACGAGACCGCCAACGGCCTCGCCGCCGACATCGGCCGTCACCTGCGTGACGAGCCGGTCGTCGCGGGGCCGCCGAGCCGGTCGTACAAGCTGCAGAAGTTCCTGCAACGCAACCGCGTCGCGGTGACGGCGGCGACGGTGGTCTTCGCCGCGCTGGTGGGTATCTCGTCGATCGCCGTCGTCGGGTTCGTCACGGCCAAGCAGCAGCAGCGGGTGGCCGAGGAAGCGCGTTTCGCCGCCGAAGAAGCGCGGATCGAAGCCGAGTCGGAACGTGAGCGGGCCGAGACGCTGCGTGAGATCATCACGCCAACCCGGATCTCACTCGCCGTCATGCCGCTGGACAACACCTCGGGGGATCCCGATCAGGCGTACTTCGCCAACGGCATCACGCAGTCGATCATCGACGAGCTCGATCGCGGCGAGACCATCGACGTGCACTCCTTCGCTTCGGTCACGACGCTTCTGGAGCAGGGCCGGACGCCCGAGGAGATCGCGCGGGACCTCGACGTCGACCTGATCCTCTCCGGGACCGTGCTGCGCGTGGGCGATCAAGTCCAGGTGCGGATGGCACTCGATCACCCGCAGGAACAGATCAACATCTGGAGGCGGTCCTACCACGACAGCTGGTCGCACAACTTCGATCTGCAACGACGCGTCTTCGAGGACATCGTGGCGGAGTTCGCGAAGGCGCCGACGCCCGAGGACGAACAGCGACGCGCGAAACGCGACACGACGGACGCGCAGGCCCGTGAGTACTACTGGCGGGGCATGCAGAATCTCGACGCGCCGGGTCATTCCGAGTCCGAACGGGCCATCGAGTTCTTCGAGAAGGCGATCGAGCTCGACGAGGAGTACGCGCTCGCCCACCTCGGCCTGGCCCAGGCGTTTCTCTTCCAGGCCACGCTCGGCGTCCGCCCCGAACAGTTCAACCTCCCCGCCCGCGCCGCCGCCGAGCGGGCGATCGAGCTCGACGACACGCTGGCCGGGGCCTACGTCGTCCTGGGCATCGTGGAGCTGCAGTACGGATGGGACTGGGCAAAGTCGAAGGCGGCGCTGATGCGGGCGTTGGAGCTGGATCCCTACCTGCCGGGGGCGCACGCCGGGCTTGCAACCTTCTATACGTCGACCGGTGAGTTCACGCTCGCGGTCGAGCACCTCCGCAAGGCCGTGCAGCTCGATCCGACGGCGCTCTTGCTCCACGAGTCGATCATCTACGTGCCGTACTTCACACGCGACATGGACCTCGCCATCGAGCTGTGCCGGTACGCCCTCGATCTCGACGAGCGGTATTACCACGCGCACACGTGGATGGGGCTGGCCATGATGTGGAACGGTGACATCGACGCGGGCATCGTGCACATGGAGATCGCCCGGGAGCTCGAACCGCAGTCACCGGTGTCGGCCGCCGTGCTCGGCAGCGCGTACGCATTCAAGGCCCGGATGACCGACGATCCCGAAATGCACGCCAAGGCCGCCCAGCAGCTCGACGCGTTGCTCAACTGGCCGGAGGCCCACTACGTCTGCCCGTACGAGATCGCGACCGTGTTCATCGCGCTCGGGGACATGGAGTCCGCCGTGCGTTTCATCCAGGATGCCGAGGTGGCGCGATCGGAGTGCATTCCGTTCATGGCCGTCGATCCGCGCACCGACGCGGTCCGCGACCGCCCCGAGGTCCAGGCGATCATGGAGCGGATCAACCACCCGCTCTACGGCCGCGAGATCGAGGGCGTCGAGCGGAACGCCGTGCTGCCCGGCGACCTCGCAAAGGACCGCCGACCGCCCGGCGGCTGAACGGAGACGAACACGCGCACGGACACTGACGCGTACACGGACACGGACACGGTCGCGGTCGCGTACACGGACACGGACACGGACACGGT
>JABDLI010000066.1 GCA_013003065.1 Phycisphaerales bacterium | reverse complement strand
GACGTGCGCCTGGGCGTGAGCAAGGTCGATGCCCGCGCGGCCCGCGTACGGCGCGGCGGCGGCGTCGATGTCACCGCTTTCGAGCAGGGCGACGGTCAGATTCTGCATTGCGTTGGCGTTGGCCGGGTCGCTCTGGAGCACGGTGAGCAGGTGGGGGATCGCCTCCTCCCGCCGGCCCTCCGAGAGCAACGCCGCCGCGAGGTTGTTGCGTCCGGCGTGGTAGCCGGGGTCGATCTGCAACGCGCGTTCGAGGGCACGGATGGCTTCGGTCGTGTTGCCCTGCTCTCCGTAGGCGCGGCCCAGGTTGCTGAAGACCATGGGGTCGGCCGGACGCAGGCTCGATGCCTGCTTGAGGTGCACGATCGCCTGGTCGTACCGCCGCATCGTGACCAGGACGTTGCCGAGGTTGTTGTGCGCGAGAAAGTAGCCGGGGTTCAGCTCGATGGCGCGGCGGTAGTGCGGCACGGCCTCTTCGTACCGCCCGAGCTTGACGAGCGTCTTGCCGAGGTTGGTGTGGGTGACGTCGGATTGCTCGCGGATCGCGAGCGCCGCTTCGTAGTGCGCGATGGCTTCTTCGTCGCGATCCTGCATCTCCAGCGTCTTGGCGTACTGCGTGTGGGCCCGGGCGTGGTTCGGACGCAACGCGAGGACGGTCGCCCACATGCGTTGCTCGGTGTGATAGTCGCGATTGCGCCGCACCGTGCCGAAGAGGCCGAGCCCGATCGCGACGAACACCACGGCGATGCCCGCCGCCCGCAGCCCGCCGGCGGGGAGGCGACCGGCGTCGGCGAGGCGTCGGCCGATGAGGTACGACCCGAGCACCACGAGCGCGATGATCGCCGCGAGCGGCAGATACATGCGATGCTCGAACGCGACATCCTGGATCGGAATGAAGCTGGAGGTCGGCCCGAGGATCAGGAAGAACCAGACGCCGAGAAACGCGAGCGCCCAGCGTCGCCAGATGCCCACGGCGGTGAGCAGCAGCAACGCGACGATGACGATGCCCGGAAGCACGATCGACGCCGCGCTCCGCGCGATCGGCCAGTCGTAGTCGAGGCACAACGGGTGCGGCCAGAAGGCGAGTTTCAGGTAGTGGACGAGCACGCCCGGCTGGGTGCAGAGGTACTCGAACCCGCTGAACTGCTCGAGACGGAAGCCGGCCGTGGTCGTGCGGGTGGCCGGTCCGGCGCCGAGGATCGACTGGAGCACGCCGGTGGTTCCCAGCAGCACCCAGGTCGCGCACAGCGAGGCGTACAGCGTCCAGCGACGCCGGATCGTCTCGCCGAACGAGCGGGTGACGACGAGCCCGTCGAAGAGGAACGCGACGACCGGCGCTGTGACCATCACCGCCTTGCTGAGCATCCCCAGCCCGCACGCGACCACCGCGGTGGCAAACCACCCCCGGGGCCGGCCGGCCGTCGCGGTCTTCAGGACGGCGAGCATGGTGAGGAGATAGAACAGCCCCATCATCGACTCGCCCCGCTGGATGATGTAGGTGACCGACTGCGTCTGGAGCGGATGCACCAGCCAGATCGCGGCGACCGCGAACGCGAGCGGCGCGCGGGCGGCGGCGAAACGCTCACGCCAGCGGGCGAGCCCGAGCGTGGCGTGGACGAGGGCGTAGAGCGTCGCGCCCGCGAGCAGGTGGATGAGCAGGTTCACCGCGTGGTAGCTGCCGACCTCCAGCTCGCTCACCGCGTAGTTGATGGCGAGCGTCAGCTCGACCAGCGGCCGATCCCGCCACAGGGCGCCGCTGAACTGCCGCAAACGGGTGTTCTCGACGATCTTGCGGAAGTCATCGAGGACGAACGCGCCCTCGAAGCTGTTCGCGTACGCGAAGACGCCGAGCAGCACCAGGGGCACCAGCAGCCACCAGTGCCGGCGTGACGCGGGGGCGGAGACGCCGGACGTCTCCGCGGCGGCCGCGGCCGGGGCGCTCTGTCGCGATTGCTTGCGTTCCTGCCGGCGACGGGCGGCGCGGTCCATGGGGGCGGTCTTTCCGGTTGCGGGGGGGGCGGGGTTGGGGCGTGTCCCTTCATCGGCATCATAACGGGCGGGGGTGAATGTCCCGTCCGGGTCCAGGTCCGTGGCCGCGTCCGGGTGCCACGGACAGCGAAGCGTCCGTGCCGTCAGCGTGCATCGCGCAGGGGTGGTTGACTCCCCCTCGCCGCGGGCGACGCACGGCACGGACTCCGTCCGTGGCACCAAATCGCGCGGGCGATGTTGGCGGCCGGGGCAGTGGCGTCATCCAGGCGTAGGCCAGGCCAGCGTCGTGCGGCTCGACCCCAGTTGTCGGAGGTCTCATGTGACGCTCGCATCCTGCGAGCTGGTCAGTGAAGATTTGGACGTGGGTTCGGACTATTTTTCGCACCGCCTCCGGCGGGTGCAGGGCTGCGCGGGGACCGGCGGCGTCCATGCCGCCTCGTGCAGGTTGGGTCGGACGTGGACCCTTGCGTTGGCATCCTGCCAGTGGACGGTGGTCGTGCTTTCCGGACGCGGGTTGCCGCGTTGTTCACGCCGCGTCGTGCGGCTCGACCCCAGTGTTCGTGGGTCTCATATGACGCTCGCATCCTGCGAGCTGGTCAGTGAAGATTTGGACGTGGGTTCGGACTATTTTTCGCACCGCCTCCGGCGGGTGCAGGGCGGCGCGGGGACCGGCGGCGTCCATGCCGCCTCGTGCAGGTTGGGTCGCGCGTTTGCGCGATGGGCGTCCGCTATGACCCGTGCACGTTCCCATCCGTGCCGCCTCGCAGGTTGGGTCGCGCGTCTGCGCGATGGGCGTTCGCTATGACCCGTACACCTTCCCGAGGCCGCTCGCGGCGGCGTCGTCCTCGACGACCGGCGTGATCTGAAGCTCCAGCAGATCCGCCCACTGCGCCATGTGCTGCGCGAGCGCGGTCGGGTCGTCACCTTCGATGAGGTGCCACCCGTATCCCGATCCGGGCGCGTGCCAGCGGCCGATCGTCTTCAGCCCGTCCGGAACGGGCGCGCCGGAATTCAGGAAGCCTTCCGCGGCCGGCTTGTGAAAGCCCGGCGAGATCGACCAGGTAATCATGTACTTCACGATGGGTTCTCCTCAAACGCGACGGCCGACATGCCCGCGCGCCGGGATGCTACCACGCTCGCCAACCAGTGCGTGCTGTCCCACCGTGCCAATCTCACTCGTCGCCCAACGCGGGATGCGCTCGAAAGAGAACCCAGATGCAGTCTTCAGCCGGATCACCGACAACGAGGTCAACCGCGCCGTTTCCATCGAGATCGCCGACCGGGGCAACCGACGATCCGAAGACGTCCCGGTCCAGACGCTCTGTCACGCGATAGCGGTTCGGGATCACCTCGCGTCTCGCGATCGATTGGTGCGCGTCCAGGAACAAGATGTGGACGCTCCCGCGGCTGGACTCCGCACCGTCCTGCGGCAACCCCATTGCGAGATCTTCGACGCCATCGTGGTCAAGATCGCCAAGGCCGCCAATGACAGCGGCAAAGGCGCTCCCGGGCGCTGGCCCTTCCGCGAGGGTGTGATGCGTTGGCACGCCGTCCTGGCCGATCGACATCAGGATCAGACCAGCACGTCGTGAGCAAACGGCGAGGTCTACCAGCCCATCGTGATCGTGATCTCCAGCGGGAGCAAGACGCGTCGAGTACGGGGCAAGGGCAAAGCGGCGAGGAAGGCCGATCGTGCGATGCCGCGCCGCCGTCCCGTCCCGCCGGAGGAAGAGCATCGTGACTCCGCGTGTCGATCCAACCGCAAGGTCCGGGATGCCGTCGCCGTCGCGATCGCCGAGCGGCGCGAGCGATTGGCCGAAGTGATGCGACTGATACCGGAGATGCCTTCCCTGCGGGGCGTTGGGGTCCTCGATCCGGCAGTAGTCACGGACCGATCCCTCGGCGTTCAGGAAGAGGATCCAGACCGCCCCGCTCTGAAACCCGTGTGGATCGCATCGCGCGCGCGGTTCTCCGACCGCGAGTTCGTTGATCCCGTCGCCATCCAGGTCACCCACCGACGCCAGCGCGGCGCCGAAGTGCCCCCATCGGTCCGGGGTCGGAGCAAAGCCACCGGCGCCGAAGCGGATGTGCTGCTGGGTCGCCGGGCTTCCGTCGGGCGTGAGAAGCAGAATCCAGATCGAGCCCCGTGAGAAGGGGCCGACGGTGGTCGATGGCTCGCCGACGGCAATGTCGAACGTGCCGTCGCCATTGATGTCTCCCAAGGCGGTGACGGCGGTCCCGAAGCCTTTCTCATAGAACGGCGAGGGATCGGGCACCTTCGTGTGCCTTACGACGACAGCCGGATCGGCGGTGGTCAGCGCAATCAGGATGGCCTGTATCAACACCGTGCAACCTCTACATCGTCGCCGAGGTCTATTGCGTGTCCCGGGTCGAGGTCGATCCCGGTGCGGGTGCGCCGCGAAGCAGGCCCTCGGTGTTCAGATCCTCATCGAGATCGGGCCAGTGGATTCCGAAACCGCCGCCGCAGAGTGCCCAATTCGATCGCTGCGCGGGCGTGGCCGCGCGAAGCTTCGGGAACCATGCCAGCGGCACGATCACCGTGCGCCCATCCAACATCTCGACGCTGAGTGCGTCCTGGCCCTCGGGGAAGCTGACCGTCTTGACTCGTTCGCCCGGATTTTCACCCGAAGTAATCATGCCAGGATTCCAGAAACACTGTCTGGTGCGCGCGGACCAAGCGCTCGATTCTACCAAGCTCGACCATCCGAAAGCCGACGTTCCTGCCAACGACAACCGGATCCAACCAGAACTTGGCCGAACGATCGTCGCGATCGACGTGAACGTGCGGTGGCTCGGATCCCTCGTGGCTGTAGAAATAGAATCGGTAGGGCCCGTCACGGAGAACGGTCGGCATGCGGCGTCTTCCCGCGGATCCGGTACCCTGATCGGGGATTACCGATCCTACCGATCGCCGCACCCGACACCTGAAACGGAGTGTTTTTGCGTGCAGCGTCTTGTCTCGCGCCTCCGGTCGTCCCGTTCAAGTGCGTGCTTCGCGATGGGGCGTACCCGGCGACGCGTGGGTGCCTCCCGATGGTGAGCGATCGGAATCACTCCCACCTCGGGCTCCGGAACTTGGTCGCCCTCGTGCTGCTGGCTCTCGGCCTGCTCCAGCTCGCCGGCGTGCTCACCGGCGCGCGGGTGTTGCGGGGGATCGGCGCAGCGTCGGCGGCGTCGCCGTTGCCGAAGGTGTTCTCCGACGTCGACGGTCTCGAGACGTTCGCATCCACGTTCACGCTGGTCTACGACGTCGACGGCGTCGAAACGCGACGGTTGATCACGCCCGAGCTGTACCGGCAGCTGCGTGGGCCGTACTGGCGAAGGAACGTCTACGGCGCGGCGTTGTCCTACGGACCGCGTCTGCCACCACCCTTGTGGGAATCGGTCTTCTGCTACGGGCTTGGCCCCGATCGCGCCTTCTACGCGGAGTTGGATTTGCCCGTCGCTGCTCGGAACGTGCGAGTGCAGATCGACACGAATACCCGGAATCGTGACGGCACGTGGACCCTCGCGCCCCGGTGCGGAACGGCGGGTCGGGCGGTGGGGGCGGAGGACGCCGGCCGATGATGCGTGGCGTCAAGCCAATCTCCGGCTACCAGTTCGCGGCGTTCCGCATCGCGTTGGGGCTGTACCTCGTCCAGCACTTCCTCCTGCTGATTCCCTGGGCGCCGGAGCTGTTCAGCCGCGACGGGCTGCTCCCGGATGCGACGCTGAACTTCACGCACGGCGTGTTGCCGAACCCGCTGGAGTGGTGGGACACGCCGGCGGTCGCGACGGGCTTCGTGGTCGTGATGCTCGTGCTGTCGATCGCGCTCACCCTCGGCGTCTTCCGGCGGACGGCGTGCCTGCTGCTCTGGTACGGCTGGGCGTGTCTCTTCGGACGCAATAACCTCATCAGCAATCCGTCGATTCCGTACATCGGCCTGATCTTCCTGCTCATGACGCTCGTGCCGCTCGGTGAGCCGCTCGCGCTCCGGCGGCGACGCGACGCGGGCGACGCCGGACACTGGCACTTCCCCTGGATGATCTTCTTCGCGGCGTGGGCCGTGATGGCCGTGGGGTACACGTTCAGCGGTCTCGACAAGCTGCTGAACAGCCCCAGCTGGCAGGACGGCACCGCGATCGTCCACCTCGTTCACAATCCGCTCGCGCGGCCGGGTCCGCTTCGCGATCTGTTCCTGCTCCTGCCGGAGTGGGTGCACAAGGGCATGACGTGGAGTGCGCTCGGGTTGGAGGTGCTGTTCCTTCCGCTGTGCTTGCATCGCTGGACACGGCTGTTCGCGTGGGCGGCGATGCTGGGGATGCACCTGGGCATCCTCGCGGTCGTCGACTTCGCCGATCTCACGTTCGGGATGGTGATGGTCCACCTGTTCACGTTCGATCCGGCGTGGTTCCCGGCCCGCCGGACCAAGCGCGGCCGGTCGGTCGTGTTCTTCGACGGCGTGTGCGCGCTCTGCCACGGCACGATGACCCGGCTCATCGACGAGGATCGCGAACGAATCCTGCACTTCGCGCCGCTTCAGGGCGAGTCGTTCGCCGCGTTGCGTGAAGCCGTCACGCTCCCCGCGTCGCTGGACAGCGTGATCTACGTGCGTGATCACGGCACCGACGAACCGCGGGTATTCGTCCGTTCGGACGCCATCCTCCAGATCGCCCGCGACCTCGGAGGTTTCTGGCGGGTCGTGTCCTGGGCGCGGATCATCCCGCGTCCTCTTCGCAACTGGCTCTACGACGGGATCGCGGCCCACCGCTACCGCTGGTTCGGTCAATACGAAGCGTGCCGCCTGCCGACTCCGCAGGAACGTGAGCAGCTCCTGCCCTGAGCCCATGCGCCGGTCATGCGTCCGGTGATTCGTCCGCCGCCCGGGTTCGCGCTTCCGTGCATGCCCACCGCTTCGAACAACCGATGCACGTCGGCAGCAGATGCAAGGGCGAGGTCTCCGACGCCTTCGCGGTGTTGACGTCGCGGAAGGCGAGCATGTCTTCCAGGCGATCCTCCCGCCAGTCGTCGTAGCCGCAGGTGGCTTCGAACCCGTGGGGATTCTGGAACGTGCCGAACATCATGTCGAAGATCGGCAGGTCGGCGAAGTTGTTCGTGTGATGGTGGTACTGATGGTGGACGCGATGTGATTCGGGTCGCTGCACGATGAAGCCGAGCCACCGCGGGGTCGAGATGTTCCAGTGATAGAAGAACTCCGCCACCGCGGTCATGAGCGTGTAATACGCGCCGGCCTCGACCGCGCAGCCGAGCAGCGTGTACACGATCGCGGCGCTGAGGATCGAGTTCAGCGTGATCTCGACCGGATGCTTGTAGAATGAGGTGACGATCTCGATGCGACGCGGCGAGTGATGAAGCTGGTGACACAGCCGCCAGAAGAACCGCGACTCGTGCCGGATCCGGTGCCACCAGTAGTAGACGAACGTGGAGACGAGGTACGCGACCGCCGCGCTCCAGATCGGCGAGAGGTGATCCTGGAGCCGCACGAGCGACGCCGATTGCAGCCAGCGATCCCAACTGATCCCGGCGACGATGACGAGCCCGAGCTGAATCAGGTTGACGAGAATGACCCGCGGCCACCACGCGCGCACCTTCGGCAGGTCCATCGCCGGCCACAGCCGCTCGACGACGATGAACCCGACGGCGACGGCGATGAGGATGGCGGTGATCATGGGCGCCCAATTGTATAGTGTGCACTAGCTATTGGGAAAGGCGAGCCGGTTCGTTCACGTTCGTCGCGGCCGCGCTGGCCTCACCCCGGCGTCTTCGGGCCACACTCCGGGCAGACGCCGCCACCTGCCTGTATCGGATATGCGCATCGCACGCATAAGCCCCGACGCACGCGATGGCGACGCCGAAGGGGAAGCGGGACCGCGACGACCGTGCCGACTGTGATCACGTCGAGCAACGAGTTCGCGGCGGCGTGTCACAGCCGGTTCACCCCGCGTAGGACGCCGCCCAGAATCGACGGCCGCACTCCGGGCAACGTCCGGAGTCCTCCCCATCCACCGGGGTGCGGAGGAGCGTGTACCCGCAGCTCAAGCAAAGCCGCTGCGAGACGATGCGGGTGCGGGCGCGACGCACCAGGAACTCGAAGCGAACGCACAGGAAGACCGCGATGAGAAGCGGCGCGACGATGCCGATCGCTCCCAGCGTTATGACGCCGACCGGAATCCCGATGAGCAAGAACGCGAGTGAGCCGAAGAGCGCGATCGTTCGCGCCGACCGCTCGGCCGCGGTGCCGAGCTGGACCATGTACTCTTCGACGACGGAGCGATGGGCAAGCGTGCGGCGTGATGCGTCCGCGTGCGTGTCCGAGTCCACGACCGGCCCATCCTCACCGAAGCTGCTGCCAGCGCAGCGTCGCCGACTCGCCGTCGCGATGCTCGACCACCATGAACTTCGCGACCAGCTCGAACGACTCATCGTGCCGATCAATCAGGCGAATGAGGTACACGTGACCCATCCGGGTCGCCGCCGATGCGTTCCGGCGGCACTGCGTCAGGCCCGCGGCTTCCTTCAGCGGCTGCGTCGCGCGTCCGTTGCTGCGGATGTGCAGGTCACCCTCGACGAACCGGATCGACGCGTAGCCCTGCCCCCCACCCACCGTTTCGCGGAAGCCGTACCGCTCGCCGAGCGTGTCGGCGTGACCGAGATCGACGATCGCCCCTTCGCGACCGCCCTCGATACCGACCGAGAACGCGCCGGCGACGTACCCGCCGAAATCGATGTCGCTGTTGCGGTTGCGCACCTCGTGGTCCTGGATCATGGCGCCGTACCGGCCGTCTGAAAAGCTCAGGGCGCGGGCGATCGGATCGTGCGCGTAGAGCGTGGTCAGGCCTTCGGCGAGAAACGACGAGCGTGGCGTTCGGGCATCGCCGTCCGCGCCGTCCTGTCCGCGGGCGCCGGACTGCGCCTGAAGCGTCATGGCGAGCATCATCGTCGGCAACGCGAGGAGGGCGAGCATCGTCCAGCGGTGTGATCGGGGCATGGTCGGTCCTTTCCGGCGAGTAGTGCGGTTGATCGCGGCAACCAGTGCGTCGGGCTGCACGCGTATCGTGCCACGCGTGGGCGGTATTGCCGGGGAATGCGCGGATTCGCCTTTGTGGGGGGCGTCCGTGTCCGCGTCCGTGCCCGTGTCCGCGTCCGTGTCCGTGCCCGGGTCCGCGTCCGTGTCCGCGTCCGCGTCCGTGTCCGTGTGCGTGTCCGTGTCCGCGTCCGCGTCCGTGCCCGCGTCCGTGTCCGCGTCCGTGTCCGTGCCCGGGTCCGCGTCCGTGTCCGGGTCCGTGTCCGCGCCCGCGTCCGTGTCCGTGTC
>JABDLI010000037.1 GCA_013003065.1 Phycisphaerales bacterium | reverse complement strand
CGGGTCCGTGTCCGTGTGTCCGCGTCCGGGTCCGTGCCCGTGTCCGTGTCCGTGTCCGTGTCCGTGGCCGCGTCCGTGGCCGTGTCCGCGTCCGTGTCCGTGTCCGTGTCCGTGTCCGCGTCCGTGTCCGTGCCCGCGTCCGTGTCCGTGTCCGTGTCCGTGTCCGTGTCCGGGTCCGTGTCCGTGCCCGGGTCCGTGTCCGTGTGTCCGCGTCCGGGTCCGTGCCCGTGTCCGGGTCCGTGCCCGTGTCCGCGTCCGTGTCCGGGTCCGCGTCCGCGCCCGTGCCCGCGTCCGCGTCCGCGAACAAAGGGGGCACGCACCGAGAAGGTGCGTGCCCCGAGGTTGGGAAGGGTGACGCGTCTCCGCGTCGGACAGGGGAGGATGGATCAGTTGCCCTGCGACGTCTGCGTCGTCGCGGTCGCGTGGCGTTCGATCTCGAAGGCCTCGCCGTCGATCTCGATCGACTTGGCCATCAGCACGCGGCGATCGTTCGCACGCACCATCGTGCCCTCGAGCGTGACCTTGTCACCGGTCTGGATCGACGGCAGGTTGCCGCTCACCGGCCCCACGTCGACCGCACACTTCTTGCCGTTCCGCGGCGTCACGATGAGGAGCTGGTGGGTCGTTCCTCGCACCGGCACGGTGCGGGTCGACGTCACGCTTGCGTTCACCGTCCGCAGCGACCGATCGACCGACGCGGTCTGGCCGTTGGCCTTGATCTTCTGGGCGACGATCAGGCTCTTGTCGCCGACCTTGGTCCGCGGACCCCACGCGACGATCGGGGCGCCGGAGTCGAGGTCGAGGTGATCGAGATCACGCACCGGTCCCAGGTCGACGAAGGTCGTCGAACCGTCGTTGCGCTTCACCTTCGCGCACAGGTGCTTGCTGTCGCGCACGGCGACCTTCTTGGTCGAAGCGATGGTGCCGCGCACCATCTGACGCTTGGACGTGCGGTCCATCGCGTTGCTCCGATGCTGCGAAGACGACGCCGAATGCGGGTTGCTGCCCTTGATCGATGCAGCCTTGTTGAGCGCGTAGAACGTGAAGGTGTCGAACTCGCCGTCGCGGTTCCAGTCGCGGGCGTGGTACCAGCCGTCGTAGAGGCCGTCCCCGTCGACGTCAACGTACCGGTACGCGTACTCGAAGACGCCATCTTCGTCGCCATCGAACGTGGCGAGGTCACCGTCGTCGTAGTAGTCGTAGAACCAGTTGTCATCGTCGTAGCGGGAATCGAAGCCGAACCAGCGGTCGTTGTCCGAGTCTCCGCTGTTGTCCTGATACGCGTCGTAGGTCTCGTCGTCCCAGCGGCCGGCGTTCTCGTCGGTCGGGTTGTAGTCGTTCCCGTCGAACCACTCGCTGATGTCGTACCAGGCGTCGTCCTCGTAATACGGACCACGATCCTCGACTTCCTCGTCGGCGAGGGTGGTGGGAGCGATGGAGAGCGCCAGCGCACCGACGCCAACGGTCACGGCGTTGCGGAAGCGGCGGAAGAAGTAGCGTTTCATGGGTTGTCTCCTTGTCGAATGTGGAGTCAGGGAAGAGGAGGGGAAACGCCCGGCCGTCGGTGCGGCCGGGCGAGGGGGAATGGCCCCGGGTGCCGCCGATTCAGGACCAGTAGGGGCGGGTGCGGTAGTACGAGTGCACCCGCTCGCCCCACCGGCGATCGGCGAAGTTGGGCCAATTGTCGGGGTCGAAGCCCTCGGCGTTCTCGAGACGCTCCTTGTTTGCGTCCATCTTGAGGCACTTGTCCTCGGGGCAGACGGTGAGCGCGTTCCACGGGACGGCGAAGAGCTTGCCGCCAAGGCCGAGGAACCCACCGAAGTCGAGGACGGCGTAGGCCACCTGGCCGGTGGACGTGTCGAGCATGATCTCCTTGATCGAGCCGAGCTTCTCGCCCGTGAGGCTCTTGACCGTGTCACCGATGATGGTGCTGGCTGAGATGACCGAGGGCGTCATGGTGGTGGTTGTCATGTGTTGTCTCCTTCGTGAATTGGGAGGTTCGTTGAACACCCGCAATCTTCGGGGCCGAGGCTGAGCGCTCGGTGAACACCGGATGAAACGCGTTTCATTTGCACGTGTCCGGCGGACGGAACGAGGCTGGTGGTCTCCCCCCGTGAACGACCACACGCGCGAAACGTGTTCGCGCGTGTGCGTCGTGTCATGATTCCGGTGATCGGCGGTGGGAGAGGGGGGCTCGGTGGCCGACGGTTCCGCGTGCCGGGCCAGGCAGAAGCATCGGGCGCACCGAAGAACCGGTGTCTCCAACCCGGGATCATCGCGATGCGATGACGAAGATCGCGTGGATGATGCCCGGGATGTAGCCGAGCAGCGTGAGCACGAGGTTCAGCCAGAAGTGGGTGCTGAGCCCCACCTCGAGCGCGACGCCCAGCGGCGGAATCAGAATGGCGAGGATGAGCTTGAGGATGTCCATGGTTGTTCTCCTGACGCAGTAGTTGTTCGAGCAGGGTGAGGCAGATCTCGTTTCCAACCGAGTGCGTGGAGAATCGCCCCACGGGTTCAAGCCCGTGTGAGCGCTGGATGAAACTGGGTTCATTCTCGCCCGCCCCCGCCCGCCCCCCCCGCCTGCCGTCGGGCGGCCGCGTTCACCCGATGATGAAGCGGTTCTTGAGCGTGGCCACCGCCTTGGTGTTCGGATCGGCCTCGGCCTCGGCGATGAACTGGGCCCGATCCGCCTCGATCTCCAGGGGGCTGACGGCGTAGGACGGACGCATGAGCTCCGGCTCGATCATCGACAGCGTCAGCTTCTCGCCCACGCGGCGGCCGAAGATCTCGACCATGTAGATCAGCGTCGGCAGCCGCGTCAGCCAGTAATCATGCGGGCCCTGCGCAGCGTTCTCGAGCGCGTCGAAGGCGAGCTCCATCATGAGCAGGACGTTCGAGGAGTCGGGGCCCGCGGCGGCGGCAACGTGCGGACACTTGTGTTCGAGCAGCCCGGCCGCGAACCACAGGTACGCGGTGAGCTCCTCCTCCAGCGACAGGTGGGCGGCCGCGTCCTCGAAGATGACGCAGACGTCATCGTGCTGCTGCTCCGTCAGCCCGGGCATGTTGCCGATGACCGCCGGTGGCTCCATGTGCAGCTCCAGCCGCGCCTGCAGTTGATCCACCAGCGGAAGGAACGGTTCGGTGGGCACCCACAGCTGATGTGTCCGCTGATCGATCTTGTAGAAGAACCGTCGCGCTCGTGCGACGGGGTCTTCGCTTTCGGAATAGAAACGCCGGCAGTCGTCGGCGGCCTGCACGTCGGCCGCAATCGCCAGCGTGTTGTTGGCCGTCAGCGTGCCCGGGTCGCCGGTCGTGACGAGGCGACCGGCGGGCACATCGGGCAGCGTTGCGAGGCTGTCGAGCGTCACGCGTCGGAGACGCCGGGCCCGCCGGGGAAGGGGAGACTCGCCCGAGACCTTGAACCGGAGTCTCAGGAACTTCGGCGCGTCCCCGTCGAGCACTTCGATCCTCAACCGCGTCGGAGTGCGCAGGATTCCCATGTTCGGCGGGAGGCCGTCGACGAGCTCGAGCGTGCCGCGACCCGCCTCCAGCTCGAACTCGACGGCGTCTTCGTCGTCCGGCCAGACGACGTTCAGCCGCTGGTCGCGTTTCCGCCTGCTCACGAGATCTGGTCCGACACGAGCCGCATGTGGGCGTACATCGGAGTCTGGTCGCCGTTGACGATCCACAACGCGCCGTTCTGGTCGACCCGACGGACATCCTCGTGCAGGCCGCCGGAACCGTACGCCCAGTCGTTCTTGGTGGTCTTCGTCGCCTGGTCGGGGAACGCGTGGAGCTGCTGAAGATCGTTGAGCTTCTTCAACGTCTCGTCGAAGAGAGCCTCGCGGTCCCCGGCGGTGAGCACGAAGTCGTGGCGGAGGATATGCGCGACGTTCGGGTGGACCTGCGTGTCCACCTGGGTCTTGGTGTACGCGGGATCGTTGGCGGCGCCGGGACGGAAGAAGATCTCGGCTCGACACAGGTACTTGGCCATCGTGGGTCTCCTTGGAAGGGCGATGAGTGGTCGGAAGCGCCCGGAATCCCCGCCGGACGGTGGCGATGCGACGCCGCTGGTGACGGATCAAAGGTTGAAGTGTCTCAGCAGCGTTTCAGCCGCCGTCGTGTTGGGGTCAAGCGTGGCCTGCTCGACGAAATCCGCGCGGTCCCTCTCGATCTCGAGTGGTCCGACTGCATAGGAGCGACGTCGGTGATGGGGCATGGTCGCTTTGATATTCTTCTTGTCGTCGAACCGTCGGCCGAAGATCTCGACCATGTAGATGAGCGTCGGAAGCCGCGTGAGCCAGTACGCGCGAGCACCCTCATCGGCGCGGTATTGGGCGTCCAGGGCAAGCTGCATCAGAAGCGTGACGAACCCGGAATTGGGGCCGGCCGCCGCCGCCAAGTGCGGACACCTGTGTTCCAGCAGGCCGGCTCCGAACCAGAGAAAGGCGGTCAGCTGCTCGTCCAGAGTCATGTGTGATCCGGCGTCTTCGAAGAGCTCCCAGAGCATGTCATGCTCCGTCGCCTTCAGCCCCGGCAGCTTCTCTGGTTTGACATTCGTCAGCACCTGGGCCCGTTGCCGAACCTCGAGATTGTTGGACAGGAGCCTGAACCGATCGTCGAGCTCCCAATTCGTGTTCGTCCGCTGATCGATCTCATAGAAGAAGAGACGCCACCGAGAAACGGGATCCGGTCCTTCCGAATAGAATCGTCGACACGCCTCGATCGCCTCCTCGTCCTTGTCCATCGCACGGAGCAGACGGGAGTCCCGCGGCAGATCCTCGAGCGACGCGAGCGTGCCGTGCGTCCGCGGCATGTCTTTCAGGGGTGGAAGTTCGAGCGGAAGCACACGTGCGGTCGGGGGGATCGGCGACTCTCCTTCCACCTCGAACTCGAGCGTCAGCGACTCGGGCCGTTCCTCATCGAGCACTGCGATCTTCAGGCGGGTGGGCGTGTGCAGCACGGCCAGGTTGGGCGGCACGCTTGAATCCGGGTGAAGACGCATTCGGCCTCGCCCGACGTACAGCTCGAGCTCCACCTCGGAGACATCAGGCGGCCAGGCGAATCGAATCTCCTCGTTCCGTGGTTCGAAGCTCATTGGAGCGACTCGATGACAATCCGCATGGATGCGTCCATGCTTGAGTCGACTTCGATGAGCCAGGGTTTCCCATCCTGTGTGAGGTACCGTTCGCCCTCGTGCAGCCCGCCAGATCCGTACGCCCATTCGTCCGGGGAATCTGCCGTCGCGTTGTCGGGATACCCGAAGTGCGCTTGGAGCTCGTTCAGCTTGGCGACCGCCGCACCAAACACGTCGTCAAACGATTGATTCACGTCGTCGTAATCGTCGATCTCGACGAGGAAGCCGTTTCGCAAGACCCTCGCGACGGGCGGGGCCACCTGCTCTTCGACCTTGGTTTTCGTCAGTTCAGGGTCGTTGGCGCCCGTTGGTCCGAAGCGGACGGATGCATGGCAAAGAAAGTACGGCATCAAAGGTCTCCTCTGACGGTTCATCGAAAAGTCGCGACACACCGAAACCCTCGGTGCACCGAGCTGGTTCCCCAGCGAAACGTGTGGCGGCGTGTCAGCGGTGTCTCGGCGGGAACACCGCGAAACGAACCGCCACGCACCACCGACACGAGCGCTCCCTCCGTCTCGACGGAGGCCGTGATCTCCGAAACATTCGTGTTGGCATGCAGGATGCCGAGCGGCGTGGCCACGCCGCGGTCGTCGCCGGCGTCCACGGTCGCCGCCGCATAGGCGGCGAGGAGATTGCTCCACTCGATTTGTGCACCGCCACGCCGCGGCGCAGGCGGGGGGGGCGCCACCACCCAGTCGGGAGGCGTGCTCCACGGATACAGCCGGTCCCCCGGCTGACGCATCGCGTATTCCCACTCCCACTCGGTCGGGAGCCGCTTGCCGGCCCAGGCGGCGTACGCCGCCGCATCGTCGAGGGTGACGCCGACGACGGGGCGCTCGGCCAAAGCCGGGTCGTAGACGAGCCCCGGTTCCTCGTTTCGCCAGTGGTACGGAAGCGGGTGATCGGTCGCATCGACAAAGGCCTTGTAGGCGCCGTTCGTGACCTCGGTCTTGTCGATCCAGAACGGGGGCATCCGAATCGTGATCGGCTCGGTCGCGAACGGATGGGACGAAGTCGTGAACACGCCCCCCGCGATCTGAACCATCCGCGTGCGATCGACCGCGTGCGGGCCCCGGTCGAGGGCGACGACGAACGGTTCGTCTCGCCGGTCGATCTCTTCGCGAAAGTCGAACCGGTCCTCGGCGGTCGGGACGTAGCGAATCGCTTCCAGCCTCTGGCGTCCCGCCTCCGCCCGGAAGAGATAGAGCCCCGCGTCCAGACGCACCCGCGTGCGGGGGCCGACCGCGCGGACGATGGGCGGTCCGGTCGGCGTGCCCCGCACGGCGTCGAGCGGTTGCACCCAAAGCATGGCGTCGGGCAGCGTGGTCCCGAACGCGACCGGCGTGAGACCCGCGCGGGCCAGCGTTTGGAGACCGATTGCGAGCGCGGCCACGAGCGCGAGAAGAAACAGGATTGACGCGACGGCGACGGGGCCCCGATGATCGCGGGTCCACTGGCGGACGCGACGCGCGACCCCCGGCGGGCGGGCGAGGATCGGGCGATCGTCGAGCCAGCTCCGCAAATCGCTCGCGACCTGCGAGGCGGTCTGATACCGGTGGTCGGGGTCCTTGTCGAGCGCCTTGAGACAGATGGTCTGCAGGTCACGGGGGATCGCGGGATTCACCTGAGACAGCGGCCGCGGTGGCTTGTGCACCACCTGCTCGCGCACGTCTTCCACGGAATCGCCTTCGAACGGGCAGCGGAGCGTGAGGAGCTCGTAGAGCGTCGCACCGAGCGAGTAGACATCCGTGCGGTGGTCGATCTCGCGACGCAGGCCCCGCGCCTGCTCCGGGCTCATGTACGCCACGGTGCCGGCAAGCTGGCCCGTCCGCGTCATGCGGTCGAAACGCCGATTGCGGGCAATGCCGAAATCGGTGAGCCGCGCCGTGCCGCTCGGGTCGATCATGATGTTGTTGGGCTTGATGTCGCGGTGGATGACCTCGGCGCGGTGCGCATGCTCCAGGGCATCGGCGATCTCTGCGATCAGCGACGCCTGCGTCCGTTGCCATTCACGCTCCTGGGCGTGATGCGGCGTGTCGCGGCGGCAGGCATCGATGACCCCGGCCAGCGTGGGGCCGTCGATGAACTCCATCACCAGGTAGTGCACGCCCTGCGTGTGCCCCACGTCGTACACGGGCACGATCGCCGGGTGGTGAAGCTGCGCGACGGTCATCGCCTCGCGACGGAACCGCGCGATGGCAACTTCGGAAAACCCGAAGCCCTGCCGCAGGATCTTGAGGGCGACGGGACGCTCGAGCTTCGTGTCTTCGGCGAGGTAGACGACCGACATACCGCCCTCGCCGATGCGTCGGGTGATCGTGAAATGGTCGAGCGTCGTGCCGACGAGCGAGGGCTCGTCGCCGATCACCGCCGCCGTGTCGGCCAGCAGCGCGGCGGGGGGGAGATCGAGCGGCCGGGTCGTCAGCCAGTCCGCGTGGGCTTCGTGCCGCGCGAGAAGCGAGCGCACCCGCTCCCGGACGGCAGGGGTGCAGCGGTCGGTCAGGTACGCCTCCCGCTCCGGTGGCGGCAGATCGACCACGTGCACGAATGCTTCGTTGGCGAGCTTGTCGATCGCGGATTGGTCCATCGTCAGCTCGGGAGCTCCTTCCCACTGCCGCAAACCACGCGTCGATCTGCTCACTCCAGCTCGAGAATCTCCGCCAGCAGCGTCGTTCCGAGCTTCCAGAGCCGCCGCGCCCGGGCCTCGGAGATTCCCTTGGCCTCGGCGACCTGACCGTGGGAGAGCCCGGTGAAGTACTTCAGCAGGACGACATCGGCCGCCTCGGCGTCCCGATCGGCCAGCCGCTCCATCGCCTCGCTTACCGCCGCCATCTCCCCCACCGCACGGTCGCCGTCACGGTCGGCGATCTCCAGCGTGACGCGGTGCCGGCCGCCGCCGCGTTTCTGCGTCTGGTGACGCCGCGTGTAGTCGACGACGATCCCCCGCATGACCTTGCCCGCGAGACGAAAGAAGTGCAGGCGATCGGCGTAGTCGATTTCCTTGTCGACCAGACGCAGGTAGCACTCGTTGATCAGCGCGGTGGGCTGAAGCGTCGCGGCCGGCGGCATGTCGCCCAGCTTGGCGACGGCGAGACGACGCAGGTCGTCGTACAGCAGCTCCATGACGCGGTCGCTCGCCCCGCGGTCGCCGCGACCGGCATCGTGCAGCAACCGGGTCACGTTGCCGGCAGCCGGGTCGGTCATGGACGCGATTCTACCGAAGTGGACCGGCGGGTCCGGAGCCCGAATCGGTGTATCTGGGGCCGGTTTGCGGGCTCCCCTGGGGCGGGCAGCCCGAGTGCCGCCGCCGACCGGGGTCGTTTCCCCGGTCCGCCAACCGAGGTGGGGGGCTCTACTCCCGGTGAGCGAACCCACCATTCAGCCTTCCTCCGAGGTGCACGATGACATTCCTTCCGACCCTTCGCCTGGCTGCTCCCATGCTGCTGAGTCTCCTCGTGAGCAACGGTCTCGCCTCGGCCCAGACCGAGCTGCCGCTCTACCACGTGACAGACCTGGCTCCGATGGTCGAGACGGTCTTTCCCGACGTCATGTGGCCGTCCAGTGACGCGCGCGGGCTCAACGAGAACGGCGACCTCGTCGGCGAGGCGAGCCTCGACTTCGATCCCGCGACGGGGAGCAAGATGCAGGCGTTCGTTTATACGGTCGAGCACGGCGTCGTCCCGTTGCCGCTGCTGCCGGGGTGGCCGAGCAACGCGGTCACGGACGTGAGCGACCGTGATGCGAAGGGTGAGATCATCATCGTCGGCGGTGGCGTGCCCGGACCGTTCCTCGACATCGCGATCGGCGAAGCGGCGCTCTGGCGGTATTCGACCGTGACGGGCGAAGTGCTCGAGACACGCGGGCTGGGTCTTCCCCCCGGCTTCGACGAGAGTCTCGCGGTGGCGGTCGACAACGGCGGAACGATCGCGGGGTTCAGCGGCCTCACCGGCGCGTTCATCAACTGGAAGTACGACGTCGCGACGAGGGTCATGGAGACGTTCGACTTTCCCGCCCGCATCAAGGACATGAACAACGAAGGTCAGGTCATCGGTTCGCGGTACCGCGGTGACCTGTTCGGGAACTACGAAGAGCTCGTCGGTCACCCGGGGACCGGCGGTGACTATCCGGACTGGGCCGGCGACTCGGTCACGGCCGGGTGGCACCGGATCAACGACCACGGCTGGACGGTGGGACGCGCGGGCACCGGCATCAGCGACGGCGCCGGGCACTTTCTCGTCGCCATCATCCGCTTTGCGGAACCTTTCGGCTGGACTTCCCTGAACCCGGTCAGCCACCTCAGCCTGGCCGGCGGTATCAACGACCGCGGCGACTTCATGACCTACCAGGGTGGTGTCTACCTTCAGGACACGGGCGAGCTGCACTCCATCAACTCGCTTCTCACGGTGGAGCACCAGCAGCTCTTCAGCGTCTACCGCTCCTTCGAGATCAACAACAACCGGCAGATCGCCGCCATCCAGGCGCACGCGATGCTGCTCACCCCGCTGGGTGAGATGATCATCCCCGGCGATGTGAACGGGGACGTGCAGGTGGACCTCGACGACCACTGCGCGTGGGTGGCCGATCCCTTCGACCTCGATGGCGACGGCGACGTCGACGCGGCGGACGAGCAGTGGCTGATCGACCGCCTGGCCGTGTTCGGCTTCTTGGTCGAGGACTGCAACGGCAACGGTCTGGGTGATCACTGCGAGATCCTGGACGGCCTCAGCGCGGACTGCGACGGCAACGACGTGCCGGACGAGTGCCAGCCGGATTGCAGCGGCGACGGCATCCCGGACGCCTGCGAGGATGACTGCAACGACAACGGCGTCCCCGACCCGTGCGACATCGCGGCGGGAACGAGCCAGGACTGCAACGACAACGGCATTCCCGACGAATGCGACGCCGGCGGACTCACGCAGGCCACGGTGGTTTACGACCCGCCCCTTCCGATGTTCACCGACTCGACGCTGGTCGTCGACACCGTCGTGCTGGACGCGGGGACCATCGAGGACGTGGACCTCACGCTCAACGTGCGGTACCGCCTCGGCGACTTCACGATCCTCCTCTCACATGGCGACACCACGATCACGATCATGGATCGGCCGGGCTATCCCGAGCACCTCGGCGGCTTCGTGAACTTCGGCTACGACGCCATCGTGGACGATGAGGGGACGGGGCCGTACCTCGAGGAGGCCGGCGACGAGTGCTGCGACTTCGAATGGCTCGAGTCACCTCCGAGCTACCGTCCGGACAACCCGCTCGCCGCGTTCGACGGCATGTCGAGCGCGGGCGCGTGGACGTTGACGCTCATCACGACCGACTGGCCGTCACCGGGCGACGGGCTTCTCGGCTGGGGACTCGACATCACACGTGCATCGGTCCCCGTCGGCTCGTGCTGCGAGGGCGATCTCGACGGATCCGGCGACGTCGGCTTCCCCGATCTGCTGACGGTGCTGTCGGCGTGGGGGCCGTGCGCCGGATGTCCGGCCGATCTCGATGGATCGGGTGATGTTGGCTTTACGGATCTGCTGACGATCATGTCGGCGTGGGGGGTGTGTCCGGAACCGTGACCGCGTCCGTGTCCGCGTCCGTGCCCGCGTCCGCGTCCGTGTCCGTGTCCGTGACCGTGTCCGTGTCCGTGGCCGCGTCCGGGTCCGCGTCCGGGTCCGTGCCCGCGTCCGTGTCCGGGTCCGGGTCCGGGTCCGGGTCCGGGTCCGTGCCCGTGTCCGTGACCGCGTCCGTGCCCGCGTCCGCGTCTGTGTCCGTGGCCCGCTGCGCTACGGGTTGGCCGAGTCGGCTCGCCAGGTCCCCGGGATGGTCACGAGCGTCGCGGATGGTGGCCCGTTCGGCGCGGTGAGCAACGCGTCGTCGATTCGGAAGTCCTGGTTGGTGGTCGTGGTCGTGATCACGAGGCGGGCGAAGTTCAGTGTGCCCGTCCACGTGGGCGTGATCTCCACGTTCACGCGGGTCCAGTCGTCTTTCGCCACCAGGGGGGCGACCACGGTGAACCACTGTGTCCCCTCGCCAGAGCTGTCGATCTCGAGCGCGATCTCCACGTCCTCGGGGTTGTCGTCCATCCTGAGCCACATGTCGGCCAGGTGGATCGTGCCGCTGGTGACCTGGACGGTCACGTCCTGGCGAAGGCCGTGGGACGCGCTCCCGCGGTCCTTCACCGTGATGCGTTTGGCGCCCGAGTGCGCGCCGCCCTCGGAGACGAGCACCGTCGGGTTGCCGACGGCCGACCAGCCGGCAAGCCCCGCCTCCATGTCACCATTCACGAGGAGGTTGATCGTGTCCCGTTTCGTCGTGTAGCCGAGCGGTGGCCGCGACAGAAGCGAGGGGTCGGCGACGACGATGCTGCCGCCCAGCGTCTCGATGTCGCCGTCGGCGATGATGCAGCCGGTGATCCGGTTCTCCGCGTCGATCGTCGTCTTCCGGGTCGGCGCTGCGAGGTCGCGAATCACGTGGATGACGCCGTCGATCGAGGCGGCGTAGGTATCCCCCAGGTCGGCGTCGGCAGCGCCGTAGTAGGGGGTGTGAGCCGGGTTGAAGTTCACGCCGGCGGCGAGCTCGTCGAGCGTCCCACTGCAGGTGATGTCGACGTCCGTCGAGTCATCGGACTTCGTGTAAACGATGAGAGCCGGAAAATCCAGGCGAGCGGGACGCCAGAGGACGCCGGGGTCGATAAGGAGCTTGGCGCTCGGTGACAGCTCGATGAGGAGCGTGCCCTCGATGCGGCAGTCCTGAATACGCAGCGTCGTGAACCCCGGGACCTTGATGTGGTACAGACCGTCGACGCTGCGGTCGTCCGGCCGGTACGGGTTGTTTCCAGGACTGACGATGACATCCTCGATCGTCGCGGACGGCGCGAGAACCCCGAACGGGATGTTGACGGCGAGCACTTTGTACAACGACCAGATCGCGGCGGATGGCATCTGCTTCGCCGGAGCCGGCGTGGTGATGCTGCCGGAGACATTGCCGGGCGTCGTGACCGTCGCGGCTTCGACGTCACCGAGGAGCTGATCACACGTCAGCACGTCGTTCGCCGACGCCGGGCCGCCGCGCACATCGAGAACGCCGTTGGCGTCAAGATCAGCGCCGGCGTGGATTGCGGTCCGCAGCACGTCGAGCGTCTCGCCGGTTGGCCAGGCAATCACGCTGTAGACACGGGTTGATACGCCGATCCGACCGCGGCCGTGGATACGCAGCGGGTCGGCGTCGTTGTCATCGAGGCTGTTGTCGACGAGGTCTTCGTACCGCCAGCTCAGCCACCCGCGGTGGAACGGCACTTCGGGCGAGAAGGCGTTCTCGTACTCCTTGTTCACGGTCCGCCACCACGGATCGGAGGCAAGATCGACCAGTGCCTGGTCGACGGCAGACGTGGCGAGCACGCCCGCCTCGTTCCACTCCTGCTCGAGCGTGGTCGTGCGCATGCGGACACGCCACCCGGCCAGGCTCGCCGTGCCGATCAGAACCAGCATGACCGACACCGACAGCACGATGAGGTAGGCCGATCCGCGCCGGCGCGGCCGGCTGAGACGTCTGCCCCCGGTCACGGTGCGTTCTCCAGAGCAATCTGGTTCAGGAGCGTCGTGCCCGACGTCAGCGGAACCGCGTCCGCGCCGAGCTGCAGCCGCACCTCGATCGATCGGACGTACGTCGATTCGACACTCGGGACGGTCTCCGCGGTGCTGTACATTCCCCGCAAACCCCGCACGTGCACCGTCGGTCCGTTGGCCAGACTCACCGCGACCGTGACGCGCTTGAGTCCGGTCTCCGCGATGGGATCCTGCGAGCCGGGACCCATGAGGAGATCAGGATCGACGAACTCGACCGTCACCCGACGCTCCATGCCATTCGCGCCGTCGAGTATCGTGCCGTCACGGGAGCGGAGTGGCGTCTCGACCATGTCGTGGTAATCGTCGACGTCGTCGTACAACAGTCGGTCTCCCGCCCCGGGCAGCTCGTCCGCCTCGAGCCCGAACGACGGGGGACCGTTGGTGGCAGCCACCTCGGGGTCCGTGTAGTGCGCCTGAAGGATCTCGCCGAGGAGATCGTGGGCAAAGGCCATCGCGATCTCGCGATCCGCGAGCCTCGAGTCCGACCGCGTCATCGTGCCAAAGGCGGCCAGCGCTCCCATCAGCAGGGCGGCGAGGATTCCGAGGCTGATCACGGTCTCGATGAGGGTGACGCCGTAAGGCGGTCTCCCTCGGGACCGACGCGCAATGCTCACCATTCGGGCGGCCCCCCGGTCGTGTAGTTGCCATAGACGTAGATCCGCATGTCGTCGTTTCCGTACGGAGCGGACCAGGTGACGGCCCGATCGGGCGACTCGACGAGATACGTTCGAGGGCTGGGGCTGCCGGCGCGGTCGATCTTGACGAACGCGTTCTCGTCGTTCTTGCCACGCACCACGAGGCAGACCTCGACGGACGGGTTCAAGTCGGTCTCGGGGTCGAACGGGATTTGATACCACGTGTAATTGTCGGTCCCCCACGTCGTCACGGGAATCTCGGCCGTCTCCTGGAGGATCTCGGCGCCGGGCCGATCGTCGACGCCCGTGTAGCGCAGCTCGAACCGCACCTTGCCCCCGAGGTCGGCGGGGTCGGCCTTGATGGCGATCAGGATCTGGCTGATCGACCAACCCATCGTGTTGACCGGAAGTTCGGGGAGGAAGCACTGGGCCGGCCAGTCGTCCTTGGTGACGGCGAGCGGAACGCCGGGGTCGTCGGGGCTCGGATCGGCGGCCCACTCGATCGCGCGACGCACGAGGGTCCGTCCGTCGTCGGTGAGCGCATTGATGTCGAAGCTGTTTCCGCCCCACGGCATGGCGACCCGCCGTCCCGCCGCAAAGTCGGTTGCGTCGTAGTTCGCGTAGATCGAGATCCGACGCTCGTTCGGCGATGGTCCGTACGTGTCGAACCACTCGGGCATCATGCCGTCTGTCGGATCTTCCCCGGAATAGCGGGTCCGACCACCCGTCGCGTCGAAGAAGAAGGTCACGTCGCGCTCCATGCCGAGCGCGAGCCAGTACGTGCCGGGCGTGAGGGGCGTCGGCGTTGCGAGCGGCAGCGTCTGCCAGCCGAGGCCCTCCTCCAGCTCCACCCAGTCGGTCTCGGCCAACAGCGTCCCCGGCTCGCCCGCCACATCGGTGTAGAGTCCGAAACGCACCTTCTTGTCACCGTAGAGGTGGAGGTACGCGCTCAGGCTCGTGACGACGGCCCCCTCGACGAGCGTGACCTGGGTCGCGACGTGGTCCTTGTCGTACTCCGACTTGCCGCACTCATGCGGGAAGATCGTCTCGAACCCGAGACGATCCGTGCCTCCGCTCGCGCCGGTGAGACGCGCGTTCCTGTCGAGGACGGCGAGGGCCGGGCTGCCGTCCCAGACGCCAAGGGAGAGGAGGTCCGGCGAGCGTTCGTCCGGCGTTGAGGCGAGTTGCGTCACCGCCTGGTCCCCGGTGAAGAGGAGGGCCGACCCCGTCCCCAGCGTCGCCGTGACGGGGTGGGTTGCGACGTCGATCGCGAGGACGCTCGCCGGCGCCGGGAATCCGAAACTGGTCGAGAACCCGAGATGGTCGCTGAGGTTGATCTCCTCGTTCACAACCCCGATGGTGACGTCTCTGAGCTTTCTCTCGACGTCAGAGGACTGGACATCCTCGGAGATGTACGCCACGTCCGCCAACGCCGCCGCGGCCAGATAGTCGGTGTCATCCGAAGCCGCGGTGATCCGGTCGACGCTCCAGCCCCACGTCAACATGAGGTTCTCGCGGCTGATCTCCTGGGCGGTCGGACCCCCGGCGTCCGTCATCACGAACAGGACCCGGGGGCCGGGAGCGGTCGGGGGATCGTCGTCGTGATGGACGAGGAGCCCTTCGTCTCCGGTCACGGTGGCCGGCGGCGCGGGCTCGCCCCATGTCCGCGTGAGGTAGGTCAGATCGAAGTCATGGACGTCGGTCGCTTCGACCGTCGGGACCGGCACCGTCGCGTCGTCCGACAGATCCACGAGACGCGTCAGCTCGTAGTCGGGCGAACCGGACCATTCCCAACGCACGCGGTCCGGCTGATCGTCGTCGTCGAGGTCGGGCACCGTGAACTCGACGACGTCGGGCGCGAGGGGCTCCTCGAATCGCATGGCGAGACGGAGGTCGGCCGTGATGCGTTCGAGGAGACGCGCGGTCTCCGAGCGACGCGGCGTCGCACCTTCGATGGCAATCGACATCGTCCGGGTGGAGAGCGTCACTGCGGACGAGATCGCGAGCAGCAGCAAGCCGACGATCGCCATCGCGACCATCAGCTCCACCATCGTGAACGCCATTCGTTGTGCGTGGAGGCTTCTCAATTCACCGTCACCTGCCCGCTGGTGTGGTTGACGTGGACGGTCCGGGCGGCGTCCCCCGCCTGCACGATGAACGTCCGCGAGCTCTGCGCTGTACCGTCGATTCGATAGGTAATGTCACCCGGGGCCTCGGCGAGGACGACGCGGTAAGGCTCGTCACGGAGAAGGACGGTGTAGTCCTGATCCGGATGGTCCGGATCGGCGACACCCTCGAACCAGTAGAAGCTCTCGTCCGCTTCGCTTCCCTTCTCGAAGTGGACCTTGACCTCAGCGCTGGTGACGCGCGCGAGCGTGGCCGCGTACTCGAGGTCGATCACGAGCCGATGGGCGGCGCGTTCGACGCGGTACCTTTCCTGCGCGCGGGTGTATCGAGGCACGGCAATCGCCGCAACCGCCGAGATGATCGACAACGTCAGCACGAGCTCGATGAGGCTGAAGGCACGGGCGCGTCGAGTTGAACAGAGCGGGACCATCCGACAACCTCTGAGCCTGCACGGCCGATGCGCAGCAACGACCCCCGGCCTTTGACTGAGCCGCTGTCTGACTGATCGTCAGGACGCAGACGCATCTCTATGTCTCTTGCCCGACGCGGAGGGAACGGCGGGTCTGTGGGGGCGATAACACGCGCGACTCGTACCGTCCGGCGTCGGCGTCGGCGTTGGCGTCCGGGTCCGGGTCCGGGTCGGCGTCCGGGTCCGTGTCCGCGTCCGGGTCCGTGTCCGCGTCCGCGTTTGGGTCCGGGTCCGTGTCCGCGTCCGGGACTACGCTCGCTCTGGGCGTCCGCGAGGAACCGCGGCCTCCCGCGTCGGAATCCGCAGCAGGTAGGCCACGACGCCGAGCCCGACCGCCGCGAGCGTCAGTCGCAGAGCTGGATGCGTCGTCAGGAAGACGATCGACGTGCCGAGCAGAATTGCGATCAGCACGATCGCGGTGACCTTGGCGCGAAGCGGGATCGTCCGCGTCGAGTACCACGCCTCGAGCGTGGGGCCGAACAGCCGCGTGCCCAGCAGCCAGGCGCGCAAGCGCCGGGAGCCGCGGGCGAAGCACGCGGCGGCGAGGAGCATGAACGGAGTGGTCGGCAGGAGCGGAACGACCACACCGACCACGCCGACGGCGACGAAGAGGCAGCCGGCCACGGTGAAAACGCCGCGGCGGCTGCGGGCGATCAGCCGTCCGGGCGGTCGATCGGTGGTTGAGTCCGGTGCCGTCATCGGGTTCATGATATCGCCGGAAACGGCGTCAATCGCCCGGGGAAGGCGACGCGAGGACACGAAACCGCCCCTCGGGTCGCACGACGTCGGCGAGCATGCCGCCCAGCACCGCCCGAATCGTCTCCTCGTCGTCGCCGCCGCGGCCGAAGGCGTCCCAGGCGTGGGGCGCTCCGTCCCGGTCGAAGCGGACGCCCCACAGCGGGCGGAAGCCGTCGGTCATGCCGGTGATCCGCATGTCGCCGACCGTGACGCCGTCCGGGGCCGCGTCGGGACCGGTCACCCGGCCGACGAAGCCGTCCGCGAACGCGTCGAGACCACGCAGCACGACCCGCGTGCGTTCCGTGATCGCCACCTCCGACGCCAGCATCTCTTCCGTGAACCGCGGCATCGAGCGTCCCTCCCGCACGGCGAGATCACCGAATGGCGCCACCCGAACCGCGTCGGCCCACAGACGTCCGTCCGCCTCGTAGATCGATCGGAAGACGATCCAGTTGCCGACGGTCGGAAGCGTGCGGCCGCGGACCACCGCGTGGCCCCGCTCCGCGGCGAGCGTCTGCTGCGCCTCGAGCGCGCGGCCGTGTTGAACGAACCCCATCGCGATGTACGCCGCCGCGACGGCGGCGGCGACCCGCGTGGGCCGGACGCGGTCGCGGAGCGTCGCGATGAGGACGCCCAGCAACAGCACGAGCGTGAAGATCGGATCGACGATGCTCATGGCGTCCCAGGCCGTGCGGCCCGACCGGAACGGCCAGAGGACGTGCGTGCCGTAGCTGGTGAGGTTGTCGAGCAGACCGTGCGTGGCGCACCCGATCGTGGCCGCGGCCAGGATCACGCCGAACCGGCGACGGCCGGATCGAAACGCCAGAAACGGCAGCGTCGCGAGCACGCCGGCCACGGGAATGAACACGAACGCGTGCGTGAAGTGGCGATGGAGCTGCCACGGCATCGCCGGATCGGCCAGCTGCTGGAGCAGGAAGTCGAAGTCCGGCACCGCACCGCCGAGCGCCCCGGCGGCGAGGGCGAGCCGGCCGAGGGTTCCCCCGTCGCGTCGCGACCGGCCGCAGGCGGCGTGCCCGGCCACCGCGCCGAGAAGATTCTGCGTGATGAAGTCCACCGCTTTACCGCTTCGCGACGCGCCGCTTCTTCGTGGTCGTCGTCTTCTTCGTCGGCGCCTTCTTCCGCGTCGCCGCAGCGCGGCCGGTTGTCTTCTTCTTTGCCTTCTTCCGCTCGGCCGACTTCCGGCCCGCCTCGGCCCGGGCCTGCTCGTACAACGCAACGTGTCGCTTGACCGTCATCCGCTTGACGAGCTTGCCGATCAGGTCGAGCGGCAGATCGTCGATCGTCTTGAAGCGTATGCACGACTTGCCCATGTCGAGCCGGCGCCCGGTCTTCTTCCACGCCGTCCGAATCCGCTCCATCTCCTCCTCGGAGTAGTAGAGGCCGCACAGGTAGAGCGACATGTGGTTCTTCTGTGACGCCATGCCGGCGAACGGCAGCGGCTGCGCCGGGTCGCAGTGGTATCCGGCGGGGTAGACCGAGTGCGGCACGAACCAGCCGGGCATCCCGTACTGCATGCCCTCCTTGTAGCCGGGGTCGAGGTTCGCGCGAACGACCTGTCGCAGCTTCTTGAGCTCGTCGCGTCGGTCCTTGGGGAGCGCGGCGAGGTATTGGGTGACGGTCGTGGGCTTTGTTGGCATGGGAGAAGGGTAGCGGGCTCCGGTGGCCGGGGCCGGGGCCGGGTCTGGGGCCGGGGCCGTGTCTGGGGCCGGGGCCGTGTCCGCGTCCGTGTCCGTGTCCGCGTCCGGGTCCGGGTCCGGGCCCGCGTCCGTGTCCGTGTCCGTGTCCGTGTCCGTGTCCGGCGTTTGCTCACCGCCACCCGTACTCCCAGATGTATGCGGGCGCCACCGGCGGATCGTTGGTGGCCAGCGTGAACGCGATGCCGATGCCGGCTGCAGCCGTGTCGCGTTCTCGGCCGTTGTAACGCGTCGCGCCCCACCGTTTTCCGATCGCGACGAGTTCGAACGCCACGAACCGGCGACGCTCGGTGTCGAAGATCGCGCGTCCCGTCAACTCCGTCTCCACGCCGCGTTCCGCCCGCTCCGGATTCCGGCGCCGACCCTCCTCCGCCGGCGGCTCGGGCGTGGCGGCGTGCACTGCGCGGGTTCGGCCCGACAACGCGAGGGTGATCCGGCCGTCGTCGATCGCCGTGATTCGGCTGGTGACCTCTGCCCGCTGAACCTCGTCGCGGCTGAACGCCCGCACCTGTCCCCGCACGTTGTCGACGAGGTGCAGCCGGACCACACGCTCGGCGAGCGACTCCGGCAGCGTTGTCGTCGCGCCGACCCGACGCGACGCCGGTACGAACGACATCATCTCGAGCCGGCGGAACCATGCGTAGTCCTGATTCCACGCGTGCCGCTTCCAGCTCGATCGTCGTCGGGGCCGGGTCGGCTCCGCGGCCGGATCGGATGGCTCACGCAGATCACGCGACGTCACCCGGAGCACGAGGCCGTCTTCCGGATACAGCCGCTCCCACCGCGCGCGCAGCGGGGCACGGGTCAGCGACGCCGGGTCCATCCGACGCTCCGCTCGCGGCAACACCTCCCACGCCGCGAGCGCCCGCTCGAGCATGGAGGTGACCTCACGCGCGCTGCGAGAGTTGACCGACGCCAGCAGGATGCCGCTGGGCGTCGTTGCGTAGATGCCTTGGCGCGTGTCGCTCGGCACGGTGCGTCCGGCGTAGTGTCCTTGCTCCGCGATGGTGCGAAAGAGGTCGCACTCCGCTCCCTGCCCGCGTTGGAGCCGGCCGACCTCGTCGGCCGCGGGCACGAACGACCTCAGCAACTCCTGCACGCGTACGTTGGACCAGACGGACCGCCTGGTGATGACGCCGTTGTTTCACGTACACCCCATCGGGTGCCCGTTCATGGCCCAGAGGAGCACCGGCTTTCCTTCGATCTGCGCGTCGACGACGCCCTGCCAGAAACTTGCCCGCCAGGGGATCTCTCGCCACGCCGTCTCCGCGGGGCTCGGCGTGATGAACCCGAGCCATTCGTCGAGTGCGGAAGACGCGGGGGTCGTGACGGCGGCGGTGGCCGGAGGTTCGGGGGAGAGCGTCGGCGTGAGCGCGAGCGTCGCGGCGAGTGCGAGGGGGGTTAGGGTTGGCATCTGGGGACTCCGGGGGCAGTGTAGACGACCGCGGGGTCCGCGTCTGGGTCCGTGTCCGCGTCCGCGTCCGTGTCCGCGTCCGCGACCGTGTCCGCGTCCGCGACCGTGCCCGCGTCCGCGTCCGCGTCCGTGTCCGCGTCCGCGTCCGCGTCCGTGTCCGTGTCCGTGTCCGTGTCCGTGTCCGCGTCCGCGTCCGCGTCCGCGTTTACCGTCCGGCCGCGGTTCGGGTCCGATCCCGCTGCTGGCGGCTTGCGCGTTTTCGCTCCGCTTCGCTGAGGAGCTTCTTTCGGATCCGAATCGACTCGGGCGTGATCTCCACCAGCTCGTCGTCCTCGATGTACTCGAGGGCCGCCTCCAGCGGGAGGTCGCGCGGGCTCTTGAGAACGACCGTCGCCTCCTTGGTGGACTCGCGGACGTTGGAGAACGCTTTCGCCTTCACGACGTTGACGTCGAGGTCGTTCTCGCGGCTGTTCTCGCCGACGATCTGCCCCGCGTAGACGGGCTGCTGCGGCTTGACGAACATGACCGCGCGTTCGGAGAGGTTCAGGAGCGAGTACATCGTCGCCGCTCCCGTCTCCATCGCGACCAGGACGCCGTTGGTGCGGTGCTGGTCGATTGCGCGCACCGGCGCATACCGCTGGAAGCTGTGATACATGATCGCCTGTCCCGCGGTCGCCGTCAGCATGCGGCTGCGGAGGCCGATCAGCCCGCGGGCCGGGATCTCGGCCTCGACGTGCATGCGGTCGCCACGCTGGTCGAGCGACTGCACCTCGCCGCCGCGCGCGCCGACGAGCTCGAGGACCGGGCCGAGATGGTCGGTGTCGACGTCGACCGTGAGGAGCTCGATCGGCTCGCAGCGGAGCCCGTCGATCTCCTTCTCGATGACCTCCGGCCGGCCGACCGACAGCTCGTACCCTTCGCGCCGCATGTTCTCCAGCAGGATGCCCAGGTGCAGGAGCCCGCGACCGGAGACGCGAAACTCCTCCGCCGATTGGCCGGGCTCGACGCGGAGTGCGACGTTCGATCGCAGCTCGCGTTGCAGCCGATCGGCGAGCTGCCGCGACGTGACGTACTGACCCTCGCGGCCGGCGAAAGGTGAATCGTTCACGCGAAAGAGCATGTGCAGCGTGGGCTCGTCGACCGCGACCCGCGCGATCGGGTTCGGCTCGTCCGGGCAGGCGATGGTGTCGCCGATGTCGAAGTCGCCGAGGCCCTCGACGGCGCAGAGGTCGCCGACGCCGATGAGCTCCGCCGGCACGCGGCCGAGCCCTTCGAAGCGGTACACCTTTTGGGCTCGGGCGCGGCGTTGGGTGCCGTCGGCCTGGCAGATCGCCACGGCCTGTCCGGAGGAGATCGCGCCGGAGAAGACCCGGCCGATCGCGATGCGGCCCGTGTAGGCCGAGTAGTCGATCGTGGTGATCAGCATCTGCAGCGGCACGTCCGCGTACCCCACCGGTGACGGGAGCCGCTCGATGATCGCTTCGAGGAGCGGGGCAACGTCGTCGTTCGGCTTGTCCAGATCGGCCGTTGCCCACCCGCTGCGCCCGGAGGCATAGATGACCGGGAAATCCAGACGCTCGTCGTCGGCGTCGAGCGCCACGAGCAGGTCGAAGACCTCGTCGACCACGCCGTCCGGTCGCGCCTCGGGACGATCGCACTTGTTCACCACCACGATGATCGGCAGGTCCAACGCGAGCGCCTTGCCGAGCACGAACCGCGTTTGCGGCATCGGGCCCTCGAACGCGTCCACGAGCAGCAAGACGCCGTCCGCCATCATCAGGACCCGCTCGACCTCGCCGCCGAAGTCGGCGTGACCGGGCGTGTCGATGAGGTTGATCCGGAACGTCTGCCCCGACTGCGCGCCCGCCTGCGGCCGGTAGGTGATGGCGCAGTTCTTCGAGAAGATCGTGATGCCACGCTCGCGTTCGAGCGGATCGGAGTCGAGAACGCACGGATCGACGTCACCGGCGGCCAGCGTGCCGGAGTACGCGAGCATGGCATCGACCAGCGTTGTCTTGCCGTGATCGACGTGGGCGATGATCGCCACGTTGCGCAGGTTGGGGTCGGCGGCGTGGAGCAAGGGTGCGGATGGTAGGGACTCGCCGCCGCCCCGGCGCTCCCACCCATTGGCGGTCTTCGATTCGAGGGGCGGTCGGGGTGGGATCGCCCCTCAGAGCCCACCAGCGGGGGTGCTGGAACCCATTTGTTTCCGGACGCTTGCATTGGGCGGCGGGTTCTGCATAAATAGGTAGCAAGCCGGCCAGGCCCGGGCTGGGAGCCTGGGCCAGCGTCGATGTCACCCGCTCGGGTGTCCAAGTGGTCACCTCATCTCTGGCGGGCCAAACGCGAAAGGACCGACCCCATGAAACGTATTCGCCACTCCGGGTTCACGATCATCGAGCTGCTCGTGGTCGTGTCCATCATCGCCCTGCTTGTCGGCATTCTGCTGCCGGCCATCGGCAAGGCGCGAGATCAGGCCAAGGTCTCGATCTCCCAGTCGAACCTCCGGAACCTCGCCGTCGCGCACGCCTCGTACGCCGCCGAGTGGTCCGACCGGCAGCTCACCTACATCGTCGACAACGCGTCGACCTACGGCAACTTCGGGAACTGGTTCAGCGAGTACGCGACCGAGCACGGCAGCGACCTCTCCTGGAACCACGCCGGCAACCACACGCCGGTCTACCTCGGCTGGGGCCACACCGACGCCGGTGATTACGTGCGGTTCATGTACAGCTGCGTCCAGGCCGCCAACGCGAGCCTCGTGATGCCCATCGTCTTCGAGGCCAGCGGCACCACGACCGAGTACTTCGGTTCGTTCCGCCTCCCCAACGGTGAGCAGTTCGCTCAGTACGTGAGCGGCAAGTTCTACGACAAGACGTTCTACGCTCCCAAGGACAAGGCCGTGATGCAGTCCGCTGCCGCGTGCTTCGAGAGCCCGGACGACTACTGCACGCACGCCGACGTCAGCGAAGAGCTCGGTGCGATTCCCGCGTGGGCGAGCTACTGCCTGAGCCCGGCGGCCATGTACAACCCGAGCGTCATGGCCCACGACGATCCCAACGACGATACGAACAACGGTTGGCAGGATCCGTGGAATCTTCCCGCGGGCTTCCGCTCGCCGGCGATGTCCCAGGCCCGCTACCCGAACCTGAAGACCCACATGCTCGAGCACCACTGGCTGCAGAATGCCCAGCAGGATTGCAACGGCAGCTTCGAGCCGGGCACCTACTCTGGTTGCGAGCCCTACTACTTCAACCACGCCTGGGAGTCGAGCCCGATGACCCTCTTCTACGACGGTCACGTCGAGGGACTCGGCACCCGCAAGGCCATGCGAGCCGACGGCCGCATGCGAGCGCAGACGGGCGAGCAGAACTGGGGCCTCTGGAGCAAAGACACGCCGTGGGGCGACGATGGCTACCTGATCGACTTTGGTTACGACCAGGCGGCGACGAGCTACCACATCCTGACCACGGATGGCATCCTCGGTCGCGACATGACCGGCGGCTGATCGCCTCTGACAACCCAGACTTCGCAGCGGCGGGTCCCTCGGGCCCGCCGCTGTTCATTTCCATCCGTCGCGGTTGGGGAAGGCGGGGCCGAAGCGGCGATTCCGGGCCACCACGGCGGTTCGAACGCCCATCGCGGTCGATGTGCTTGCCAATCCGTCGGGGTGCCTGGCAAGATGGAGACGTGGACCCCCGCCCGGCGCTGCCACGCATCGCCTCATCTCTTGCGGGCCAACGAAGGTACACAGAAGGGACACATCATGGGACCGAAACGCCGCTCAGCGTTCACGATCATCGAGTTGCTCGTGGTCGTGTCGATCATCGCGTTGCTCGTGGGAATTCTCCTGCCCGCGATCGGCAAGGCTCGCGATCAGGCCAAGGTGTCGATCTCGCAATCGAACCTCCGCAACCTCGCCGTCGCGCACGCGGCGTACGCGGCCGAGTGGTCGGATCGCCAGCTCACGTACATCGTCGACAACGCCTCGACCTACGGTGACTACGGAGATTGGTTCAGCGAGTACGCGTCAGAGCACGGCGGCGATCTGTCCTGGTACCACGCGAGCAACCACACGCCCGTGTATCTCGGATGGGGGCACACCGAGGGGGGCGCGTACGTTCGCTTCATGTACAGCGTCGTGCAGGCGGCCAACGCGAGCCTCGTGATGCCGATCGTCTTCGACTCGAGCAACACCCAGTACTTTGGTTCGTTCCGGCTCGTCAACGGCGAGCAGTTTGCCCAGTACGTGAGCGGCAAGTTCTACGACAAGACGTTCTACGCGCCGAAGGACAAGGCCGTGGTGCAAGCCGCCGCGGCCTGCTTCGAAAGCCCCGACGACTACTGCACGCACGCCGACGTCAGCGAAGCGCTCGGCGATATTCCGGCGTGGGCAAGTTACTGCCTGAGCCCGGCCGCCATGTACAACCCGGCGGTGATGGCCCACGACGATCCGACGGACGACACCAACAACGGCTGGGTGAGTCCGTGGCTCCTGCCCGCCGGGTTCCGCTCGCCGTCGATGTCGCAGGCGCGGTACGCGAACCTGAAGACGCACATGCTCGAGCATCACTGGCTGCAGAACGCCCAGCAGGATTGCAACGGCAGCTTCGAGCCGGGCACCTACGCCGGCTGCGAGCCGTATTACTTCAACCACGCGTGGGAGTCGAGCCCCATGACCCTCTTCTATGACGGACACGTCGAGGGCATCGGCACCCGTAAGGCGATGCGCGCCGACGGCCGCATGCGGGCCCAGACGGGCGAGCCGAACTGGGGTCTGTGGAGCAAGGACACGGAGTACGGTGAGGACGGGTACCTGCACGAGTACGGGTACGACCAGGCCGAGACGAGCTATCACGTCCTGACCACGGACGGCATCCTGGGTCGCGACGTGATCGGGGACTGACGGCCGGCGTCACCGGAAAGCGGCGGGCTTCGGCCCGCCGCGGTTCATTCGACCGCGGCCGGCTCGACCGATGTCGCGCTCCACACGCCGAGGAAGCTCCGACCCAACGCATGGGTCGTGCCCTCCAGGCGACCACCACGCAACACGGCCGCCGTGTGATAGGTCCCGGATCCGTCCGCGGTCGTGAACGACAAGTGAACCGCGTCCCATGCCGTGTTGACGACACCGTTTGAAATCGGCGAGCCCTCGTAGAAGTCGCCTTCCACGATGCCGTTGGCGACGGACGTGATACGCAACGTCTTGAGGTAGGCGGGCGCGTCGGGGGACGGGCGAAGATCGACCTGCCACGTGCCGAGGAGCGCAGATGCATCGGGTTGCTCACGCTCGAGCGTCAAGCGGTTGCGAACGAGCCACCCCTCGGGGTCGTCTCCGTCGACAAAACGGACTTGCTTCGTCACCTCGAGCCTCGGCCCCTTGCGTTCTTGGGTCAAGCGGATCCGAGCGGGACGTTCGTCGTCGAGCCCGTCCGCTTCCAGCACGATGACCCATTCCTCGGGCGCGGTGATGTCGACCTGGGTCATCGCGAAGAGCTGCTGCGACAGCACGCCGCGCTCGAACGCAACGGTCGCCAGCTGCTTCGAACGCACATCGACCGCGATGACCTCCCGCCCGATCACGGTGTGGCCGGGATCGTCGAACTCCACGCGTTGGGCCAGGTAGGGGCCCGTCGTCGACGCCTCGGCGATCATTCGCGCGGGAAGCCGGGTCCAGTCCCCGGACTGATAGTCGCGGTATCCCAGCTCACCACGCCAACGGCCGTCGAGGCCGCGGATGGCATCGAGCGCGTCGACCTCGACGCCGGGCTGAAGGGGGGCGAGCGGCGCGATGGCGAGAGCAAGGAGGGCGAGCGGGTGCATGATTTGTCTCCTGATGAGAGAGGTTCGTCGGGGTTCGTGCGGCGGATTCACCGTGGTGCGGACGAGGACGAGGACAAGGACGCGGGCACGGACGCGGACGCGGTCACGGACGCGGCGACGGACGCGGTCACGGACGCGGGCACGGACGCGGACCCGGACGCGGACCCGGACGCGGTCACGGACGCGGGCACGGACGCGGACCCGGACGCGGGCACGGACGCGGACCCGGACGCGGACCCGGACGCGGGCACGGTCACGGACGCGGGCACGGACGCGGGCACGGTCACGGACGCGGGCACGGACCCGGACGCGGGCACGGTCACGGACGCGGGCACGGTCACGGACGCGGGCACGGTCACGGACGCGGGCACGGCCCCGGGCACGGACGCGGGCACGGACGCGGACCCGGACGCGGACCCGGACGCGGTCACGGACGCGGGCACGGTCACGGACGCGGGCACGGTCACGGACGCGGGCACGGTCACGGCCCCGGGCACGGCCACGCCCCCGCCCCCAAACGTCAGAACTTCACCCCCACCGCCCCACACAGATAACGCTGCCACGGCGTCGCCACGCGACAAAGCTCCGCGAACCGCTCGAGCAGATCCGTTCCCGTCACCGCGCCTTGCGTGAGCTTCGCGACCGCGATGAAGTCCTTCCGCTTCAAGTCCTCGACGAGGGGATGATCCGCGGGGTAGCCGCGGGGCGGGCGTTTGAGCGACTCGCCGGCGAGCGTGAACTGGGCGGTGAAGCCGGTGTCGTCGCGAGCGCGGGTCCAGGCGGTGGGTTTGGCGACGATCGCGTCGCGGATGCGGCCGAGCGTGGGGCCGTCGGGATGCCAGATACCCACGCCGGCGAAGACCATGCCGGGTTCCAGGTGGAGGTAGTAGCCGGGGGCGTGCGCGTCCTTTCCGTCGACGTGGCGGAACTGGATGCCGGAGGAGGTCTTGTACGGGCTCTTGTCGGCCGAGAATCGAATGTCCCGATGGATGCGAAACAGCGAGCCGCCGCTCGCCCTCGCGTCGGCGACGAAGTGGCGGCTGATCCGCTTCAGCTCCAGACCGAAGTCGGTGATGAAACGCAACGCCGGCTCTCGCACGTGCTGCTCGTACCGAGGCTTGTTCTCGTGGAACCACCCGCGGTCGTTGTGCTGCTTGAGATCACGCAAGAACGCGAACGTCTGGGGGCGAAAGTAGCGGTGGCCGGGCATGGGCGTGTCTCTTCGCGGGCACGGGAGGGCGGCATTCTATCCGGCCATTCCGCGGATCACGCCGGGCGCGGTGGTTCTGCCGGCGGGTTCTCGAAGAGGAGCATCTGTCGTTCGTCGCCGACGACGCGATCGAATTCGAGCCCCAACAACGCGAGAACGGGATCGGCCACGGCTCGCACCTGCCGCTGCACGTAGTGTTCGTGGTCGAGCGGCGACCGACGCTCTTCGGCCGGTTCGGGTCCGTCCCGGGTCATCACGTACGCAATGACCCGCCCGGGTCGCCCCCGCAGCTTGCGGGCGGCCGCGACGTGGGGTGGCGTGGTCGCGGTGTACGTCTCCAGCTTGCGTCGAAGTCCCTTTCGATAGACGAGCAGATCATCGTGCTCGCCGGCACGCACCGCGGCGACGACGTTGCGGAGGTACGTCGCGACCGGGCGATCGGTGAACAGGCGTTCGTACAACACCCGTTGGACCTGCCGCGCAAGCTCGGTCCAGTCGCGGCGGACGACCTCCATGCCGGTGAACACGACCTCCGGCTCCTCGCCGCGCCGGATCAGCCCCGCGTAGCGTTTGCGCGCGCCGCTCGTGCTGCCCCGGGCCGCGGGCAGGAACAGCCGCAGATAGAGGGTCTCGAACTCGAGCTCCAGGCGGCTGGTGACGCCCCACCGTTCGTGGACGTGGGTCGCGAGCTCCTCGTTCAGCGTTGCGGTGAGTCTCCGGCCGAGGCGATTGGCTTCGTCTTCGTCTTCGGTGGCCACACGCACGAAGAGGCTGTCGGTGTCCCCGTAGAGGACCTCGTGCCCGCGGGCCTCGATCCGCCCCTTCGTCCAGAGCAGGATCGCGCGTCCGAACCCGGTGATCGCGTTGGCGAGCTGTGGCGCGGCGAACCGGCAGGTCGATGTCCCCAGCACCCCGTAAAAGGAGTTCATCAGGATCTTGATCGCGTGGCTCGCGACGGCGTTCCCCGCCTGCTTGGCCGACTCGCGTTGCGGGAACAGCTCGTCGAGCATGGCGGGGAGAATCCCCGGTGTGCGGGAGAAGGCAGCGCCGTTCGGCGCGACGATGCTCGCGGAGGCGGTCGCTCCCTCGATCAGAGCGAGCGGGTCGATGTTGAACGTGCGGATCACGCTCGGGTAGAGGCTCTTGAAGTCGAGCAGCAGGACGTTCCTGTACAACCCGGGCTGCGGCTCGAGGACGTGCCCGCCGGCCTGCTCTTCCAGCTCGCCGCTGGATCCCACGCTCGGCGCCACGAGACGCCGTCGTGACAACGCCGTCAGGTAGAGAAAGTCGAACGACGCGACGCTGGCGGCCACCCGGTCCGGCGGCATGCCGGTGAGGCGGCTGCGTTCGACGGTGAGCGGAATGAGATCGAGCTCATCGAGGATCTCGAGCACCAGCTCGGCGTCGCGGCGGTTGTAGGCGACGAGGTGGGGGCGATCGTGCGTGAACGCGTGCATGATCGCCCCGGCGCGGTTGCGTCCGGTGATTGCTTTCTGCTTGCCCAGGATCGCCTTCGCCGCCGCGTTCAGAGCGTAGCTTTCCAGCCGCACGAACGCACCGCGAAGCAGGTCGATCCCGTCGAGCACGACGCGTCCCGGCATGGTGGCCTGCTGCCCGCCACGGGCGACGTTGGCCGGTCGCAGCCGCAGCGGCTCGGACGCGCGGCCGATCCGCAACGGGACACCGAGTGCCTGCGCCCGCCGCAGCAGCACGGCGAGATCGAAATCGATGACGTTCCAGCCGGTGATCACGTCGGGGTCGATGACGCGAACCCGCTCCGCGAAGGCGGTCAGCAGCGCCCGCTCGTTCGGGCACGGCGTTGCGTCGTCCGGACACGTCTGCCCCGGCTCGGTGAGCAGCAGCACGTCCGACGTTCCGCCGCCGACCAGCGCGATCGAGAGGATCCGGTCGGCCGTGGGGTTGGTCTCGATGTCGATCGAGAGGGTCCGCAGCGTCGGATCACCGTCCGCCGGCCCGACCCGCGGGTCGTCGAAGACCAGCCCGACCCCATCGCCCGGCGTTGCCACGCCATCGATCTCGAGCGTGCCGCGGATGCCGCGTTCGATCAGATATCGGTATGCAAACCGGACGTCGGCCTCGAAGCACACGACGCCGGCCGCCTCCAGCTCGCGTCGGCGGGCCGGGACGTCACCGGGAATCGGTACGTCGATCCGCGCCGTCTCTTCCCCGAGCATCGTCCGGCGCGGCTCATCCGTGTCAACGGTGAGACCGAGCCGACGCGCAGTCTCGGCATCCGATCGGCGGATCCAAAAGTGCGGCGTCGATCGCGAATCACGGACGAGAAACGAACGACCGTCGTCGAGGACACCGTAGACATGGACAACCGGACGCCCGGACTCAATTCGATAGGTGGGCTGGAGAACGAAGCCGCGGTGCATGGCCAGCATGGTACGATGCAGCCGCGCGGCCGGACGCGCAAGCGCTCAACCCAAGCTGCTCGTTGAACCGCCCCCGCGCACCGTTGAAATGGACGCGGACACGGACGCCCATCGTGCAATCGCCCGACCCAACCTGCCCGAGGCGGCATGGACGCCGCCGGTCCCCCCGCAGCCCTGCACCCGCCGGAGGCGGTGCGAAAAATAGTCCGAACCCACGCCCAAATCTTCACTGACCAGCTCGCAGGATGCGAGCGTCACATGAGACCCACGACAACTGGGGTCGAGCCGCAGGACGCGGCGTGAACACGCGGCAACCGGCGACCGGCAAGCACAACCACCGTCCCCTGGCAGGACGCCAGCGCAAGGGTCCACGTCCAACTCTTCCCAGGCGAGGCGGCATGGACGCCGCCGGTTTCCGCGCGGTGGAGAGAATTGGAACTGGAATGGGAATGGGAATGGGAATGGGAATGGGAATGGGAATGGGAAGTGGAATGGGAAGTGGAATGGGAAGTGGAAGGGGACCCGGAGATCGGGGAGCGGCGAATGGGGAACTGGAATTTGTCGAACCGCCCCCGCGCACCGTGAGATGGACGCGGGGGCGGACGCCCATCGCGCAAGCGCCCGACCCAACCTGCCCGAGGCGGCAAGGACGCCGCCGGTAAACCGCGCCCGCCCCGCTCACATCACGATCGGCTTCCCCAGCTTCCGCCGGATGGCCGCGATCTGACCCGCATGCATCATCTCGTGCCCCCCGGCCATGAACAGCACGGAGCCCACGGTCGGGAAGAAGTCACGCATCTGCTCCGGACCGGGAGCGTCGAGTCCGGCCTCGTCAACGCCGTCGATCACTGCCATGGCGGCCTCGTGCATCTGCCCCATGAGCTGGAAGTACTCGTCCTTCGACAGGAAATCGCTGGGATCGTCGCTGGCGATGTTCTCCTTGCCGTGCTTCTCGGCGAAGCCCTCCGGAAGGTCGGGCATCGTCCCGCCGACCGAGGTCATCAACGATCGCTCCGACGCGATCAGATGACCAAGCTGCCATGCGAGGTGATTCGACCCGGGCACGGCGCGGACGAGCAGCTCGTCGTCGCTGATGTCGGCGAGGTACGCCTTCGTGATGCCGTGCGAGAAGGTGACGTTGTGCTTGAGAAGATCGTGAACGTTCATGAGCGGGCTCCCAGGGGGTGAGCCGCTGAGCATACCACGGTTGCCGGCGCTCGGACGCGGACACGGACGCGGACGCGGACACGGACGCGGACACGGACACGGACACGGACCCGGACGCGGACACGGTCCAGAACCCGGACACGGACACGGACACGGACGCGGACCCAGACCCAGACGACGAGGAACGCGGGCGCGGGTCCAACCCGCGCCCGCCCTCCCGCGTCAATCCACGCACGGCCCCCACGCCGCCAGCACCGTCAGCAGATCCGCGAAGCCGACGTCGCATGAGTCGTCGAGGTCCGCGTCGCAGTAGATGCAGGAGCCGGTGCACTCGCCCCACGCGGCCAGGACCGCGAGGAGGTCGGCAAAGCCGACGTTGCCGTCGCAGATGATGTCGGCGGGACAGACCCGCTCGACGATGTCGAAGGCGAAGTCGAACTCGAGCGCGCCGTCGGCGCGGTGGGTCGCGTCGCCGGCGATGCGTCCGAGCAGCGGCGCCGCGCCACCGGTGCCCGCGGGCACCACGCAGATCATCAGGATGGGATCGCTCGCGGCGAGCGTGATCCGACCGATCGTGTGGGCGACGCCGGGCGTCTGCCCCGGACCGGCCGCCTCGAACCACACGGCCTCGATCTGCTGCGGTGTGGTCGCCGCGCCGGCGACGATGCCGACGTCGTCCGAGCCGGCACCGCCCGGAGGAATCACCGTGGCGGCGCAGAGGTACGTGTCGAATTCCAATGCGGGGAACGTCGGGAACGCGATCGGATCGGGAGGGTTGAGCCCCTCGCCAAGCGCGGGGTACTGGTAGAAACTCACCCGCGGATCGAAGAGCTGCGCGTCGCCGAGCGATGTCGTCCAGCCGTTGTCCGCGCCGTTGACGGTCGTCTGAAGATCGAACGTGAAGTGCCGCGTGCCGGCTGCGAACCCGGAGGGGTCGGGGTTGCCGGCGGTGTTGTCGATCCGTCTGACGGACGTGGTGATCGTCCCGTCGAGGGGCGCGTCGAGACAGTCACCCCACGCCGCGATCACGAGTGCGAGGTCGCGTCGACCGACGACCTGATCGAAGTTGACGTCCTCGGGACACCCGCCATCGGGCGGGCATGGACCCCAGGCGGTGAGGAGCAGGAGCAAATCCGTGAAGTCGATATCGCCACCGCCGTCGATGTCCTCGCGGCAAAGCTCCGACTCGATGATGTCGAAGTCGAACGGGATCGGCACCGCACCACGCTCTTCACCCGCGCGGTGCGTGCTCTCCCCGGAGATCGTCCCGAGGACAGTCTTGCCACCCCCCGTCCCGGCGGGCACGATGTTGATGTCCTTGAGCTGCTCCGACGACTGGATCGTGAATCGCCAGATCGACAGGGGCAGCACGTCGTCGCGGGTGGGATCGGTGGTGACCCACACGGCCTTCGCGACGGTCGCCTCTTCTTGGGACGAAAGAAGCGCGAGCTCCGTCGAGCCGGACACACCCGGCGGAATGAGCGACGCGCGGCACCAGTAGCCGTCGAATTCGAGCGCCGGGAACAGCTCGAACAGATCGGGCAGCGGCGGCGTGGCGGTGCCCACCGGATGCCGGAAGAAGCTCACCCGCGGATCCACCAGCTCGGCCACCGCGGACGAGGTCGTCCAGGCGTTGGCGTCACCGCCGGCTGCGGCCTTTAGATCGAACGTGAAGTGGGTGCGGCCGGCGGCGAAGAACTCCGACGATCCGTTGCCGGCCGTGTTGTCGATCGCGCGGGCGTCGTGATCGACCTCCCCCACGCCGGTCGGCGGCATGCAATCGTCCCAGGCGGCCATCACCCGCGCGATGTCGAGATGATCGACGACCCCGTCGCCAGTCAGATCCTCCTCGCAGAACTCTGGACAGGGCCCCAGGGCGAAGATCACCTGGAGAAAGTCCCCGGCGTCGACGCAGCCGATGCCGTCGACGTTCTCCGGGCAGTCATCGCAATCCTGCGCCGACACGCCGAGCGTCAACGCAAACGACGAAACGATGGACAACCCCCCACGCGCGAACCACCACGACCTCTTGGACAGGTTCATCATCAGGCTCCTCAATGTTGGTTGTCACCGCGTTACGTCCCGCGTCGGCCGTGGCCCGTCCACGGCCGACGGGCGCCGCTCGTCGCCGCGTGTCGCGCGGCGGAGGAGGTCGAACGGAACCTCATCTCAAAGCTAGCACCGTTCCGGGATGGATGCGTTGTTTTGCAACGATCTCTGCGCGCCGTTTGCCGTGTTCGTGCGAGCAAAGTGCGAACGTCGTCCCACGGTTTGCGAGGGTCGGCCCTCGAGCGGTGTCACGGTCCGCACGCACCCCACGCCGCCAGCGCCGACAGGAGATCGGTGAAACCGACGTCGCCGCTCCCGTCGAGGTCCGCCGGGCAACCCGGGCACGGACCCCACGCGGCCAGGATCGTCAGAAGATCCGCAAACCCGACGTCACCCGAGCCATCGAGATCGGCGGGACAGAACCCGGAGCAGAGGGTGACGCGGAAGTTGTAGGGCGAATTTGGCGGCGGCGCCCACGGGGGATCGGGCCGCCAAGTGCCCAGCTCGAACCAATACGTCGTGCCCGCCTCCAGCGTGACGGTGATCCGCGGGTCGGCGTTCGGCGGGGAGCCGGGGCACTCGTCGTCGGCGACGGCAAACTCCGACCCGCCGCTCCAGCCGCACGCACCGGTGTAAATGCGGAGGTAGGTGTCACCGGAACTGTCGCACATGTCGACGGTGTACTCCCCCGTGCACGTGCAGTCGTACCGGAAGAACACGTCGAAGTAGGGCTTGTCCGCGATGTCGTTCTCACAGCCGAGGGGGCCCTTGAAGTCGTACGGAAGATCGTCGAGCGTGAAGACGATCGCGCCGTCACAGGTTTCGTTGGGAGGCGGGATGCAGTCCTGGGCGGTAAGGGAGGACGAGATCGCGAGGAACGCGGCGATGGGTGCGGCTCGGTGCATGCTTGATCTCCGCGAGATGGTAGGCGGGAGGCACGGTCGCGGGCACGGACGCGGAC
>JABDLI010000036.1 GCA_013003065.1 Phycisphaerales bacterium | reverse complement strand
CCTCGAGACCGAGCGACACCGCGGACATGTGGTTCGTGATGCCGGGGATCTGCTCCGACTTGCACTTCGCAACAACGTCCTTGGAGGTAACGCCGAGCTCCCTCGCAAGTTGAAAGACGCGTGTGTTGGTTCCCTTTTTCGCCTTCGCCACGATGTGCTCCAGACCCCCTTCTCGATACCCCGATACTTCTTTGCGTCCGCCTGCTCAGGCCGAGGCCGGTTTTTCCTCGGCGGTCTCGGTGGACGCGACCGTGTCTGTGTCCGCGGCCGTGTCCGCGACCGTGTCCGCGTCCGTGTCCGCGGCCGTGGCCGTGTCCGCGACCGCGACCGCGTCCGTGTCCGCGACCGTGCCCGTGTCCGCGCCCGCGTCCGTGCCCGCGCCCGCGTCCGCTACACTGCCGCGATGACCACCCCCGCCATCCCCCTCTCCGAATACGCCACCCGTCGCCGTCGTCTGTCGACCGCCCTCAAGAAGGCCGTTGGCGTCGTCTTTGCCGGTGACCACGACGCGCATCTCGATCACGACTTTCGCCCGCATCCGCACTTCGAGTACCTGACCGGTCTGGTCGACGAGCCGGGGGCGGTCGTCGTGCTCGACCCCGGCAACCCCGTCGCCGCGCGGCGGGAGCTGCTCTTTCTCAGACCGCTCAACCCCGAGGTCGAGAAGTGGGACGGCTATCGGCTCGAGGTCGGCAAGACGCTGCGGGCCGGGACGGGATTCCAGGCGGTCTTTCGGACCACCCACCTGCCGCGGTTCCTGTCCGAGGCGGCCCGCCGGACCGGGGCGGTGGCGTGCATCCATCCGCTCGCGCAGTACGACCAGGCGGTGTCGCCGGATCTGGAGATCTTCCGGCGTCTCGCCGAGCGCACCCCCGATCTCACCATCACCGACCGCACGATGACGCTCGCCGGGCATCGCAGCGTCAAGTCCCGGGCGGAAGTCGCGATGATCCAGCACGCGGTGGATATCACCCGTGTCGGCTTCGAGACGATCATGCAATCGCTCGGCCCCGGTCAGAACGAGTTTGACGTGCAATCGACGCTCGAACACGCCTACCGCACGAACGGGTCACGCGGCCCGGCCTTCGGGTCGATCGTCGGCAGCGGCATCAACAGCACCGTGCTGCACTACCGGGCCAACGCCAAGACGATCGAGAAGGGTGATCTCGTCTGCATCGATTCGGGGGCGGCGTTCGGCGGCTACGGCGCCGACATCACACGCACGCTGCCCGCGTCCGGCCGATTCTCGGCCCGGCAGAAGGAGGTCTACACGGTCGTGCTCCGCGCGATGGAAGCCGCCATCAAGAAGGTTGCGCCGGGGCAGACCATCGCCGAGATCGACAAGGCCGCGCGGGCGATCATCACGAAGGCGGGCTTCGGCGACTTCTTCATCCACGGCATCGGTCACCACCTCGGTCTGGAAACCCACGACGTCAACCCCGACACGCCCCTGCGCGAAGGCGCCGTCGTCACGATCGAGCCCGGCGTGTACCTGCCCGACGAGGCGCTCGGCGTGCGGATCGAGGATGACGTCGTGGTGACGAAGACGGGGTGCCGGAACTTGTCGGCGAAGATTCCGAAGTCGGTGGCTGCGATTGAGAAGATGATGGGGGGGAGTGGGCGGAAGACGCGGGGGTAGGGGCCGCGTCCGCGGCCGGGTCCGTGTCCGTGTCCGCGACCGGGTCCGCGTCCGCGTCCGCGTCCGTGCCCGTGTCCGCGACCGCGTCCGTGTCCGCGACCGCGTCCGTGTCCGTGTCCGTGTCCGCGTCCGCGTCCGTGTCCGTGTCCGCGTCCGTGTCCGTGTCCGTGTCCGCGTCCGCGTCCGTGTCCGTGTCCGCGTCCGTGTGCGTGTGCGTGTCCGTGTGCGTGTGGGTGTCCGCGTCCTTCATCCGACCACGACCTTCGGCCGCACCTTCAGAGCCGGCCGCTCTTCCCCCGCCGCCTGCAACGCCGCGCGATAGCGGCCCAGCGCCATCAGCGGGAAGTACAACCGGTACAGGTGATACCGCAGGTAGAACACCTCCGGGAAACCGGTGCCCGTGAACTGCGTCTCCGCCCATGACCCCGCGGGGTCTCCGTCGGGGTTTTCCTCGGGGTCGGCGGCCCGGCGTTCGTCGAGCTGGTGCGTCATGAGCCAGCTCATCGCACGCTCCACGGCGTCGTCGTGGGGGCCGGCGAGCGCCAGCAGCGTCATCGCTGCCCAGGCCGTCTGCGAGGCTGTCGCCGGCCCTTGACCTCGGAACGCGGGGTCGACGTAGCTGTTGGCGGTTTCGCCAAAGCCGCCGTCGGGCTGCTGCACCGAACGCACCCACGCGCCCGCGCGCTCCAGCCACGGCTCGGCCGGATCGATCCCGCACCGGACGGGGCCGACCACCGCCTGCCACGTGCCGTAGAGATAGTTGACGCCCCACCGTCCGAAGAACGCACCATCCGGCTCCTGGTGCGACCGGATGTACGCGACCGCCCGGTCGATGGCCGGATGATCTCGACGCAAGCCGTGCCACGCGAGGCACTCGAGCACGCGGCCGGTGATGTCCGGGCAGGAGGGATCCTGCATCGCGTTGTGGTCGGCAAACGGAATCCGCTCGAGGATCGCGCGATCCCGAGTGCGATCGAAGGCCGCCCATCCGCCGTCGTCGTTTTGCATCGCCAGCATCCACGCCACGCCTCGGGCGCTCGCGCGGCGGTTGGCGGCGCCGCCGGTGCGACGCAGCGACATGGCCACCATGGCGGTGTCATCGACATCGGGGTACCACGCGTTGTGGTACTCGAAGTACCAGCCGCTCGGCTCGACTTCGCCGCGGACGTTGCGGTGCCAGTCGCCGACGTGCCGGCACTCCTTCGCCCGCAGCCACGCGGCGGCGGCACACGCCGGTTCGTCCGCCTCCGTCATGCCGCAGTCGGTGAGGGCGTAGAGGGCAATGCCGGTGTCCCAGACCGGGCTGAAACACGGCTGAATGCGAATCGCCGTGCCGTCGTCGATGAACAACGCATCGAGCTCCGCCTCGGCCCGGACCCGCGCCGGGTGTTCGGGTTCGTATCCGAGCGCGTCGAGGGCGATCTGGATCGACACCATCGGCGGGAAGATTGCGCCGAGGCCGTCGGTCGCGGCCGGGCCATCCTGGCCCGCGCGGGCGAGGATCCAACGCTCCACCCGGCGGAGCGCGATCCGCCGGAGGGGCATGCCGCTTCCCGCGATCTTGAGCAGCCGATCTATGCCGAGGAAGAACCGCGACCATCGGTCGGGGGTCCGTGACGCGGTGAGCCGGCGGCGTTCTTCCTCGTCGATGAACAGCTCGTCGATCCCGTCCGTCGTCTCGAGGCGTCGCGTCGGCTGCAGCGTGGCGACGATCGAGAGCGGCATGATCATCGTGCGGGTCCACGCGCTCACCGTGTCGAGGTGAAAGTAGGACCAGCGCGGGAGAAAGACGATCTCCGGGGGGATCGCCGGCACCGCGGACCACGGGACCTGACCGAGCGCCGCGAGGTAGAAGTTGGTGAAGCTGTTGCAGTGTTCGGCGCCGCCGTTCGCCCGGATGACCGCCCGGGCCGCCTGCATCGCCTCGAGCGTCGGATCGTCCCCCATGAGCTTCAGCGCGAAGTACGCCTTCACGGTGGCGCTCAGATCGACGCCGGACCCCGGGTACTGCCCCCAGCCTCCATCGGGGCGTTGCTGGCGACGAAGCTGCTCGGCGATCTTCTCCAGGGTCGCCCGACCCGGCGAACCGTCGGGGCGAGCCGCGTGCTCCTGGCGAAGGATGAACTTCATCAGGAGGTACTCGCTCTCGAGGATCGAGTCCCCTTCGAGCTCGCCGCAAAAATGGCCGTCGTCGCGTTGCTGGGCGAGCAACGCCGTTTGCGCAGCCGACAGCGACGCGGTCAGTCGTTCCCGGTCGACGCGAGTCGAGGTGGTCGTCACCCGGCCCTTCCTCCTGGCCGGGCATTGTACGGAACGCTGCCGTCGTTCGGGCTGAAGGCGGATACGATTCACGCATGACCGCACCTCCGACCGCCGCCGATCCCAGCGCCGCCAGCGCCGTCAGCGGGCATCTCGACACGCGCACGGCGGCGACCGAGATCGCGCACGAGCTGCACGACTCGATCGGCGGCGGATGTGATCTGGTCGTCGTCTGCGCGAGCTTTCACCACCGGGCGGCGCTCCCGGATGCGTTGCAGACGATCCGGCAGACCATCACGCCGGGCACCTCGCTGGCGGTCACCGCGGAGGCGGTTCTCGGCGGCGAGCGGGAGTTCGAGGGGGTTGCCGGGATGACCGCGCTCGCCATGCGGTTGCCGGGCGTCACCATCTCCCCGTGGACGAGCACGCCGGAGGATCCGATCCCCCTCAAGCAACCGGCCGCGATTGCATCCCGCATCCATCTCACCCACGACCTGAAGTGCACGATCATGGTCGGTGATCCCTTCTCGACGCCGATCGCGCGACTGCTCCCGGCGATCGTCGGATGTGATGGCGAGACGCGTCGTATTCCGGTCGTCGGTGGCATGGCGTCCGGGGCGAGCCAGCCCGGGTGCAATGTGCTGATCCTCGACGATCGCGTCTTTCCGGCCGGGGTCATCGGCGTCAGCCTCGCCGGCGCCGTCGACGTCGACTTCGTGGTCAGCCAGGGGTCGCGCCCGATCGGCACGCCGCTCGTCGTGACGCAGGTGCGAGGCAACGTCATCACGGAGCTCGGCGGCCGTCCCGCGCTCGCCGTTCTTCGCTCGGTGACGAACGACCTCAAACAGGCCGAGCGACAGATGCTCAACAAGGGGCTGCTGCTGGGAACCGTGATCGACGAGAACAAACGCCCGCTCGGGCGTGGCGACTTCCTGGTGCGCAACGTCCTCGGATTCGATCGCAAGAGCGAGGGCATCGCCGTCGGCGACGTGCCGCGACCGGGGCAGACCGTCCAGTTTCACGCGCGCGACGCCGCCACCGCGGCGGAAGATCTGCAGCTCCTCCTCGATGCGCAGGAGCTGAAACCACGCCCGTTCGGCGGGCTCCTGTTCAGCTGCAACGGGCGGGGGCAGCGGCTGTTCGGCCGGCCCGATCATGACATCTCGATCATCCAGGATCGATTGGGGCCGCTGCCGCTGGCCGGCTTCTTCGCCGCCGGGGAGATCGGTCCGATCGGGGGGACGGCGCACCTGCACGGGCACACGGCGGCGCTGGCACTCTTTCGCACTCCGGCGGCGGGCCGAGCGTCGGCGACGGGGGCGGCCGGGAAGAGCGGCCAGGCGTGAAAGACGACCTGCTTCGAGACCGTCGACCGGACGGCGCTAACATGTTGTCCGGGTTCAAGCCGGCGTGACAACCGCCCGAAGAGACCCCGGGGACGACTTTCTCCCACGCCCGATTCTCGGACCCTCACATGCCCGCACCGAACGACGTTCACCGCACGCTCGACCGCTACCAGCTCGTGGACGGGTATGACCTCGTCCTCGATCTCGACGGCTCCCACGGCACGTGGATCCGCGATGCGCGGAGCGGCGACGAGTTTCTCGACGCCTTCACCTGCTTCGCGTCGTGGCCGATCGGCTACAACCACCCGCGTCTGATGGAAGCCGACTTCGTCGAGGAGCTGGCTCGCTGCGCGCGGCACAAGCCGGCCAACAGCGACCTGTACACGCAGGAGATGGCCGCGTTCGTCGAGTCGTTCGCGACCAACGTGACGCCCGATGGATACCCGTACCACTTCTGGGTTTCCGGCGGTGCGTTGGCGGTCGAGAACGCGCTCAAGGTCGCGTTCGACTGGAAGGCGCGAAAGCTCGGACGCACCAGCTTCACTGACAACGTGAACGACCTGGTCATCCTCCATTTCGACCGGGCGTTTCACGGTCGCAGCGGATACACGCTCAGCCTGACCAACACCATCCCCGACAAGGTCGGCCTGTTCCCGAAGTTCGACTGGCCGCGGGTGCACGCGCCGGCGTTGCGGTTCGACCTCGACGGCAACCCCTCCGGCGACGTCGAGGCCGAGGAGGCCCGCGCCGTTCAGGAGATCGAGGCCGCTTTCACCCGCCACCGCGGGAAGGTCGCGGCGATCATCATCGAGCCGATGCAGGGCGAGGGCGGCGACAACCACTTTCGGCCCGAGTTTCTCCGGCGTCTGCGGGCGTATGCCGACGCCGAAGAGTCGTTGCTCGTCTTCGATGAAGTGCAGACGGGGTTCTTTGGCAGCGGGGCGCCGTGGCTCTGGCAGAAGAAGGACGCAGCGCCGGACGTCGTCGCCTTCGGCAAGAAGACGCAGGTCTGCGGAATCTACGCGAACCGGCGGGTCGAGGAGGTCGAGGACCACGTCTTCGCGCGGTCGAGCCGAATCAACTCGACCTGGGGCGGCAACCTCGTCGACATGGTCCGGTGTCGCCGGATCATCGACGTCGTGCTCGAGGAGTCGCTCCCCGAGCACATCACGGCGATGGGTGATCGCTGCCTTGCGGGGCTCCGCGCGGTGGCCAGGGAGACCAACGCCTTCGACAACGTGCGGGGAGAGGGGTCGTTGATCGCATTCACGTTCGAGACGAAGGAAATGCGTGATCGGATGCTCTCCGTGCTGTACGAGAAGCGGGTCATCGCGTTGGCGTGTGGTCCCGACTCCGTGCGATTCCGGCTGCCGCTCAACATCCAGCCGGGCGAGGTGGACACCCTCCTGGAGCGGGTGGCCATGAGCGTCCCCGCCGCCGTCGGGGCCTGATCGCGGCACCTATACTGCCGGCGTGGGTATTGGAAGCATTCTGGTCGAACGCGGGCTGATCTCCGACGAGCAGCTTCACACGGCCATCGACGATCAGAACCGGACGGGAGAGCGTCTCGACACCGTTCTCGTGCGTCTTGGCTACGTCACGGCGACGCAGGTGCTGGAGGCGATCGGTCAGCAGTTCGCGATGCCGATCGTCGATCTCGCGGCCATCGAGGTGGAGCCCGACGTTCTCCAGACGCTGCCCGCCAAGCTCGTCTTCAAGCAGCGGTGTGTCCCGCTGGAACGTCGCAACGGCACGCTGCGGGTCGCCACGTGCGATCCCTTCGAACTGACCGCCTTCGACGAGCTGCGTCTGCTCACGGGCATGTCGATCGAGCTGGTGCTCGCCGACGAGCAGGACATTCGCAAGTTCATTCGCACGCACTACGGGGTGGCGGGCGACACGCTCGACGAGCTGTCTGACCACGCCGAGGCGACGACGCTCGACGACGAGGGGTCGGCCGGCGCCGCGGCCGAGCAGGAGCTCGAGCAGGCCCAGGCGGCGAGCGTGATCCGTCTCGTCAACGATCTGCTGATCGAGGCGATCCGAGAGCGGGCGACCGACGTGCACATCGAGCCCTACGAAGATCATCTGTCGATTCGATACCGCGTGGACGGCGTCTTGAGTCCGGCCGGCGTGCCGCCGACCGTCAACCGATTCCGCAACGCGATCACGAGTCGCCTGAAGATCATGGCGAACCTCAACATCGCCGAAAAACGCAAGCCGCAGGACGGGCGTATCACGTTGCGGCGTCGCGGGCAGGAGTACGACCTGCGGGTGTCGGTCATACCGATGATCTTCGGCGAGGGCGTCGTGCTGCGCATCCTCAACAAGACCGCCGCCATGCTCGAGCTCGAGCAGCTCGGGATGGACACGCAGACGCTGGCGGAGTGGGACGATCTCATCGCGCGCCCCCACGGCATTCTGCTCGCGACGGGTCCCACCGGATCGGGCAAGTCGACGACGCTCTACGCGTCGCTCAGCCGGGTTGTCTCCGACGAGGTGAAGGCGATCACGGTCGAGGACCCCGTCGAGTACCACGTCGATGGCGTGAACCAGATTCAGGTCAGCCGTCAGGTTGGGCTGGACTTCGCAGCCGGACTTCGCGCGATCCTCCGGCACGACCCCGACATCCTCATGATCGGCGAAATCCGCGATCTGGAGACGGCCGAGGCCGCCGTGCAGGCGTCGCTCACCGGTCACCTCGTCTTCTCGACGCTGCACACGAACGACGCGGCGGGGTCGATCACGCGGCTCCTGGACATGGGGGTCGAACCGTTCCTGGTCACGAGCGCCGTCGAGGGCGTGCTCGCGCAGCGGCTGCTGCGGACGGTCTGTCCGGACTGCCGCACGGACGATCACCCCGAGCCCGGCGCGATCCCGCCGGACTTCCCCGGCGGGGAGCGGGCGTTCGCCGTCGGGGCAGGGTGCCGCGAGTGTCGCAACACGGGCTACCGCGGGCGTCTCGGTATCTACGAGCTGCTCGTCATGACGGATCCGCTGCGGGAGATGGTCGTCCAGCGTCGCAGCGCCCGCGACATCGCCCAGACCGCCATCGAGAACGACGGGATGCGGACCCTCCGGGCGGCCGGCTTCGACAAGGTCGCGCAGGGGGCGACCACGATCCCCGAGGTCATCCGGGTCACGAAGATCTAGCGAGCGGATCAGTCAGAGCCCCGGGATCTCGGCCAAACGGCCATGATTCCGATCGGGCGGGCCGTTCGCCGCTACTGTGGCCCTGACGCCGCCCCGAGGCCGGGCCCGATCACCGGGCCTTGACGCCGTCTCGGGGGCGGGGGACACTGACCGATCTCTCTCCCCCGGCCGATCCCGGTCGCGGGGCTCGCCCCCCCACCGGAGACCCGGAGGCGGCGAGACAACCGACTCGGAGACTCGCTCGATGGCCGTACGCACTGGTGCCGGAACGGGGGTGATCGTCTCGCTGGTGGTGTTCATCCTCGCCAGCGTCTTTCTCCTGATCCTCACGATCGTCTTCTACGCAGGCAAGACCGACGCGCTCGAGGCGAAGTCGCTGGCGGAGGCGGACCTCGCCAAGTACGTGAAGCCCCAGCAGCGGAACAGCGATCTGTTCCGCGGCATGGAGCAGGCGGCGTCGGCGGAGGGCCAGTCGGTGGCGGCGTACCTCGACGCCCGGCACGGCGACGTGATGCGTTTCCTGAACGGGGATGCGTCGGTCGACCTCGCTGAGGTCAAGGCCGATCTCACCCGCCTCGGGGTTGGTGACGACGACGTCGTGCGCCACGTCCTGGAGCAGGCGCGACGTGATCTGCGCAACCGACAGGTCGAGGCGGACGGTCTCCGCGAGAAGCTCGCGTCCCGCGAAGCCGAGCTGGCCGAGAAGGAAGCCCAGATCAGCCGCATGGAAGACGACCACCGGCAGGAGATCGAGCTCGTCTCCCGCGACATCGTCACCTACCGGCAGGCCGGAGATGAAAACCGCGAGCAGCTTCGCACCACCATCGAAGAGATGAATCGCGCGCGTGATCGCCTGCAGGATCAGTACCGCGACCGGATCGCCGACCTCGAGGACGAGATCGACCGCTCCAACCAGGAAGTCGTCCTGCTCCGCTCGCGGGTGGACGAATACGAAGAGCTGCTCAACAACATCAGATTCAAGGCGCAGGACCCGGCCCTGCTCGTCGACGGCGTCGTGCTCGACGTCGATCCGTCCAACGATCAGGTCTTCATCGACCGCGGGAAGAACGACCGGATCGTGATGGGCATGACCTTCGAGGTCTACGACGATTCCGCGTCGATCCGGGTGGACGAGCGTTCCGGCACTCTGCCGCGGGGCAAAGCCAGCCTCCAGGTCGTCAAGGTGGGCGAGACCACCTCCACTTGCAAGCTGACCCGCACCGTCCGCGGCCGGCCCGTCGTGCGAAACAACGTCATCGCCAACGCGATCTACGATCCCGACTACCGGTTCAAGTTCCTCGTCCACGGCAAGTTCGACGTCGACGGCGACGGGCGGCCGTCGGAAGCCGAGGCGCAGCACCTCCGAAGCATCGTCGTCGACTGGGGCGGCGAGATCGTCATCGCGGACGAGCTGCCCGGTGATCTCGACTTCCTGGTGCTCGGTCAGATGCCGCCGATGCCGCCGACGCTGCGTCCGGACGCGAGCGACGCCCAGACCCGCATCTGGGTGCAGCAACGCGCCGCGCGGCAGAAGTACGAGGATCTCTTCCGGAGCGCGAGCGAAGCTCAGATTCCCGTCTTGAACGCGAATCGGTTCCTCGTCCTCATCGGCCGCACCGATCGCTGAGCGACGACGCGGCTTTCCGCGCGACTGACCGATGGCCACGCCTGCCCCCGCCGTTGCCTGGGCCCAGTACCTCGCGCTGCGTGGCGTGACGTCGCTGATGCAGTGCTTCGACGTTGAAGAGAACCTGCGCACCGCGGGGGCCGTCGGCTCGATGTTCGCCCGGTTCAGTCCGCGGCACCGCCGGCGGGCGGAACGCAACATCGCGTTGAGCTTCCCGGAGTATTCCGCCGAGCAGGTGCGTCGTGTCGCCGAGGGGTCGATGCGGTACATGTTCCAGCTCTTCATGGTGGACACGATCGCGGCGCCGCGGCTCATCACGCCCGCGTCCTGGCCCCAGTACCTGCGGCTCGACGGCATCGAGCCCGTGCTCGATCGCCTCATACGCCAACGCCGCGGCATCTTCCTGACGGGTCACTGCGGCAACTGGGAACTGCTGGGGTTTGCGTTGTCGGCGCTCGGGTACCCGATCTCCGCGCTGGCCCGCCCCCTCGACAACCCGCTGATCAATCGGTGGCTGCTCGCGATGCGGGAGAAACGCGGCCTGCGGGTGATTCCGAAGTTCGGGGCAGCGACGGTGCTGCCGGATCTCTTGAGCCGCGAGGGTCGCGTCGGGTTCATCGCCGATCAGAACGCCGGCGACCAGGGGTCGTTCGTGCCGTTCTTCGGGCGGCTGGCGTCCAGCTACAAGTCGATCGGCCTGCTCGCGATTCGCTACGAGACGCCGATCTACGTCGGCCACGCGTTGCGCGAGCATGGCCGCATGCGGTACGTCGTGCGATGTGAAGATGTCATTCGACCCGACGACTGGGTCGACCAGCCCGATCCGCTGTACTACGTGACGGCCCGATTCAACCGCGCGCTCGAGAAGACCATCCGCCGCGCTCCCGAGCAGTATTTGTGGGTCCACCGGCGTTGGAAGAGCCGCCCGCGTCACGAACGCGAAGGCAGCCCGTTTCCCAGCCGCCTCCGTCGAAAGCTGGAACAGCTCCCGTGGATGACCGAGGCCGACCTGGCCGCGATCATCGACCGCTCGACCGACCCGAACCATCGGGAGGAAGGTGAGAGCGGGCGTTGAGGCGGGTGAGACAGTCGTCGCCGAGGCTCGAGGCACTTCCCCGTTGTCCTTTCGCGCACTTCTCCTTTCGTCGCTCAACTCGCGACGCTCTTGCTCCTACACTACTCCTGCTGTGTCCAATCCCCGACTCGAATCCAAACGCGTCCTGATCGTCGACGACGACGAGGACATTCTCGGCAGCATCGACCTGGTGATGCGTGCCGAGGGCGCCGAGACGACGACGGTCACCGATGGCAACGCCGCGGTGAGCTTCATCCACAGCACGCGCCCCGATGTCGTCGTGCTCGACATGATGCTGCCCAAGCGATCCGGGTTTCTCGTGCTCGAGAAGATCAAGAGCGAGCCGGATGCACCGGTCATCGTGATGATCACCGCGAACCAGGGGAAGCGGCACATGGCCTACGCCAAGACGCTGGGCGTGGACGCCTATCTGACCAAGCCGGTCTCGCTCCAACGGCTCGTGGATACGGTGGTCGAGCTGCTCGATCGCCCTCCCGGGGGCGATCAAGAACGGGCGGCCGCCGGTTGAGAGACCGCCGGCCGGGCGAACGCCGCTATGATCGTCGCCTCCGGCGGAGCCCATGCGAGAATCCACCTTGAGTCGCCAGCAGCTGGTCATCCTCTCCCGAGCCGATGGTTCGTCCGAAGGCCTCTCGTCGCTCGGTACCCACGCCGAGATCATTGCCGCGCTCGAGCAACGCAACACGGGACCGGAACGCGACGGCAGCGACGAGGTGCTCTACGGACCCGGCATCCGCATCGAGCTGCCGCCCGGCGAACCGGTCACCCAGATGCTGATGACCATCGTCGAAGAGGAGATCGCGTGGCAGGTGATCATGCGGCTCGCAAAGGAGCTCAGCTGGCGTCTGCTGGACCCCGCGACCGGTCGCGAGCTGTGTCCGTAAGCCGATGAGCGAGCCCGCCCCCATCACCCGTGGCCAGCGCTTCGAAGCGGCGGACGCGTCGACGTTCGGTACGGTCTTGCCGGCGCTGGTCGATTACCGCGGCGACGTCACGATCGTGTGCCGCGGGTCCCGACCCGACACGCACGGATACCTGTTCGACCTCGCACACCGAGACGATCCCGCTCGCGTTGCGCTTCGCGTGCTGCCCGCCGACGGCGGTGCTGCTCTTGGAATCCCGTTGGCCGAGGTGACGGCGATCGAGGTCACCGGTCGGGATACGGCCGAGGGGAAGTCGTTCGAGCGTTGGATCCAGCGGTACGTGGAGAAGAAGCGGAAGGGGGAGGCGGCGAGCATTGAGTCGGAGGCTTTGTAGGGGCGGGGGCGGACGCGGGCACGGACCCGGACGCGGTTACCGTCCGCCCAACACGATTCTCAGCTCTACGTCCAGCGTCTCCTCCGGCCCGAGACTCTCGAGCTGTTTCCCGCTCGCCCGCCACCGGTACAGACTGTTCTCAACCGCCGCATCGACGCGGCGATCGCAGCTTGTCTTGAGGATCGCGGCGGTGGCCGGGCGTCCGTCGCGGCGGAAGCTGATGCGGACGAGGGGATCGCAGGGGGCCGCGGTGAGGAGCGTGAGCGTAGTGAAGTGGGGGCGTTGCGGCTTCAGCTCGAGCCCGGGCCGGGCGAGCGGCTTGCCGCGTTTGATCTGATCGAGGGGCACGTCGATCACGCTCGTCGCGTCGGCGTCCTTGTCGGCCGGTTCGCCGTCGGGGGCCGGCTCCGGTGGCGGGGACGGGGTCGATGGCTCCTTGGCGGGTGACTCGGCCGGTGCCGGCGTCGGGATGGGCGGGCCGGGCACTTCGCTCTCGACCCGCTCGTCGGTCTCCGCGGGCGACGCCAACGGCACTGTCGGCTCGACCGACGGAAGCCGGAGCAACTCGGCAACGAGCGGCGGCAACGCCGACGGGGGTGACGCGGCTTCGCTCGCGGGAGGCGGGGCCGGCGCGGCTGGCGTCTCCGTTGGTGAGGGAACGGGGGTCATGGGAGCCGGAGTCACGCGGGTGAACGCGGCCTGCTCGAATTCCGCACGCTCCGCCAGGTGCTCCTGGTACTCGCGATGTCCGACCCACGTCATCGTCGAAGGGGTGCGGGCGTCGATCCCCAGCCGCGTCTCGTCGGGCGGCGGCTCCTCGGCCGGGGTCAGGTCGTCGGGGTGAAAACGTCCCGCAACGCTGGGCGGGCGAGCCGGGGCCGTCATCACCAGGATGAGCAGGGGCACGAGCACGACGACGTGCACCATGATCGACGCCACGATTGCAGCGAGCAGCGGCAGCTTGTCCGGGACCCGGCGCATCAAGCGGGATTCTACGCGTCGCCACCGCGGCGTGGCGTGCTCGGCGGACGGATGGGCCACGCTCGCAGCGGATCCACAACTCCTGCTATCCTGGACGCGTCGGTGGGGATTCGGAGACGTGGTATGTCCATCAGTGAGTGGTCCGAGTCCATCTTTATCGCCGAGGTCAACGACGAACCGGCGTTCTCGGAGGAGATGGATGCGCTCATGCAGCGTCTCGACGAGGTTCCGGGACCGCTGCCGGACGTCATCGTGAACGCCGCTTGCGTCACGTACCTCAACTCCTCGAACATCGCGCAGCTTCTGAAGCTCCGCAAGCGTCTGATCGACGCCGGCACGCGGCTGCGACTGTGCGGCATCCAGGAGCGGGTGTGGACCGTGATGCTGGCGACCGGCCTCGAATCGGTGTTCGAGTTCACCGACGACGTGAGCACGTCCTTGGCGTCGCTGCTCATCCAGTCGGACTGACGCCCCACTCTGGAGATCAACCCGCGTGGTGACGCTCCGTCGCACCGATCACGAGCATCGCATCGAGATCATGCCGCTGATCGACGTGATCTTTTTGCTGCTGACGTTCTTCATCTACGCGATGGTGATGATGATTCGCGCGGAGCTCCTCCCCATCGAGATGCAGGCGTTCGCGTCGGGTCGTGACGCGGTGCCGGCGCCGGCCATCACCTTGAGCCTCGATCGCACCGGCGCGCTCTTCCTCGATCGCCAACCGATTCCGATCGAGAATGCGCTCGAGCGTCTGCGGGAAGCGCTCGAGGTGCAGCCCGACGCGGTCGTGTACCTGGCGGCCGCCGAAGAGGGCGACCGCGATCGACTGCCGGCCTTCCTGGCGTTGTACGACCAACTCGCCTACGCGGGCCTCGACATCCGGCTGGTAGGCCGCCCCGACGACTAACCCCCAACCCAGGACACGCACTCGTCTACTCCACCCAAAGCCCAACCCAGGACACGCACTCGTCTACTCCACCCAACACAGGACAGGCACGTAGGGGTTTGCCCATCGCGGTGTCTGAGCGCGAGTGTGGGATTGAATCTGTGAGGCGGCGACATCCACGACGCATGATCGGGGACGCTTGGTGCAAGCGGTCCAGGAAGTGGGTCACGAAGCGCAGCGACAGAAGCTCGGCGCGACGGTGCGGCTTTTGGGGGATTCGATCAGGTCAGGTCGAAAGCGACGGCCGTCCGAGCGAGCCAAAGACGCGCTTCACGCCACGGCGCTTGGCTTCTAGGGCGCAAGACTCGGGGTTCCCGATCGCCGTGCCGACGATCCGGCCGACCTTGTCCCAAGTAGCGATCCAGGCGGATGTCTCGACCTTCAGACGCTCGAGAATCGGGCGAAGGGTTGGAGGAAGAACTCCACGTTTGCCCGACCGGATCGCGCGGCCCGTCTGGTCGACGACCGTGAGGTACTGATCGAGCGTCAGCGGCAATAGGCCGGAACGTTTCTTGTTTCGCTCGCGATCAACCGGTGCGAGCCAGATCCCATCTTCCGCCGTAGTCAGGTTGACGGAATCCATCCGCCGATGCTGTGCACGCTTCGACACCCGCTTGCCTCGCCGCCGACGTTCACCGAAGAGCTGGCGAACGCGGATGCGGTCCTGAATCGAAGTATGGTCCGATTGCTCAGGGGTCGGAGCAACGCCGGCACGTACGGGGTTGAGGTCCGCGTAGACCATCCCCTTGAGAACGGAGGCGTCGTCGAGCAACCGCGGCGACTGGAAGCGACCCTCCCAGAAGCAGCCAGTGCAATCGTCCTCGCGGTTCGCACGTCTGGCAATTGGCTCCTTGGCGCACTTCATGAACCATGAGAGATCGGAGAGACGGTCACGGAGGACGGCGATGCGTTGCGGGTCGGCGGCGACGATCCCGATGGCCGCGTCGATGTCGCGGGTTCCGGCCCAGCGCCGGATGCTTGCGGGGAATAGTCGACTCCAGCGTTCCGCAACTTCGAGTGCGGGCATGTCAGCGGCGAGGTGCGGATCGATCCTGACGACGACATGCATGTGGTTGCTCATGATCGCGTACGCAGCGACGTCGATGGTGAAGACGGTGACGAGGTGCTGGAGGCGTTCTCGTATCCAGTCTTTACGGTGTTCGAACTCACCGCCGCAAAGAAACGTGCGACGCACGCACCGGCTGACGCAGTGGTAGCAGCCGACAACGGAACGATCGACGATGAGATTGCGTGGCACGGTCATGCGGCGAGGTTACTCGCAGCAAAGACGCACCCGCCGGAGTGCAGTGAAATCACCGGCGGCGTGCCTGTCCTCTTCGGGAGCGTCGGCGGACGTGCCTGTCCCTTTGGGGGGTTAGGCTTCTGTGTCTCCGGCGGATGCGGTTGGCTCCATTGGCTCTGCGACCTGGTCGTCGCCGGAGTCGACGACGCGTGCCGCGGCCACGCAGCGGTCGCCGGCTTTGAGGTTGACAAGGCGAACGCCCTGGGTGTTCCGGCCGATCCGGGAGATCGACGAGGCGGCCACACGTACGATCATTCCCGACTCGCTGAGGAAGATCAGCCCGTGGTCCTCGTGCACGCAGCGCACGGCCACGACGCGGCCGTTGCGATCGGTCGTGCGAATGTCCAGACGCCCCTTGCCGCCACGGCCCTGTGGACGCATGCCGTCTTCGGAGTGAACGAGGTACTCGCTCAGCGGCGTGCGTTTGCCGAAGCCGTTCTCGGTGACGGTGAGCAGGTCGCCCTCGGGATCAACGCGAATGAGGCCGACGACGAGGTCATCGCCGCGGAGATCGATGCCCTTCACGCCGGCGGCGGCGCGGCCCATGACCCGAACGTCGTTCTCGTCGAACCGGATCGCCATGCCCGACGCGGTCGCGAGCAACGCGTGGTCACGTCCGGTGGTCTGCACCACGTCGATCAGGCGATCGTCGTCGTTCAGATTGATCGCGATGATGCCGGATCGGTTGACGTTGCGATAATCCTTGAGCGCGGTGCGTTTGACCCGCCCCTGCGCCGTCGCGAAGAAGAGAAAATCCTCACTCTTCTCGAAGTCTTGAATCGCGCGGAACGTCACGATCCGCTCGCCCGCACGCAGATCGAGCAGGTTCACGATCGCCCGCCCCCGCGACGTGCGGTTGAGCTCGGGGATCTGGTAGACCTTCTTCTTGTACACACGCCCCGTGTTCGTGAAGCAGAGAAGATCGTCGTGCGTCGAGGAGACGAACGCATGCTCGATGAAGTCGTCCTCCTTCGAACCGGAACCGCGTATGCCCCGGCCGCCGCGGCCCTGCTCGCGGTACGTGTCCACCGGGCACCGTTTGACATAGCCCTGGTGCGAGATCGTGACGACGACATCGTGCTCGGCGATGAGGTCGCCGATGTCGAACTCCTCGCTCTCGGCATCCTCGATCGAGGTGGAGCGGTCGTGGCCGAACTTGGCCCGCAGCTCCTCGCAGTCGTCGCGGATCATCTTGAGAACACGACGCTCGTCGGCGAGGATTGCCTCGTACTCGTCGATCTCCGCCAGCAGCCCGGCGTAGTCGTTCGTGAGCTTCTCGATCTCGAGACCGACGAGCTGAATGAGACGGAACGCGCCGATGGCCTCCGCCTGCACGCGGGTCAGGGAGACGCCGTCGCCTTCCTGCGATCGCTTGATGAGGCGTTCCGGGATGAGCTCGGCGTATCGGTGGTCCGAGGCGATGCGGAACGCGCGGGTCATCAGTGCTTCGATCGCCTCTTCCCGCGTCCGGCTCGCCCGGATGAGAGCGATGATCTCGTCGATGTCGCAGACGGCGTAGATCAGGCCTTCCAGACGGTGGGCCTGCTTCTTCGCTTCGCGGAGCAGGTGCTCCGTCCGTCGCCGGATGACCTCGCGGCGGTGGTCGATGTAGCAGACGATGAGCTGCTTGATGCCCATCGTGCGGGGCCGACCGTGATCGAGCGCGATGTTGATGATCGAGAACGTCGACTGGAGCGGCGTGTACTGGTACAGCTGCTTCTCGACGACGTCGGGGTCGGCGCCCTTCTTCAGGTACACGACGATCCGTGTGCGGTGCGTCTTGCCGGAGAAGTTCTTGATGTCCGAGATGTCCGGCACGCGTCCGTTGCGGGCGGCGTCGACCATCTTCTCGATCAGGTTGTTCTGGACCAGCTGGTAGGGGATCTCGTCGATCACGACCGCGTCGCGGTTGCCGATCTTCTCGTGATGGACGCGGCCCCGCACCTGGATTCGCCCGCGGCCGGTCGCGTACGCCTCGGCGATGCCGCGACGTCCCTGGATGATGCCGCCGGTCGGGAAGTCGGGGCCGGGGATGATCTCCATGAGGGGACCGAGCTCGATCTCGGGGTCGTCGATGACCGCGATGATCGCGTCGCAGACTTCCGTGACGTTGTGCGGCGGGCTCGAGCACGCCATGCCCACGGCGATGCCGCTGGAGCCGTTGATCAGCAGGTTCGGGAACTTGCCCGGCAGGACGACCGGCTCGTCGCGGGTCTCGTCGTAGTTGGGACGGTAGTCGACGGTCTGGAGCTTGAGATCGGCAAGCAGCTCCATGGCCGCGGCGGTGAGCCGCGCCTCGGTGTACCGCATCGCTGCCGGAGGGTCGCCGTCGATCGATCCGAAGTTGCCCTGCTTGTCGACCAGCAGGACCCGCATCTTCCAGTCCTGACCCATGTTCACGAGGGTCGGGTAGATGACGGATTCGCCGTGCGGGTGGTAGTTGCCCGACGTGTCGCCCGCGATCTTCGCGCACTTCCGGTGCTTGCGACCGGGGCTCAGGTTCAGGTCGTTCATGGCGACGAGGATGCGTCGCTGGGAGGGCTTGAGCCCGTCCCGGACGTCCGGCAACGCGCGGTCCATGATGGTGGACATCGCGTACGTCAGGTAGCTGTCGTGCAGCTCCCGATCGATCGCGCGATCGACCATGTGCTCGCCGTTCGCGCTGGCGCCCTGAGCGCTGTCAGCCGGATCCGGCGTCGTGCCATCCCCCGGGGGAGGCGGTGACTCGTCTCGTTTGGCCATGAATCCTCGGGCGATCGGGGACGACGAAAGGGCTCACCGTGACTCCCCGATCGAACCGGCGGGGAGGAGCTGAACGAAGGCAGTATTCTAGCCGATTTGGGTGCGTTCAGGGTCCGCGCAACCCCCCGTACCGAGGCCGCTTCCACGCACGTGCGCGACGCTCCGCGGGGCGGCCGTGATCCGGCTTCGGCGGCGTGTCTCCGCGTTGGTAGACTCTCAGGATGGACTCGATTCGCACCGCGCAACGGCGACGGGGTCGCGGTGCCCGCCCGGTGCTGCTGCTGCTGAAGTTCGCCGGATTGTGCGGTCTGCTCGGGGGCCTCGCGGCGTTGTCCGCATTGGGTTGGATCGGCCCCGAACCGGACACGCTCGAGGGGTGGAAGATCCTCCGGAGCGTCGTGCGAAGCGTCTTCTGGCCGTGCGTGTTCACCGGCGTCGTCGTCACCGTGCTCGCGGGCATCGCCCTGTGGATCCGCCACCCGCGGGTCTTCCTTCGCACCCGCTGGTTCCGGCTCAAGGCGGGGGGGCTGGTCGTGGCGTTGCCGGCGTTGCACTTCTTCGCACGCGGTCGCGTCGAAGCGTGGTATGCGGCGATCGAAGCCGGTGACCTCGCCGGAGCCGCGTCGGGCTGGCGCGCCGTGACGATCGCGTTCACGGTCGCGCTCGTCACGCTCGCGGTGATCGCGGCCGTCGGCCGGACCAAGCCCCGGCTCGGAGAACCGCTCGGACACCGTTCGCCGCGAGCGTCGGCATGAGCGCCGCCGGGCCGTACGTCTCCCGGGCCGGACGCAAGCTCGAGCACGCGCTCCAGACGTTCGACATCGACGTCGCCGGCCGCACCGCGGCCGACTTCGGGTGCAACGTCGGCGGCTTCACCGATTGCCTGCTCCAACGCGGTGCCACGCGGGTGATGGCGGTCGACACCGGTTACGGAACGCTCGCGTGGAAGCTTCGGCAGGACGACCGTGTCGTCGTCATGGAGCGCACCAACGCGTTGCACGCGGAACCGCCGCCGGAGGGCGTCGATCTGGTGGTCGTCGACCTCGGCTGGACACCGCAGCGTCGCGCCCTCCCCGCCGCGCGACGGTGGCTGGCCCCCGGCGGGCGGATCATCAGCCTCGTGAAGCCGCATTACGAGCTCGACGAAACAGAACGCCGCGCGCACTTGCGCGAGGGCCGCCTCGATCCGGAGATCGCCGAGGCGATGCTCGACCGCGTGTGGGCGGCGATTCCGGACTTCGATCTCGCGCCGCTGGGGCGGACGCGGTCGCCGCTCGTGGGGGGGAAGAGCGGACGGCGGGGGGCGGGGAATGTCGAGTATCTGATTCTGGTCGGGATGTGAGCGTTTCCCCCAGGAAGACACCCCCGAATGGTGCCACGGACAGCGAAGCGTCCGTGCCGTGCGTCCTCCATCGCGCGGGGGAGTCGTGCACCCCTGCAC
>JABDLI010000014.1 GCA_013003065.1 Phycisphaerales bacterium | reverse complement strand
GCGCAGGGGAGTAAACCGCCCCGCCCGGGATGGACGCTGACGGCACGGACGCTTCGCTGTCCGTGGCACCTTTGGCGTTGGGCGCCATCGACGGATTGCCCCCGTTCTCCGGGTCCCCTTCCACTTCCCCTTCCCATTCCAGTTCCCCGCCCGCTGCGATCATCCAACCACCTGCTCGCGCGACTGCACCGACGCCACGCGGGGACCGGCGGCGTCCATGCCGCCTCGCACAGGTTGGGTCGGGCGGGCGCAACGGGCGGTCTTGGCGTGTCCGCGCTTCGTCGGCGTCGCTCAGTCCGCGAGGACTCCGCGTACGAACCGTTGGAGCACTGCCGTCGTCTGTGCCGACTCCCGACAGGAGGCGGCGAACTCGTCGAAGGGCATGCCCGCGATCCGTTCGACGTACTCCGGATAGGTCCGGAGCCGAACCAGGAGATCCTCGAGCGACAGCTCGGGGTGGAACTGCGTGCAGTAGATCGGTCGGTCGTCGAACCGGAACGCCTGGTTCGGCACCCGCGTGGTGGATGCGAGGAGCGTGGCGTCGGGGGGGAGCGCGTCGATGATGTCCTGGTGGCCGGCCTGCGCGGGGAAGCTCGGCGCGAGCGGCCCGAACACCGGGTCGGCGCGTCCCGCGTCCGTCACCTGGACCTCGAGGGTGCCAAGCTCCGCTCTCGCCATATCGCGGACGACCGCGCCGCCGAGGGCGAGCGCCATCGCCTGGCAGCCCCAGCAGGAAGCGAACGTCGGCTGGCGACGACGGTGGAGCTCGCGCATCGTGTCGAGGGCCGGCTCCAGCCACGGGCCGCCGTCGGAGACGCAGTAGTCGCCGCTGCCGCCGAGGAGCACCACGTCCGCCGCATCGAGCCGGCGGGCCGTGGGGGCGCCGGACAGGAGATCGAAGATCGAGATGCGATCGACCGGCACTTCGAACGCGCGGGCAAAGCACTCGATCTCGTGCTCCCGGATCGGGTCGTCGGGATCACGCACCTGCAGCAGGAGATATCGAAGTCGGGAGGGCATGGTGGGGCGTGGATTGTACGGTCCATGCCTCCGACGATCAGAACCGCCGGTCGCGTGGGCGACCGGCGGTGAGCCACATGACACGCAACGTGCGTCGAACGTCAGGGCAGCGGCAAGTCGATGGTCGCAAACGGAACCCCGTCACGCAGGATGATCGCGAGACCCGCGACCGCGTCCGCTTCCATCTCCCACACCACGTCGGCGTCGTCGATGAACTCGGCCCACAGGCTCCCGTCGGTCGTCGCTGCGAGCAGGAACGCAATGACCTCGCCCGTGGCTCCGGCGACGCGCACCACCAGGAACCCCGGTCCGGTCCCGTCGATCAGCCCCTGCAGCTCGAAGCGGACGTCGAAGTCGCGGGGGTCCGGCAACGGCAGGCTCGTCGAGTACGGAAGGACGATCTCCAGCTGCTCGGCGTCCTCGTCGTAGTCGGCGTGGATGCCCGTGATGATGGCCGGCGTCGACCCGAGCTGATCCACGCCGAAGTACGCGAGCCACTGATCGGCGTGGCGGCCGCTGAAGTCAAACGCGAACGCCGTGTCGAAGCCGGGCGGCTGAATCAGCGACCACCCGAGATCGGTCTCGGTCTCGGGGTCGAGGCTGGCAGCGTCCGGCGGCGGCGGGCCGGACGGATCGAACGCGATGTCCGACGGCGGGACGACGTCGGGTTCGAGGTAGTCCGGCATGACGCCCTCGCCGGGGCGTCGCAGACGCCGCTGGATCCGGTAGCACAAACCCGACTCGACATCGCAGGCGAGGTCGGGTCGGTCGTCGCAGTTGGAGTCGACGAGGTGAAAGTCCCGCCCGCGGTAGGACACGGTGTCCTCGAGGACGGCCGGACAGTCGAGGTCGGTTTCCGACTCGATTCGCAGACGGACGCGATACCCCTGGCCGTCGCAGCCGCCGACGATGGCGGTGGCGGCGAGGACGAACACACATGAAGCAAGCGTGATGAGCGTGCGCATAGGCACCTCCCGGAGAAGCTGGGTCCACGGTGACCGCCGTGGAGAGCGGGTCCGGGGGCGAGCCGGACACGTCGAGCGTGCGCCCGGACGAGGTCGGCGGCGCGCGTGCGCGAACAAGCCGGCGCGGCGGGGTCGGCAAGGGGTCGGCGTGCGTGGGCATCTCGGACATGAGGGCGTTCTAAACGACGTCGGGTCCCGCCCGGCCGAGTGCGGTGTGATGCACGCGATGTTCGGCTTCCTCCAGCGCACGCAAAAACGCCGCACGCGGAAAGCGGCGGCGTTCGAAGCGTTTTGTCGGACTCGTCGATCGGGCGGACGCGTCGGGCTACTGATCTTCGGCGTGACGGGTCGACGCCGGCGGGGTGTAGTCGGCCATGCGGTCGACCTTGAGCGTCTCGGGCGCGAACCGGCCGCCCAGGAAGAGGCCGCCGGTCACGGGCGAGTAGAGCTCGATCGCGATCTGCGAGATCGGGAGCGATGTTTCCTCGAACGCTCCCTCCGACGCGTGCGTGATCGAGGCGACGGCCATGATCGGACCGATGTCATCCGGGACGCCCGCCAACGGCTTGCCCGCACGGTCCGGGAAGAACTGATCCATGAGCTCCTGGTGCACTTCGCTGTAGTACCAGCGTTTCACGGCCTTCTTGTCCTCGAACCACGCGAAGATCACGTTCTTGCCGCTCATCGTCTGTGCCGCTTCGACGCCGAGACAGCCCGGCGTCGCCTTGATCGCGCCGATCAGATCCGGGAAGGCTGCCCCGCCCGGCGGCGCGGCGTGGGGCGGCGGGCCCTGCTGCGGACGCGCGACGGCCGCGAGCGATGCGATGCCGACGATGGTGACGAGGCTGCCGGCGAGCCAGGCTTGGCGGGAGCGGGTCATGGCGGATCTCCTCAGTGGCGGGAAGGGGCGATCAGATCGGTCACGCCCATGGTAGACCGACGGCCGTCGGAAGCCTGTTCGGAAGACGCGGTTGCGTGTTTCACCCGTCCCCGGCGCGCTCGGCGTCTGATTCGTCCGAACGCCCGTCGGCCTCCTCGTCGCCGAGGACCCGCCACGCCGGGGTCTCCAGGTCGTCGAGCTGTCCGGAGCGCACCGCCCAGACGAAGGCGACGACGGCGCCGCCCGCGAGGAGGAGGGCCACCGGCAGCACGATGTAGATCACGCTCATCGGGCTCCTCCCGCCGGCGACGCCGCATCGCGGTGCGGCGGATCGAAGGTCCGTGCGCGGTACGAGAGGCTGACGAGGGTCAGCGAGCTGATCGGCATGAGAACGGCCGCGAGGAGCGGCGTGATCACGCCCGCCATCGCGAGCGTGGCCGCGACTGCGTTGTACCCGAGGCTCACCGCGAGATTGCGCCGGATCACCCGCATGGTGCGTCGCGCGCCGGTGATGAGATCCAGGAGCGGGGTCACCCCCGGGCGCGAGAGGAAGACGTCGGCGGCAACCAGGCTCGCCTCCGCGCCACCGCGCACCGCGACGCCCACGTCGGCGACGACCAGGGCCGCCGCGTCGTTCACGCCGTCACCGACCATGACCACGGTGGCGTCGCCACCCTGTCGCGCCTGCACGAACGCGACCTTGCGTTGGGGGTCGGCCTCGCCGACGGTTTCCGCGTCCGCCAGACCGATCTGCCGGCCGACCGCCGTGACGACGCGTGTGTGATCACCCGAGACGAGCCGAATGCGGCCGGCGAGACGGCGGAGACGCCCGATGGCATCGGCCGCGTCGCCGTGAATCGTGTCTTCGAATGTGGCCAGCGCCACCACCGCGTCGTCGCAGGCGATCATCATCGGCGAGCGGCCACGCGCAACGGCGTCGCTCGTCGCCCGGGTCGCCCACTCGGGGATCCGCGCGCCGTCGAGCGTCACGCCACGCGGTGAGCCGACGACCATCCGACGACCCGCGACCCGACCCCGCCACCCACCGCCCGGCAGCCGGCTCGTTTCTTCCACCGGGGCAGCGCTCGACAACGCCGGCCACCGCTCCCGCATCGACACCGCGAACGGGTGATCCTGGTCACGCTCGAGGGCGAGCACGAGCGGTCGCACCGCCGGGTCGCCGATCCAGTCGACGAGCGCGCATCGCCCTTCGGTGACGGTGCCGGTCTTGTCGAGCACGATCTCCAGATCGCGTGACAACTGCTCGAGGGCGGCACCGCTCTTGATCAGCATCCCGGCGCGGGCGGCGCGGCCGACCGCGGCCGTGATCGCCAGCGGCGTCGCGAGCCCGAGCGCGCACGGACAGGTGACGATGAGCAACGCGATCGCGTGCTCGATGCCGACCGCCGGGCCCGCTTTCCACCATATGGCGATCGTGGCCGCGGCGAGGGCCAGCACGACGAGCACGAAGACGTGCGCGACCCGATCGGCCAACGCGACGACCGGGGCGCGGGTGGCCAACTGCGATCGGACGTCGTTCAGGACGCGACCGAGTCGGGAGTCGGGCCCCACCCGCTCGACCTGGACATCGATGGACGCGTCCAGGTTCACGCTGCCGGCATCGACGTCGTCGCCGCGCTCGGCCGGGACGGGCATGGACTCACCGGTCAGCCGCGAGCAGTCGAGCTGGGTCGATCCCCGTTCGATGGTGCCGTCGGCGGGCACCGCCGCCCCGGGCGGGACACGCACGCGGTCACCCCGGCGCAGGGCGACCACCGGGACCCGCGTCGTCCGGTCGCCGGGACCGAGTCGCCATGCTCGCTCGGGCGTGATGCGATAGAGCGCCGCGACCGATTCCTCCGCGGACCACCGGTGGCGATCCTGCAGCCACCGCCCGACCAGCAGCAGGAAGATGATCGCGGTGAGCGATTCGAAGTACACCTCGCCGGAACCGCGCATCGTGTTGACGGCGCCCCAGATCACCCCCGCCGAGAGCGCGATCGCCACCGGCACATCCATGTGCAAGACGCGGCCGCGGAGCGAGGCGAGCGCGCCCCGATAGAACACCCGGCCGGGGCCCGCGACCGCCACGACCGTCAGGGCGAGGCTCGTCAGACGCAACACGCGTCTCAGCTCGGCATCCATCCCCTCGAACGCGCCGCCGTAGAGCGCAAACGCGATCGTCATGACGTTCGCGGCGCACGCCCCGGCCACGCCGATGCGAAGGATGTGCCGGCGTTCCTGCTGACGCCGGACGGCCCGCCGATCGGCGTCGCGATCGGGGTGGGTGGGGTGACCGAGGTGATGCAGGGTCGTGGCCACGCGGGCCAGGGAAACGCGGGCCGGGTCCCAGCTCAGCGTGACGAGCCCCCGTGGGAGATCGACCCGGGCGGACCGGACGCCGTCGACCACGCGCGGCAACCGCTCGACGAGCCAGATGCACCCGACGCAGTGCAGGTTCTCGATGCCGAGCGTGATGCGGTGACACCCGTCGGGCTCGGTCCGCGCCGACGCGGCGAGGAACGCATCGTCGTCCAGCGGCCGGTAGTGTTCCAGCGTTTGGGGGTCCGGACCGGGGCGGGCTTCGGTGCGGATCCGGTAGAACTGCTCGAGACCGGCATCTCGAAGCGCATCGGCCACCATCCGGCATCCGGCGCAGCAGAACACCCGCGTGTCGCGGCCGACGCGGCCGGGCGGCACGGGCAGGCCGCAGTGCGCACAGACGTCGGCCGTGGCGCTACTCGGCATCGCGGCAACACGCCGAGTCTTCGGCGTCGAGCTGGTGGACGTGGTCGGCGAGCGTCTCGAGCGACGCCGGGACCGCGGTCGTGGTGGTCAGCGCGGGCACCCGCAGCCGTCCCGCCAGTGCCCACCCGCCGACCAGGACGAGCGCGATCGCCGTGAGCTTCGGCAGGTGTCGTCGCAACGGCCCGGCGAGGACCTGCGCGCCGGTGGCGACACCGATCAAGACCGGCAGCGTGCCCACCCAGAATGCGGCCATCGTGATCGCGCCGAGCAGCGGCGCGCCGGTGCCCGCGGCGGTGAGGACGAACGCGTACAGCCATCCGCACGGGAGGAGCGTCGACATCAGCCCGATCAGCGTCGCCCGCGGCAGCGGCGGCAGCCGAAACGCGAGCGTGTGCCCGGCCCGCACGATGCGTTGCAACGCCGCGGGCAGCGGAATCGGGATCCCGTGCGGCCCGCGGCCTCCCATCAGGATCATCAGGCCGACGACGACGAGGGTGACGCCCGCCAGCGCGATGGCCACCCGCTGGAGGCCGAAGACGGCGCCGCCGAGATCGAGGGCGGCGCCGAAGCCTCCGGCCACCGCCCCGAGTGCCGCGTAGGTGACCAGGCGGCCGGCGTGGTACGCGCTCTGAAGCGTGGCCGTTCGCGTCGGGGGGGCGCCGGGCTCTCCGGAACACAGCACGACGAACGCCCCGCACATGCCGGCGCAGTGAAGCGACCCGAGCAGGCTTGCCGCGAGGACGGTGAGGATCAGGGCGATCACGGCGTGGGGCTCCCGGCGGCCGGCGGGGGCGTGAGAATGTGGAGCCGCCGACGTTCGATGAAACGCTCCTCCCCCCGCACCGCCTGCACGTTCAGCTCCCACTGCCCGCTGCGTCGCATCGGCAGCAGCGTGGAGTACCGGCCGGGCTCCACCTCGACGGGGGTTGCCGTCAGCCGGCGGGCCGCCCGCGCGATGAAGAACGTGTCCACGGTGACCGCGGCATCCGTCACCGGCCGTTCGTCGCGATCCAACAGAACCAGCTCGATCCGCACATCCGGTGTCTCGGGCCGCGTGGTCAGCCGCATCGTCCATCCGAGTGCGGCGCTGGCGTGGCGTTCGGCGACGACGGCGTCCCAGTCGCCCGCGGCGCGTTCGAAGTCGGCGGGAAGGGCGAATCCGGGGTCGATCACCGCCGCGGCGATGAGGACCCCGTGGGTGAGCAGCGAGAAGACGAGCAGGCCGACGACGAGAAGGATCCAGCGGGCACCCGGTTTCATGGCGAGGCCTCCCCTTGGGCAAAGAGCGGACCGAGGACGGTCGCGGGTCGTTCGTGTCTCTGGCCGTCGTCATCGACGAGCCGGAGTGTCACGGCGGCCCGGCCCCCGTCGAAGCGGTTCCGGGCGATCACCGCTTGCACCGTGACGTCGACCGCCGCGCCCGCGGGGATGGTGACCGGAAGCTGCGCCGACTCGAGGGACAACGCTTCGTCGATCTCCAGCTCGAAGCGGCGGGCGTGGGTCGCCCGATTGGTGATCTTCAGGCTGATGGAGTTGACGACGTCGCCCGACGTCGTGAGCGCATAGGGCGTGGCCCGCGTGCGCAGAACGGTGAGGTCCGTGTTGCTGCGGCCGATCGCGACGGCGGCGAGGAGTCCGAGCAGGCCGACGAGAAGCACCGGGTAGATCACCGTGCGGGGGCGCACGATGCTCGCTCGCGCGCCCGCGAGGGCGCGTTGAGACGTGTAGCGGATGAGCCCGCGCGGTCGGCCCACGGATTCCATGACACGGTCGCAGGCGTCGATGCACTGGGCGCACCCCACGCACTCCATCTGCAGCCCGCGTCGAATGTCGATGCCGGTGGGGCACGTGACGACGCAGAGGTGGCAATCGACGCAGTCGCCCCGGGCGGTCTCTGCGGGGTCGGGCGGGGAGCGTCGGATGGGACCGCGGGGCTCCCCCCGCGACTCGTCGTAGCTGATGATCAGCGAGTCGCGATCGAGGAGCACCGATTGAAGTCGACCGTAGGGACACATGAGCGTGCAGACCTGCTCGCGGAGCCAGCAGAAGTCGACCATCATGAGCCCCGTCGTGGCCGCCATGACCGCGAAGGCCGTCGGGTGTTCGAAGGGGGACGACCGCACCCAACGGAAGAGCTGCTCGACGCCGACGAAGTACGCGAGGAACGTGTGGGCGAGGAACATCGCCAGCAGCAGGTAGATCGCGTACTTCAGCAGACGCCGCCCGACGGAGAGAGGGCTCCGGCCTCCGGTCCGGTAGTGACGCCCTTCGCACAGACGCTCGATGGGACGGAACAGGAACTCGAGGTAGACGGTCTGGGGGCACGCCCACCCGCACCAGACGCGGCCGAACAGGGCGGTGACGAGGAAGATCGCGACGAAGACCGACAGCAGCCCGAGCGCGACGAGGAGCGTGTCCGTCGGCAGGTACGTGGTGCCGAGGATCGTGAACTCGCGGCGGGCGATGTCGAGCAGCAACGCCGGCTTGCCCCCGACACGCACGTAGGGAATGGCGGCGAAGGCGGCGATGAGCGTCACGGCGACAAGCCGCCGCGCGGTGAGAAAGCGACCCGCCGACGGCCGCGGTCGCAGCCATCGTCGGGAGCCGTCGCGGTTGAGCGTCGAGAGCACTTCGTCCGGCGCCGCCGGCGGAGCGTTGGTGCCCGGCGGCGTCATCTACGGCTGCTCCGGCGGCGGAGGAGGCCACGGGTCGACGACGTCACCCTGCGGCGGCTTGCCTCCGATGGGGTTGCGGCTGAGCTGCGCGACGTACGCGGACACCAGCACGATCTGCGTCTCCGACAACCGGCCTTCCCAGGCGGTCATGCCCTTGTCGGGCACGCCGGCGCGGACCACCTGCGCGATGTCCGCCAGCTCGGTCACGTGCAACCATGCGTCGTCGGTGAGGTTCGGCCCGATGTTCCCGCTGCCGTCGGCCATGTGGCACTGCGCGCACTTGCTGCGAAACAACCGCGCCATGCCGGACATGGCGATGTCGTCGTCCATGTACGATCGGATCGTGGCGTCATCGGCCGTCAGCTCGCCGTACGTGGCCATGAGCTGCTCCGCGTACGCGGCGAGCTCCGCCTCGTAGGCATCGTGGACCGACGAGCCCTCGCCGAGGTGATACCACATGACGTACGGGAAGCAGATCAGGATGCTCCCGACGAAGATCCAGACCCACCATCCCGGAAGGGGGTTGTCGAACTCGCGAATGCCGTCGTATTCGTGATCGAGGAGTCGATCATCGGGAAGGGCGGGGTCGGTCATGATTGGTCCTCCCGGCGTTCGGCCCGCCGGCGGTGGGTCGGCGTATCGTCCAGCGGCAGTCGCGCCATGCGGCGGTCGTGCTCGCGGCGTCGCATCAGCAGACGCAGCACGACGCCGAGGAAGATCGCGATGAAGACGAACAACGCGATGCCCTTGAGCAGGTTCACCGTCTCCGGGGCGATGGCGGTGGTCACGGCGTTCCTCCCGAGGCGGCGAGCGTTTCACCGGTGTCGTCCGGTGGCGGCTTGGTGATGTCCGTCCCGAGCCGGAGCAGGTAGGCCACGATCGCCACGACCTTGCGGTCGGCGAGGTCGCTGTCGCCGTAGGTCTCGTCTTCCCCGACCAGCCGCGCGAAGATCTCGGCGGCCTGGCGGCGGGCGTCCGCTTCGGCGTTCTCGATGATCGCGTCGTCGTACGGTGCCCCGAGCGTCGCCATCGCGCGCACCCGGGCCGGAATGGCCGCGAAGTCGAGATCCTCCTCCAGGAGCCAGGGATACGGCGGCATGATCGAGCCCGGGCTCGTGTCGGTGGGGCGGTTGAAGTGACGCACGTGCCACACGACGCTCGAGTTCGTCTGGCCGATCCGGTGGAGATCCGGGCCGATCCGCCGCGAGCCCCACTGGAACGGCCGGTCGTAGATGAACTCGCCGGCCTTCGAGAACTCGCCGTACCGCTCGGTCTCGTGCCGCATGGGGCGGATCATCTGGGAGTGACAGTTGTAGCAACCCTCCGACACGTACAGGTCGCGGCCGGCCAGCTCCAGCGGCGTGTACGGCGTCACGGTCGCAATGGTCGGAACGTTCGAACGGATGATGAACGTGGGGATGATCTCGAAGAGCGAGGCGGAGACCACGGCGATGATCACCCAGATCGTGAACCGCAACGGGAGCCGCTCCCAACGCCGGTGCCACTTGGCCTGGCCAAGGACGTCGAGCGTCTTCGCGAAGTCGAGGACGCCGGTGAGACGAGAGGGCGGGACGGGCGGATCCTGGTAGTCCGGAAGCAGCGGAGCCGCTTCCTGCACGTTTTCCGCGTAGGTCGCGGGACGACGCCGCCAGGTCAGGTAGACGTTGACGAGCGCGAGCACTCCGCCCGCGAGGTAGAGCGTGCCCCCGATGACGCGAATCCAGTAGAAGGGCAGCAGGCGGGTGACGGTCTCGATGAAATCGCCGTACGCGAGCATGCCGGACGCGTCGAATGCCCGCCACATCAGCCCCTGCGTCAGACCGGCCGCGTAGATGGGGATGATGTAGAGGAGAATGCCGATCGTCGCGATCCAGAAGTGGATGCTCATGAGCCGCCGGCTGAACAGCTCCGTCTGAAGCAGACGCGGCATCATCCAGTACAGCATGCCGAAGATCATGAACCCGACCCAGCCCAACGCGCCCGCGTGCACGTGGGCGATGGTCCAGTCGGTGTAATGCGACAACGCGTTGACCGACTTGATCGAGAGCACGGGCCCCTCGAACGTGCTCATCCCGTAGAAGGTCACGGCAACGACGAAGAACTTCAGGATCGGGTCTTCCGCAACCCGGTGCCACGCCCCCCGGAGCGTCAGCAGACCGTTGATCATCCCGCCCCACGACGGCATCCACAGCATGAGCGAGAAAAGCATGCCGAGCGTCGACAGCCACGCGGGGACGGCCGTGTAATGCAGGTGATGCGGCCCGGCCCAGATGTAGATGAACACCAGCGACCAGAAGTGCAGGATCGACAGCTTGTAGCTGAAGACCGGGCGGTTGGCGGCCTTGGGCAGGAAGTAGTACATCAGCCCCAGGAACGGCGTCGTGAGAAAGAACGCGACGGCGTTGTGCCCGTACCACCATTGCATGAAGGCGTCCTGCACGCCGGCGTAGAGCGAGTAGCTCTTGAGGGCGGTGACCGGAAGCACCAGGTTGTTGAAGATATGCAGCACGGCAATCGCGATGATCGTCGCGATGTAGAACCACAACGCCACGTAGAGGTGCCGCTCGCGGCGTCGGGCCACGGTCCCGAAGAAGTTGATGGCGAAGACGATCCACACCGCGGCGATCGCGATGTCCAGCGGCCATTCGAGCTCGGCGTACTCCTTGCTCTGCGTGATGCCCAGGGGCAGCGTGATCGCGGCGCCGACGATGATCGCCTGCCAGCCCCAGAAGTGCACGTTGCTGAGCGCATCGCTGAACATACGCGCCTTCAACAGTCGCTGCGACGAGTAGTAGACGGCGGCGAAGATCGCGTTTCCGGCGAACGCGAAGATGACCGCGTTCGTGTGGAGCGGGCGAAGACGGCCGAACGTGAGCCACGGCAGCTCCAGGTTGAACCAGGGGAGGGCGAGCTGCAGCGCGATGAGCACGCCGACGGTCATACCGACGATGCCCCAGACGATCGTTGCGAGCGCGAACTTCCGGGCGATCGCGTCGTCGTAGACGAATCGCTCGAGTCCGGTGTCGGGGACGGCCTGAAGCGCAGGTGCGGCGGCGTCCGATGCCATGACGCGATGCTCCGAATACGGGCAAGAGAACGCGACGGGGCGTCCGTCGCAAGCGGTCCGCAGAGACTAGTGACGGGTCAGCCGACTCGCGGGATCGTCCCCGGGGGGATTTGACCCCGATCGAGACCGGGAACGATCGGGGCGACCGAGTACACTACCGGTCATGAGCCTGGTTCCATCCGCGCATCCGTCCACCGAGTCCGGCCCCGCGGCACCGCCGTCGGTGGCCGCTGCCGTGTTCAACGCAATCGCCGACCGCCTGGCGACACGCACCGACGACCTCGTCGTGTTCACCGGCACGGGTTGTTCGTTCGCGGAGTGGACGGTGTGGGAGTCGGTCACGGCGTTGCACGGACACCGGGCCGGGGAGGACGTCGGCGGCAGCGGGTCCGGCTGGACCGTGCAGCCCCACCCGCGGTACGCCGAGATGGGCGTGACCGGCAGCCGCGAGACGGCGGATCTGCTCGTCTTCGATCCGGCCTCCGGTCGCCGCGTGCTCGTGGAGCTGGCGATTCTCCAGGACTGGTCACGCAACAAGTGGATCGACATGCTCGACGGCGACACGGAGCGTCTCGGGCGGGCGATCGCGACCGACGTCGTGCCGCTCCAGATCGTGATCGCCGCGTCGCTCGTGTCGGCGATCGAGGTCAACCCGGTGTGGCAGCAGTGGCTGGGCATGTCGAAGATCTGGTGCCGACCGACCTCGCTTCACCGCGCGATGGCGCTGGGTCCGGTGGGTCAGCTCACGATCCAGGGTTGGGTCGCCGGGGACCAGTGAGGAATCGGTGGTGAGCCCGCCCGCTGCGGCGACCATCACGATCGACGATCCCGGCGATCCCCGGATCGACGTCTTCCGCGACGTCCGCGATCGCGATCTGCGTGGCCGCGACGGTCTCTTCATGGCCGAGTCGGAGCTCGTGCTGCGGCGCCTGCTGGCGTCGCCCGATCGGTTGCACGCGATTCTCCTCAGCCGCGAAAAGGCCACGCGGCTCCACCCCACGCTCGCCCGGGCGGGAGTGACGTGTCCGGTGTACGTCGCCGCGCTGCCGCTGATCTCGGAGATCGCGGGGTTTCACGTCCACCGTGGGGTGCTGGCGACCGGCCGGCGGCAGGCCGTCTCGGACCTCACGGTCGAGGCGGTCTTCGGGACGCGGCGGGGAACGACGCCGCTGACGCTCGTCCTCGCCGCCGGTCTGACCAACGTCGACAACATGGGCGCGCTCTTTCGCAACGCGGCGGCGTTCGGCGTCGACGGGTTGATCCTCGACCCGACGTGCTGTGATCCGCTCTACCGCAAGGCCATCCGGGTCTCCATGGGTCACGCCCTCTCCCTGCCGTTCGCGGTCTCGGGAGCGTGGCCGGAGGCCCTGATCCGTTTGCGGGAAGAGTGGGGGATGACCCTGGTGGCGGCCGAGGTCACCCCGGAGGCCCGGCCGGTGGTCGAGCTGCCTCGGTCCCCCCGGCTCGGGTTGGTGTTCGGATCGGAGGGCGAGGGGCTCTCGGACGCGGTTCTCGGGGCCTGTGACGCGATTTGCGCGATCCCGATGGCTCCTGGTGTGTCCTCGTTGAACGTCGCGGTGGCGTCGGCGGTGTTCCTGTACGAGCTGGGCCGGGGTCGCGGGGACAAAACGGCCGGGAATCCTGCATAAACGCGGTGGGGGTGTTCGTTGAACGACCGATTGGACGCTGGGAGCGGGGTCGGATGGCCCCCGGGAGGAGGCACCGAATGCGCACGCGCACCCCGATGAGATTCCGAGGACGCATGATCCTGATCGGCGGCTTGCTCGCCGGGCTGTGCGTGAGCCTGAGCGTGGGGCAGGGCATGATCATCCCGCCGGTCTCGGTGGGTGATGCCTTCATCGCCGAGTTTCTGCGACGGGATCTGCACACCATCGAGGAGCACCTCGATCTCGATGACGACCAGGCGATCATCGCCGAAGCGTTGTTCAACGATTACGAATCCGCCTTCCAGGAGGGGGCGGCGGCGGCCCGCGAGAAGCTGGCCGAGTTCCAGCCGCCCGCTCGAAACGACGCCGCGTTCGAAGCGGCGCGGGAGCGGATGCGGAATGAAACCCGCTCCCTGCTGGAGCAGGCTCGCAAGGAGTCGCAGCGGGCGCGGAGCGCCGACCAGCGACGGCGGATCATGCAGAAGTACCAGGATCAGATTCGCGCACTGCGCGACGAGCTGCGACGCGATCGCGCTCTGGGCACCCCCGGCGCCGAGTACATCGAGGTCATGCGAAGGAAGTCGATCGCGCTCGAGGCGTGGGAGCGTGAGCGAGCCCAGCTCGGTAACAGCTTCCGTCTCAACATGCAGGCGATTCTCAGCGAGGATCAGCAGGCGCTGTGGCCCGCCCTCGAACGCCGGTTCCGTCGCGAGAAGACGCTGCATCGCGGTCGGCTGTCGATGGAGTCGCTGAATCTCTTCGTCGTCGCGGTGAACGTCGAGGTCGATCCGACGCTGCAGCCGGTCCTCGACGACTTGCTGGCCGAATACGATCTGCGTCTCGACAATGCCCTCAAGATGCGCAACGACTACGAGGGAACGGCCCGCGCCGAGCAGCGGACCGCCGCCGGCTCGGACAACGTGACGCCGATCCGGGCAAGCGCTCGCCGCATGATGAACCTGCGGGTCGCGGTGCGCAACATCAATCAGGAGTACGCGACGCTCATCGAGAGCGTGCTGCCGCCCGAGATTGCCCGCCGGTTCCGCCACGAGGTCAACCAGCGTGCCTTCCCCGGCATCGAGCAGCCCACGTCGGCTCAGCGCGCCATCAACGCGGCCAAGCGGCTGGATGACATCACCGACGAGGCCCTCATTGCCATCGATCGCATCGAGGAGGAGTTCCGGCAGCAGTTGGCCCTCCGGAACGAAGAGCTGCGGGCGCTCCTCCTTCGTCACGAGCCCGACCGCGAGCGTGTCCGCTTCGAACACGCGGCGGGCATCCGTGACGAGTCGGGGCAGACGCGGGACGATCCGATCACCCAGGGCTTTCGCGATCGGCACGAGTTCGGTGGGCGGTACGTCGAGCAGCTGCGCTCGGTCCTGACGCCGCAGCAGTTCGCGACACTGCCCGGCGTCGGCCGGCCGGCGATCAAGTCGAAGAGTCGACGCCAGACGACCAAGCCGAGCGGGGCGTCGAAGGCCGATCTCATGGGCCAGTTCGACAAGAACGGCGACGGCCGCCTCGATGAACGCGAACGCGACGCGTTGCGGGCGCACATCATCGCGGAGCAGCGAAAAGGCGGCGGCTGACGCCGCGTGATGCGGTCTCACGCGGCTCGGTGCGGGTGATCCTCGTACGCCGCGATCGTGTTGCGCCCGGCGGACTTGGACGAGTACAACGCTTCGTCCGCATTCTGGAAGAGCTCGCGGGCCGCTTCCTCGCCGCCGCTCCACACGCTGGCCAGCCCGATCGAAAGCGTCGGCCGCGCCGGCCGCTCGTACGACCACGGCATCTGACCGAACAACGCGGCGATGCGCTGTGCGACGGCGCGGGCTTCTTCGATCGACTGGTTCGGCATCAGGACGATGAACTCGTCGCCGCCGAGCCGAATCGCGGAGTCTTCGCGTCGCAGGGTCGAACGCAGGAGCGTTCCGAGGAACGCGAGGCACGAGTCGCCCACCTCGTGTCCGAGCGTGTCGTTGACGGCCTTGAACAGGTCGAGATCCAGCACCATGGCGACGACGTTGCCGCGGCTCTGCCGGCGATCGGGTCCGAACAGCTCGTCGATCTTGCGATCGAGCGAACGGCGATTGCCGAGGCCGGTGAGCGGGTCGGTCGTCGCCTCACGCCGGAGCTGGACCGTCGCGCGGTCGGTTTCGCGGCGGATGGAGTCGTCCATCTTCCGTTGGAGCAGGCGGTTCTCGCGCCGCCGGGCGTGCGCTTCCCCCAGGACGTCGTGGACGACGCGACCGAGCCGGGCCAACTCGTCCGACTCGTCGCCGCCGAGCATCGATCGCGTCGGCGCTCGTTCGTCGCTGTTCGCGACCGTTTCGATCATCCGGGTCATCTCGACCACCCGCTCCCGCCAACGCTGGGTGCGTGACACCGACCGCCACGGGGCGAACAGCAGCATGATGACCCAACCCCCGGCGATCGCGGTGAGCGCGGTGAGCGGCACGGGCAGGCCGAGCGGGTTCTTGATCGCCAGCGTGACCGCGACCGTCAGACCCAGCCCGCCCGAGACCGCCCACCCGCCGGCGATGGTGGCGGCGGGGCTGGTGCGGGGCCGGGGAGACGAGGTCGGGGCGTCAGGCATGGTGAAAATCGGGCGTGGCGGAATGGCGAGCCACGCCCGGGAATCACATCGGACCAAAGCGGTGACGACTTGTTCGGTGTCGGGACGTCCGCGTGGTCCCGACGCGGTCGCCGGTTCGGCGAACGTCCGATACCTCGCCGGCGTTCATCCGCAGCCGGCCGGCCGGCGTCGGCGAAAGGCGGGGTTGCCGAGCTGGCCGCACGCCCCCATCACGCTGCGGCCCATCGTCTGTCGCCGCTTGACGAACCCACCGGCCGCCTGCACCCGGGTGACGAACCGGGTGATCGTCGCCTCGGTGGGCGCAGGCCACGGCGAGTTGCGACGCGGGTTGTACGGGATCACGTTCAACGTGTAGGAGAGCGGACGCAGGAAACGGCAGAGCTCCTCGGCGTGGGCCGACGCGTCGTTCACACCGGGGATGAGCACGTACTCGATGAGGATCGGCAGCCGCGGCCGCGCGGGCCAGGCGAGGAGCGTGTCCCGGAGCGCGGCCATCGGCATCGCGCGGTTGATCGGCATGATCTCGTCGCGCACGGCGTCGTTGGGGGCGTTGATGGACACGGCCAGACGGAGCTGCCGGAAGCCCGGCTCGCGGACGAACGCGGCCAACCGTTCGATGCCATCGATGCGGCCGACCGTCGAGACGGAGATCTTGGCGGCCGGAATGGCCGCCCCGTTGTGGTCGGTGAGGACCCGAATCGCCTGCAGGACCGATTCGAGATTGTCGAGCGGCTCGCCCATGCCCATGAACACCACGTGCGTGATCGCGGCGTCGAGCGTGAACCGGGCCGCGTACCACTGGGCGACGATCTCCGCCGGCGTGAGATTCCGCAGAAGCCCCATCTGCGCGGTTTCGCAGAAAGTACAGCCCATCGCGCACCCGACCTGCGAGGACACGCACAGGCTTTGCCGGGGTCGGCCCGCGCGGCTCGACTGCGGCAGGATGACGGATTCGGTCTCGAGGCCGTCGGCCAGCCGCATCGTGAACTTGCGGGTCGGACCCTCGCGTTCGATCACGCCGATGGGCGGATCGGGCGGGACGACGGAGGCAACGTCCGGCCGGTGGCCCTCGCGCAGAACCCGCCGGTAGAGCGCGAGTGGCTCGGTCAACGGGTGGTCACGCCGTTTGCCCGCACGGCAGAACTGCTCGCTCGTCAGGGCCAGCGGATCGATCGGGACATCGCAGGTGGGGGCAGGATCAGGCATTCGTTCGGGCGCGCCGGAGTCAGGCCGGCGGATCCGGCGTGGGGGGACGGGCGGCGCCGCGGATGAGCATGAGGTTGCGGGCGTAGACGAACCAGCCCACCGATTGCCCCAGCATGCCGACCAGCTCGCCGCGCAGCGTGAAGTATACGAGCAGCAGCGTGGCGCCGGCCAGGCTCAGCCACCAGAACTGCTCGGGGACATGCGAGACCCCGCGGCGTTCCGTCGCGACCCACTGCACGAGCCAGCGGGCGAAGAACAGCATCTGGGCCACGACGCCGAAGACGAGCAGTGCGATCTCGGCGGGCCCATCGACGTTGGCCCACCGCAGCACGGATTCGACGGGCGTCGATGCCAGCACGGCGATCACGCCGATCGCTCGAGCGGCGCCGGCTGACGGTCCAAGGGCTTCGACGCGTCGGTGACGATCGGCGTGGCATCGGTCACGCGTCGTCGTCGCCCCATCCACCGAACGGCGAGGCAGTCGAGCAACCCCGGCCACGCGCGATTCCAGACGCCGTAGTGTCCTCGGCCCGACGATCGCGGCCGGTGGGTCACCGGCCGCTCGCACACCGTGAAGCCGAGCTGCTCGGCGGTGATCGGGATGAACCGGTGCATCCCGGCAAACTCCAGAGGCAGCCGATCGGCGACGGCCGCACGCATGACGCGAAGCGAACACCCCGTGTCCTCGACACTGTCGCGGAGCAGCAGCCGGCGGGCCAGTCGACCGACACCGGAGGTGGCCCGGCGGATCAGACCCTCCGCGCGAGCCCGCGTGCGATTGCCCTGCACGAGGTCGACGCCCGTCGCGTGCAGGACATCGATCAGGCCCGGAAGATCCGCGGGGTCGTTCTGAAGGTCGGCATCCATCGTGGCAATGATGTGGCCCCGCGCGAACGCGAACCCCGCGGCAAACGCCGCGGACTGCCCCTGCGCCGACCCGGCAAGTCCGGCGGCGAGCCGCAGTGGCCGCAGGGCCGGGAAGCGGCGGGCCAACGCGGCCAGCACCCGCGGGGAGTCATCGGTGGAGCCGTCGTCGACGACGATGATCTCGTAGGTGAGGTCGCCATGACGCAGCACCGCGTCGAGCTCTTCGACGAGCGCGGGGAGGTTGCCGGCCTCGTTTCGGGCCGGAGCGACCACGGACAGATCGAGCGTGCGAGCGGGCATCGTCTTCAAATATAGGGACTCGCGGCGAGGCCATCCTCTGCCGTCATTCCGCCGGCCCATCCCCGGGTGGCCAGAGCACACGCCAGACGAGAAAACCCACCGCGACCATCCCGACCACGATCAGTATCCGCATGGCGAAGATCCTAACCGCCCGTCACTGGACGCAGGCGAGGCCGGAGACCGTCCGGAAAGAACGGCCGCGAATCGGTCATCGCGCGGTCATCCCGGCGGGAGCCGGCGGGTGCGTCGTCGCCCCGGCACAAAATCGCGGCGACTTCCTAAGCACCGCGGAGCCGCGTCGTTGTCCTGCCGGAGGCGGAGGATTCCCGTGAGCACGAACATCCCACTCGACGTCCTCGACCGAATCGGTGTCGCCTCCCCGTGCAGCATGCGTTGGGAGGATCTCGACGGAGACGCGCAAATGCGTCACTGCGGGCGGTGCCGGCTCAACGTCTACAACTTCTCCGCCATGACCCGCGACGAGATCACAACGCTCGTGGAACGACACGAAGGTCGGCTGTGCGGTGGCTTCTACCGCCGGCCCGACGGCACGATCCTGACCCGGGACTGCCCCGTCGGCGTGCGGGCCGTGCGCGCCCGCGTTCGGCGGGTTGCGGCGCGGATCGCCGCCGTCGTCGGGGTCGGGCTGGGCGCAGGTGTGCTCGCCATCGAGGCCCGGGGAACGCGGGGGCGCACGCTCGATCCCGTCGCGACCGTGCGCGCGAAGCTCGCACCGGCGTCTCCATTCGTCATGGGGGAGATCATGTTGACGCCGCCGCCGGTCGCCCCGGCTGCCGCGAACCCGGACGAGTGACCGGATCATTCCGACCCGCGTGCACCGAGATCCGCGTGCTTCATCACGATGCCGTGCTGGGCTTCCCCGTCGATCAGGCCGAGCAGCGGGACGGGCAACTCGATCCAACCGACGCCCAATTCGTCCGCGGTCGTCGCCGGCTGGGCGCGGAGCCAATCCAGGTCGACATGGCCCGACCCGGGGTCGGTCACCGTCAGGTACGCGACGTGCCGCGTCGTCAGGTTGTGCAGGAAGTGGCTGCCCTGCGACGGCACGATCGGCGTGCCGGGCAGGCTCGTCTCGATCACGATCCGGGCGCCGGCGATCTGACCCCAGTGGACGGGTATGCCGAGCCAGGGATCGGCCGACCCCCAGCGTCCGGGACCCAGAAGCAGGTACGGCCGGCGGGCCCGGCTGAGCTGCGCGTTGAGCCGCGCGACGCGGTCGGCGACATCGCGGCTGCGTTTGCGATCGAAACGCTCGGGGTCCACCCAGACGACGTCGCGGATGTCCTCGATCCGGCCGTTGCCGAGGACACGATCGCTCTCGCACAGGATGGACGCCGGCGGGATCGCGTCGAGGTCGACCCGGGCGAGCTCACGCGCGACGGCCATCGGACGAAACTGCAGGCAGGCGAAGTGCGCCGGTTGTCCCGCCGCCCCATCGGGAAGCTCCACGGCGAACTCGATCTCGACGGGGGTGCTCATCGCGGTGCTGCCGAGATCGAGCAGATCGCGCAGCAGCTCGGCCAGCGGGAACAGGTTGTGCTTGAGCACGCCCGCGAACGTCACGAGACGGGTGCCCGGTCGCCCCTCGCCGTCGGTCACCGTGTGATCGTCCCGTGAATAGACGGAGCGGACGAGCATCAGCGCCGGCTCCTCGAGCGTGCGTTCGATCGGGTAGCGGTGGGGCTGCAGTTGGCGGTGGGGATCGGCGTCGCCCGGGTCCAGGGGCAACGCGTCGAAGAACTGCTGCGCGTTGTCGAGGATATCGTCGACCGTGGAACCCTGCGGGAGGTGTTTCGGGGCGTGCGGGCTGAACCGCACCCCGCCCGTCCCCTCGACGACGTACTTGCCCAGCCCCACGGCGACCCGGGCGGCGCCGTCGGATGGTCGGACGTGGCCGTACGGGTAGTAGTTGTACGATTGCGCAACGCCGGAGAGAGACGGGTAGAAGATGTCGCCGTGAGCACGCCCGATGAGCTGCTGGATGATGACCGCCATCTTCTCCTTTTCCGGGCGGTGGGGTGTCGCGGCCAGGCTCGTGCGGGCCCGCTCGGAGAAGGTGGACGCGTAGACGAGCTTGATGGCCCGCTCGAACTCCGCCGCCCGCAACGCCGGGTCCGGGCTCTGATTCGGGAGCATGTACGTCTCGTACACGCCGGCGAATGGCTCGTACTGCGAATCCTCGAGCAGGCTGGAGGAACGCACGGCGCAGGGAAAGGTCATCTGCGACGCGAGCTTCAGAAGCGTCTCGGCGAGCGTCGACGGCAGCGACGCCGCCAGGAAGACCCGCCGCACCTCCTCGTCCGGCTCTGCGCTGGAGGCAAAGTCCGCCAGGTCGTTCTGCTCGATGAAGGAATCGAAGTGCTGCGTCCCGATGACGACGGTCGGCGGCACCGCGACGGGTACCGAGGGGTGGTCGTACGAGCGGAGCAGCGTATTGAGGAATGCCAGCCCGCGCGCCTTGCCGCCGAGCGAGCCGCCGCCGATGCGGGCGAAAGTGCTCAACGTGCCGAAGGTGTCCGGCCGGAACTCCGCGATCGCGTCGCGGTGCGCATCGCGGCGATAGTCGTCGAGGTCGGCGAGGACCCGGCGTCGCATGGCCTCGAGGTCCGGGAAGTGATCCACGCGACGGGGACGCAACCGATCGGCCAGCCGAAATTCCGCCCGCGCCTTCAGCCAGGCCGAGAAGTGATTTCGGTCGGAGTGGTACTTGATCGACTCCGCCGGAACGGTCTCCAACCGGTCGCGCAGCTCGGCGAGCGAGTCGGCCTGTCCGACCTCCGTCCCGTCCGGACGGCGAAAGATGAACGGCCCGAACCCGAACGCGGATCGCATGAACTGCTCGAGCTGGCTGGTCAGGTACGGCGACTGCTTGTCGAGAAAACCGACGTCGAGCGCGCGAGCGAGCCGGTGGTTCGCGGGGTCCGACGACTGCAGCAGGATCGGCAGGTCGGGGTCGTCACGCCGCATGCGGCGGGCCAGCTCCGCCCCGGCCGTGTCGTGGTCGTCGCTCCCATCGTGGTAGAAGCTCACGTCGGAGATCACGCCGAGAATGTTCTGACGGTGTTGCTGGAACAACGTCCACGCCTCGTCGTACGTCGTGGCGAGCAGCACCTTCGGCCGAGCACGCATGCGAAGCACCGAGTCGGCGACCGTGAGCCCCTCGCTGATGAGACGCTGCGACTGCTCCAGCAACTTCCCGTACAGGATGGGGAGAAACGAGGAGATGAAATGGATCGAGTCCTCGACGAAGAGAATCACCTCCACGCCCGCAATGGCCGTGTCGTGTTCGACGTTGCGTTCGTCTTCGATCAGGCTCACGAGGGCAAGCAGGATCCTGGCGTCCCCCGTCCAGATGAAGATGCGGTCGAACGCCGATGCGTCGTCGCTCGCGCGAAGCTCCTGAAGCTCGCGATCGTCGTAGCCGAGCAGCACCACCGGCAGCCGGGGATGGCGACGCCGCACTTCGCGGGCAAAGTCGGCGGGGTCCATCTCGCGGGGGTGCAGGGTCACGATCACCATGTCGAACCGGCGATCGGAGTCGAGCAAGGTGAGCGCTTCGGTGGCGCGGGTCGTCGGATTCAACCGCGGCGCGTAGCGCAGGTTCAGCCGATCGAACTCCTGGAGAATCAGGTCGGTGACTTTGCCCTCTTCCTCGAGGATGTAGGCGTCGTACCGACTTGCGACCAGGAGAATCTCACGCACGCGAAACGGCATGAGCCGCTGCAGCCGATGCGGCCGGGGGTCCCCCGATGGGTCGAGCATGGGCGTCTCCGGCGGGCGTCGTGATCGGCGGATCTGCGACGGACGACTGGACAATCATAAGGTCGCCCGCTCGTTGCTGTCGTGGTCCGGGGAGCGCGCTTGGAGTATCCTCCCCACGAGCCACCCGACCGGATGCCACCCATGACCTACATTCCAATCTTCCGAAAACGCCCGCCGCCGGGGACCGCGCCCGGCACGCTGAGGGTGCCGGAAGATGCCGCTCCATCGACCGTCGACGTCATGCAGTACGACGCCGACGAATTGACCGAGCGTCGACTCGAGCCGTTCGCCGATGTGGCCGCGGGCGGGCGGCCCGGACTGATGACCTGGGTCGACGTCACGGGCCTCGCCGACCTCGATCTGCTCCGAACGCTGGGAGAGCGGTTCAACATCCACCGGCTGGCGCTCGAGGACGTCGTCAACGTCCACCAACGCGCCAAGACCGAGCTTTACGACGATCAGCTCTTCGTGGTCGCGCGGATGGTCCGCCCCGACACCCAAGAGGCGATCGAGCAGGTGAGCTTCTTTCTTGGCGATGGCTGCCTGCTCTCGATTCAGGAACGCCGCGGTGACTGCTTCGAGCCGGTCCGGGATCGTCTGCGGGCGGGACGCCGCACCATTCGGGGCTCGGGCCCCGACTACCTGCTGTACGCGTTGCTGGACGCCATCGTCGACGGGTACTACCCCGTGCTCGAGGAGCTGGCGAACGAGCTCGAGGTCCTCGACGAACGCGTGATGACCGATCCGGATGAATCGCTTCTTGCGGACATTCACTCCGTGAAGCACCGTCTGCTGATGTACCGCCGCTCGCTCCGACCCCACCGCGAGGCGATCGGTGCGCTGTTGCGCGACGAATCGAAGCTCATCTCCGCCCCCGTGCGCGTCTATTTCCGGGACTGCTATGACCACGTCGTCCAGGCGCTCGACATGATCGACAACTACCGGGAGCTCGTCGGGAGCCTCCAGGACGTGTACCTCTCGTCCATCAGCACGCGAATGAACGAGGTCATGAAGGTCCTCACCATTTTCGCGGCCATTTTCATCCCGCTGTCGTTCCTGGCCGGTCTCTACGGGATGAACTTCGAACGCATGCCGGAGCTTCGGCTCGCCTGGGGGTATCCGGCTCTCCTCATCGTCATGGCGACGATGGCGGGATCGATGCTCCTGATGTTCCGGCGCCGCGGCTGGCTCGGCCGCCGCCGGCGTCCGGCCGGGGGTGGACGATGAACCGACGCACGCCGAGCGTGGTGGGCGGGGCGTTCGCACTGCTCCTCGCCATCACGACGGCGGCGATGAGTCAGGATGGATCGTCGCCACCGGTGACACCGCCCGCCGCCCTCACCCCGCCCGCGAGCACGACGCCGAGCCGGGAAGTCCTGGCCGCGCGGATCGCCGAGCTCGAACCGCTTGCGGCAAGCGACGAGGCCGCCCGGGCCATCCTCGCCGACTATCGGTCGGCTTTGTCGTGGGTGGAGTTGGCGGCAGCAGCGCGGACGGAAGCGGCCCAGTACAGCGAAGCAACGCGCACCGCGCCGCAACGCGAGCAGCAGATCAACGAAGAGCACGCGTCGATCCGGGCGGAGCTCGATCAGCCGCCGGTGTCGTCTCCGGCGGTGGAAGCGGATCCGACGCGGCTGGAGGCGGTGACGAAGGAGCTCGAGCAGAAGAAGGCGGAGCTCGAGGTTGCCAAGAAGCTGCGGAGTGACGTCGAGGCGGAGGCGAACCTTCGATCCGACCGCTCGACAGCCATTCCCCGAGAAATTGCCGAAGCTCAGACGCGGCTGGAAGCCGTGAACGCGACGCTTGCCTCGCCTCCCGATCCGGGACGTGACCCGGCCGCCGCCGCGGCGAGCCGCGCCCGGTTGCAAGCGGAGTTCGAGGCGCTCAACGCGACGATCGAGAAGCTGACGCAGGAGCAACGGAGCTACGAGGCGCGAAAGGCGCTGCTTCCGGCCCGGCTGGCTCGTGCGCGAGATCGCGTCACGCTCATGGAGCGGCGCGTGCAGACGCTTCAGGAGGCGGGCGACGCGATCCGATCCGCGATCGCGCGGAAGACCCGCGAGGAGGCAGAACGGGCCCAACGCGAGGCGTTGAACGCGCACGCCGTCGTGCAGGATGTGACCGCCCGCAACAGCGATCTCACGACGGAGCTCACGACCGTCTCCCAACAGCGTCGCGCGCGGACGGAAGAACGCGGTCGCGTGGCGGAGGAACGCAAGCGTCTCGCCGCGGACTTCGAGAAGACCGAGCACCAGGTCGCGCAAGTCGGTCTCAACGACGTGATCGGTCTCCGGTTGCGATCCATCCGGGCCCGGTTGCCCCGGGTGAGCGACGAGCAGCGACGGGTGCAGGACGTGTGGGATGAGATTCGACGCGCCCAATCTCGGAGCATTGAGCTCGACGGCCTTCTCGTCGAGGATGTCGCGGCCGAGGCGGACCGGCGGCTGCGCACCGCGACGACGCCGGTGCCGGAAGCAGAGCGTCCCGCCGTTCTCGCGACGCTGGTGGCAGCACTCGAGAAGCAGAACGAGTACGTCCGGCAGCTCCAGACGGAGTACAACGGCTACATCGACGATGCGCTCCTCGGGCTGCGCGCCGAGCGGGAGGAGCTGCTCGAGCTGACCCGGCGGTACATCGACTTCATCGACGAGCGGGTGCTCTGGATCCGAAGCGCCGAGGTCGTCGGTCCGGCCGACGTGCCCGTGCTGCTCGAGGGTCTCCGGTGGCTGGCGAGCCCGTCGAACTGGCTCGCCGTCGGCCGCGCCGTCATCGGGGCGCGGGGAAGTGCGGTGATCGTCGTCGTGCTGGTGGCCATTGTCGGCATTCTGCTCATCGTGCGGCGTCGGCTCGTTCGCCGGCTCGACGACATCGCGAAGGCGGTCGGCCGGATCACGACCGACCGTTTCGGGCTGAGCGTGTGGGCCGCGGTCATCACCACGCTGCTTGCGTTGCCGTGGCCACTGCTCCTCCTGGCGCTCGCCTGGCGGATCGACTCGCGCGGGATGGACGAGGCCTTCCCGCTGGCCGTGGCGGACGCACTGCGACGCACGGCCGTGCTCTTGTTCTCGGGTCTCCTGCTGCTGCAGCTCTGTCGTCCCCGCGGTCTGGCCGATGCGCACCTGCGGTGGCGCAAGGCCCACATGAAGCTCGTCCGTCACAACGTCGGGTGGCTGATGATCATCGGTCTTCCGCTGGCGTTCGTCCTTGCGATGAGCACGGCGCGGGAAGAGATCGAGTACGCCAACTCGATGGGGAGAGCGGCGTTCGTGATCGCGATGATCGCGGTGTCCGTCTTCGTCGCGCGGATCTTCCACCCCGTCCGCGGGGTGCTGTACGGGTACCTCTCGCGTCATCGCGGGGGGTGGCTCGACCGGCTCAAGTACGTCTGGTGGGGCGGGCTCGTCGCGACCCCGATCGCCTTCGGCGCCCTGGCGTGCGTCGGGTTCTTCTATACGGCGATCCAGCTCGAACGCCGAGTGCTGGAATCGGCGTGGCTCATTCTCGTGATCGTCATCGTGCAGGCGCTCCTGGTGCGTGGTCTGTACGTCGCGCAGCGACGATTGAACCTGGAGCAGGCACGGAAACGCGCCGCGCAGGCGAAGTCCGCAGCGGCTGACGCCGGCGTCGGGGTCGACGCCCCCGAGCCCGCTGATATCGACGTCGCCGCCGTCAGCGCCCAGACCCGCCGGCTTCTTCACAGCTTGGTGGGATTCACCATCATCCTCGGCGTCCTGCTGATATGGGCCGACGTGCTGCCGGCCTTCGGTTTTCTCCGCAACGTGACGCTCTGGTCGACGGAGGGCGGTGTCGAGGTCGCGTCGGCGGCGAACCTGCTGACGGGGGAGGAGACGACGGTCGCTCCGACGGCGACCGATCCCGGCACGACCGTGATCACCCTGGCCGACCTCGGTCGTTGCCTCGTGATCGTCCTGCTCACGATCATCATCAGCCGAAACATTCCCGGTGTCCTGGAAATCGCCGTGCTGCAGCGACTGCCGATCACGGGCGGCGCTCGCTATGCGATTGCGACGCTCGTGCGGTACACGCTCGTCATCGTGGGACTGGTCCTCGCGTTCCAGGCGGTCGGGATCGGCTGGTCCAAGGTGCAGTGGCTCGCGGCGGCGGTGACGGTGGGGCTGGGCTTCGGCCTGCAGGAGATCTTCGCGAACTTCGTTTCGGGATTGATCCTGCTCTTCGAGCGGCCCATCCGGGTCGGCGACACGGTCACGGTGGGAACGGTCAACGGCACGGTCGCCCAGATCCGGATGCGGGCGACGACGGTGTCCGACTGGGATCGCAAGGAGCTCATCATCCCGAACAAGGAGTTCGTCACGGGGCAGATCGTCAACTGGTCGCTCTCCGATCCGATTCTGCGGGTGCGTGTTCCGGTCGGCGTCGCCTACGGGTCGGACACTGCGTTGGCCCGGAAGCTGATGCTCCAAGTGGCCGCCGCCGACGATCGGGTGCTCGACGAGCCGAAGCCGACGGCGCTCTTCCTCGGATTCGGCGACAGCACCCTCAACCTCGAGCTGCGGGTGTTCATCCCGCACATCGACGACTTCATGCCCGTGCGGGACACGCTGCACACCGGGATCGACCGCGCTTTCCGCGAGGCCGGTGTCGAGATCGCTTTCCCGCAGCGTGATCTCCACGTGCGGTCGCTTCCGCCGGAGCTCATGAGCCGGACGGCGGCGTTGGTGTCCGGAGCCGCGGAGACGCCGAACCCGTCGGGTGACCCGAAATGAGAAAAGGCACTCGCAAGCGAGTGCCTTTTGCCGGAACACTTTGTTCCGGGGGGGGTGGGGTGAGAAGGAGGCTCAGGCCGTCCAGCCCGCGAGCACCTCGAGCAGGTCGGTGAAGCCGACGCTGCCGTCGCCGTCGAGGTCGGCCGCGCAGCCGGGGCAGGGGCCCCAGTCCGCGAGCACCTGGAGGAGATCCGTGAAGTCCACGTCGCCGTCGCCGTCGACGTCGCCCGGGGTCTTGACGCCCGTGCACGTCTGGTTCATGAACACGGAGACGTTGTTCGAGTCGCGGTTCTCGACCGCGAGGTCGGCGTCGCCGTCACCGTCGAGGTCGGCGGCCACGATGTCGCCGGGGCGGGTGCCGGCGGTCATGATCTGCGGGGCCATGAAGCCGCCGGCACCGTTGCCGCGGAGCAGGGAGACGTTGTTGCTGTCCTGGCTGACCACCGCGGCGTCCATGACGCCGTCGCAGTCGAGGTCGGCCGCCACGATCTGCGAAGTGTTCGTGCCGCCGGTGGCGTAGCCGGTCGGGCCGCTGAACGCGACGGCGCCGGTGCTCATGAAGACCGCAACCTCGTTGATTCCGAGGGTCTGATCGCTCGTCGCGACCAGGAGGTCGGCGTCGCCGTCACCGTCGAGGTCGGCCGTGTCCACACCCTCGGGCCGGACCAGCGGGGAGACGAAGAGCGTGGCGGCGAGCGTGAAGGAGCCGCCGGTGTTCCGGTAGACGGACACGGAGCGATCGTCGTGGTTGGTCACCGCGAGGTCCTTGTCGCCGTCGTTGTCGAAGTCACCGAAGGCGGTGGCACGCGGCTCCTGGCCGGCGGCCAGCGTCGCGGCCGAGAAGGTCCCGCCGACGTTGGTCAGCACGTGGGCCGAGTTCGACTCGCGGTTCGCCACTGCGATGTCCAGGTCACCGTCGCCGTCGTGGTCGGCGATCGACATTCCGCGGGGACGTTCGCCGACGGCGATCGTCGCCCCGGCGGTGAACGTGCCGGCGCCGGTGTTCGTCAGGATGAGGACGGAACCGAACGGATCGCGGACCGCGACGGCCGCGTCCATGTCGCCGTC
>JABDLI010000004.1 GCA_013003065.1 Phycisphaerales bacterium | reverse complement strand
CATTGCGGTTGGGCGTTTGACTCCCCCGCGCGGCGGACGACGCGCGGCACGGACGCTTCGCTGTCCGTGGCACCAGCTTCGCTGTCCGTGGCACCATTGGTGGCGGGCGTCCGCTACCGCAGCCGCTCCTCCAGCTTCCCGCGCACCGCCTTCGCATCGGCCTTGCCCTGACTGCGTTTCATGACCTCGCCGACCAGACGGCCGGCGGCCGCGTCCTTGCCGGCGGCAAAGTCGTCCGCGGCTTGCGGCTGCGCAGCGATCGCGGCGTCGACCCACGCATCGAGGGCGTCGTCGTCCCGGACCTGCAGCAGCCCCTCGCGTTCGGCGACCGCCCGCGCGGCCTCGTCGGTCTGGCAGAGGTGGCCGAACAGCTCGTCCGCCGCGGTCGATCCGACCTCGTTCGCTTCGCGCAGGGCGATGAGCTGCGCGACCTGCTCGGGTCCGATGCCCAGCTCGTGAATCGCCCGGTCGGTCTCGTTCGCACGCTTGGCGCCGGCGTTCAGCAGAAGCTTGGCCACCGCCAGGCCGGCGGGGCCGCTGAGGTCCGGGGTCGCCGCGGCGGTGGCGATCACCGCGGTGTCGTAGAAGTCGCAGAGTCGGGGGTCGTCGGTCAGCGTGACGGCGTCGGCCGGGGAGAGCCCGTATTCGGAAACGTACCGAGCCCGACGTTTCATCGGCAGCTCGGGAATGCTCGCGGCGATGGTCTCCCGCCACGCGTCGTCGACCACCACGGGGACGAGGTCGGGGTCGGGGAAGTAGCGGTAGTCGTGCGCATCTTCTTTTTCGCGTTGCAGCACGGTGACGCCCCGCGTGTCGTCCCACCCCCGGGTCGACTTCGCGCCGGGCCCCATGACGAGGCCGTCCTCACGCCACGCCGCCACCTGGCGGTCACGCTCGTAGTCGATCGCGCCCTTGACCGCGCGGAACGAGTTGAGGTTCTTCACCTCCACCACCGGGGTCGCGTACTCGTGTCCATCACTCGTCTGGATGATGACGTTGATGTTGGGCTCGAACCGCATGTGACCGCGTTGCATGATGCCTTCGGTGACGCCGAGGAACCGGCAGATGCTCCGCAGCTCCTTCGCGAACGAAACGGTGTCGTCGGCGTCCTCGAGGTCGGGCTCGGTCACGATCTCCAGGAGCGGGGTGCCGGCGCGATTCAGATCCACGAGCGAGCCGTCGTAGTGGAGTCCCCCCGGAAGCTCGTGCCCGAGCTTTCCGGTGTCCTCTTCCAGGTGGCAACGAGTGATCCCGACCCGCTTCACGGTGCCGTCGGGGCGAGGAAGCGTCAGGGCACCGTCCGCGCACAGCGGGAGGTCGTACTGGCTGATCTGGTAGCCCTTGGGCAGGTCGGGGTAGAAGTAGTTCTTCCGATCCCACTTGCTGAACGACGCGATGCGGCAGTCGAGTGCCAGCCCGACCATGATCGACATCTCGATCGCCCGCCGGTTCAGCACCGGCAACGCGCCGGGGAGCGCTGCCACGACGGGATCGACCAGCGTGTTCGGGGCCGCGTCGAAGTGATCCGGGTGCGCGACGTTGGCCGTGCGGGTGAACATCTTCGAGCGTGTCGCCAGCTCGACGTGGATCTCCAGCCCGATCTTGAGGCGGGTGGACGCGATGGTCGCAGGGCTGCTCACGCGGGGGAGCCGGTCAATCGACGGGCTTGACGCCGTTCAGCACCAGCTTCTCCATGGGGATGTCGCCGGCGCCGGCCTTGACGGCGCCGAGCTTCTCGACGACGTCCATGCCTTCGACGATCTGGCCGAAGGCGGTGTACTGATTGTCCAGGTGCTGGCAGTGCTCGCGGGTGAGACAGATGAAGAACTGGCTGCCGGCCGAGTTCGGATCGGTGGTTCGCGCCATCGAAAGCGTGCCGGGCACGTGCTCGCGATCGTTGAACTCCGCGTCGATCGTGTACCCGGGACCGCCCGTGCCGTCGCCCTTGGGACAGCCGCCCTGCACGACGAAGCCGGGGATGATGCGGTGGAAGTTCAGATCGTCGTAAAAGCCATCGCGACCCAGCTTGAGGAAGTTCTCAACGTGCTTGGGCGCGACGTCGTTCCAGAGCTCCGCGACCATGTCGCCGGAGCTGGTGGAGATCTTCACGCGCGGATAGTCGGACATGCAATTGCTCCAAACCAAAGGAGGCGTACTCTACCGCGGGACGCGGTCGGGCGTTGCCGCCCGCGGGGCGGCGTCGGCGGCGGCCGGCGGACGCACCGGCGTGCGGGCGAAGCCGGGCGACCGCGGGGGCGCCGGAATCAGCTCCGTCTCCAGGATCACCGGCGGTGAGATGGGCTTGCCGCGGGCCACGTCGGCCAGTTCCACCCCCGCAATGGCGAGAATCGTCTCTGCGCCGTCGACGGCGACCCCGAACGAGCAGTAATGCCCGTCGAGCCGCGCGGTGCCCGCTCGCGACAACGCGAAGAAGATCTGGCTCCCCGCCGAATCGGGGTCGACGTCGCGGGCCATCGAGATCACGCCGAAGTCGTGCGGGAGCCGGCTCGGCTCGAGCGGAAGCCAATAGCCGGGGCCGCCGGACCCCGACGGTGTGGGATCGCCCGCCTGGATGACGAACGGATCGCCGTCACGCGTCATCGGCACGACGCGGTGAAATGGGATCCCGTGGTAGAACCCACCCGCGCAGAGGTGACGGAAGTTCCACGCCGTGTTCGGCGCTTCGTCGGGTCGCAATGCGACGAGGATCTCACCGTGCGTCGTCCGCAGGCGGATGTCACGCTCCGGATAGATGCGGAGCCCGGACATCAACCGGCCATCGGGAGAGGCGTTCGACAGCCACGGGTCGTCCGGGGGGCTGAGCGGATCCGGCGTATCGCCGGCGCGGGGCGGGGCCGCGATCGTCTCATCCTGTTCGTCCACCCAGCGAACAACCTCGGTGTACTCGATGCCGTTCGGGTTCGTCGCAACCTCGGTGACCGGCACCATACGCGAGAGCATCGGCTGCAGAACGAGCGCCGAGCCGACCGGGATATCGCCGACGGCAAGCTGGAGATACGCCGTCCGGCGCAGACGCCAGATGTCCGGCAGCACGGCCGCGAGGTCGATGCGGCCGGGGCGAACACCGGCCGGTTCCGCGTGGAGGTTTCCGTTGGCGTCGAGCAGCAGCAGCAGCAGGGGCTCCGCCGCGCCGGCCGGGGGGGTCGCGTGGATCGCGGTCACGCGATCGACGCCGTTGTACAGACGCTCGGCGCGAAGCCCGGGCTCGGCGGGATCCGGGGCGAGCGTGAGCAGCAACGCGAGCAGGGCCGTGGGCATGAAGATGGCTCCTCATTCGGGACCGGTGGTCATCCCGTCCGTTGAAGTATCCTACCCCTCATGGACGACCCGACCCGCGTGGCCCGTCTGCTTCTGGAATCCGCCACGACGCTGGCGAAAGCGTGCAATGCGCGGGCCATCATCGTGCCCGTCGACGCGTTGCCGGAGCTGGAAGCGGTGCCGCCCCGCACCGTGCTCGTCGCTCGCGACGAGACGGACGAGCGGGAGCTCAAGCGGTTGGAGGACTCGGCCCACGGCGCGGTGCGTGTCCCCAACGTCGAGCTCGACCGGATGGGGCAGGTCAAGCTCGCGGCGATCATCGCGCTCTCGACCCGCCTCATCCACCTGAACGACGCCGTGATCTTCCTGACGGGTCCGTACCGGTCGCTCGTCGACTCGCTCGTGGTCATGACCATCGGCGCGGAGTACGAGCTGTTCGACACGACCGACCAGCCGGAGATCGACGAGCACATCAAACGCGCCGTCTTTCACCGCCTGCTCACGCTGGCGCTCCAGATCGGTCAGCACGGACGCGAAGGTCGCAAGGTGGGCGCCCTTCTCGTCGCCGGCGACCATTTCCGCGTGTTGGAGCAGTCGGAGCAGATGATCCTGAATCCCTTCAAGGGATACTCCGAACGCGAACGCAACATTCTCGACGACAACGTCACCGAAACGGTCAAGGAATACTGCAGCATCGATGGCGCCTTCATCATCCGCGGCAATGGCGTGGTCGAAACGGCCGGTGCCCGGCTCAAAGCCGGTCTGAGCGAAGGCCTGCCGTCCGGTCTCGGCGCGCGGCACGCGGCGGCGGCGGGGATCACCTCCGTCACCAAGTCGATCGCGGTCACCGTCAGCGAATCCGACGGCACGGTGCGCGTCTGGCGCGCGGGAAAGATGCTCGCGGCCTTCGAACCCTCGCGCCGGTGACACGGACACGGGCCCGCAAACGTCCGACCCAACCTGTGCCGCGCAGCCGCAAGAATCGGTGCCACGGACAGCGAAGCGTCCGTGCCGTGCGTCGTCCGTTGCGTGGGGGAGTCAGATTCCCC
>JABDLI010000362.1 GCA_013003065.1 Phycisphaerales bacterium | reverse complement strand
CGGGCCAAGCACGTCGGCCGCGACATCGCCGCCTCGATCAAGAACCTCGTCGGCGGGGAGCTGCGGGGGTACACCGAGCTGCTTACCGAGGCCCGCCGCCAGTCGATTCAGCGGATGATGGCCGAGGCCCAGTCCCGCGGCGCGAACGCGGTGGTCAACGTGCGGTTCACGACCAGCGCGATCACGCAGGGGGCCGCGGAGCTGTACGCCTACGGCACCGCCGTGCGGCTGGAGCCGCTGCGGCCCGACATCCCGCCCGCGGAGCAGGTCGGCCTGGTCACGCCGCCCCGGACGGCCGGGGAGACGTCGCCGTGAACGCGGGCCACCTCGGGCTGCTGAATATTCTCCTGAGCTGCGGCATTCCGGTGCTGCTGCTTGCGCTCGGGCTCGTCGTCGGGTCGGCCGTCGAACGGGCTCACTTCCGGCGACTGAGCGTGCGGGAGACGGGCCTGGCCCGGATCCCGCTCTCGGACCTGCGTGGTCCGCCGCCGGGGGTCGACTGCGGCGGGGCCGTCCTGGTCATGGGCGCAGTGGTCATCGGATCGGATCATCTCAAGAGCTTTCTCGCCCGACTGCGGAACCTGATCGGGGGCGACGTGCGTGGCTTCGAGCGTCTCATGGAGCGTGGCCGCCGCGAGGCCATCTGCCGCCTGGTTGACGACGCGGAGCGGCGGAAGGCGGTGGCGGTCGTGAACATCCGCATCGACACGAGCAGCATCGGGGCGATGCGGGGGAAGAAGGGCCGGCCGATGGTCGAGGTCATCGCCTCGGGCACGGCGCTCCTGGCGTCGGGCGCATCGCCGCAACCGCTGGACATGACGCTGCCCTGCCCGCGGTGCGGGTACGCCCTGACCGGGGCCGGGCGGCCGGGGTGCCCCGAATGTGGATGGGGACGCGCGGGATGATCCGATCAACGGGCGAGGGACAGGAGCATCAATGACGACCGATCTGCTGAACATCGAGCCGCCGGAGTCGCGGCGACCGCGGGGAAACGCCGTGGTCGCGTGGATCGTGATCGCCGTCGTGGTCGCCGTGGAGCTGACGCTCGCGGCCGCCGCGGCGCGGGCGGCGGAGGCGGAGGGCGGCGACGACGTGATCGGCGCGCTCATGCTGCGCATCCAGTGCCGCTACGCCGTCGCCGCGGCGGCCATGACCGGCTCGGCCCCGATGCTCTACGAGCAGCTCGGCCAGTTCAACGTGGGCCCGCTCGGGTTGCGGCAGCGGTTCATCACGGTCGCAGCCGAGCTGGCCGGACCGGCGGAGGCGGAGCGGCTCGTCGGTGAGCTGGACGGGATGATCGCCGAGGAGCGCGTGCGCACCGCCGACACCGACACGCCGTTCACGCCGACCGACTCGCAGCTGGCCGTGCAGGAGGCGTTGCGCACCCTCTACCGCGGCCCCGACGGCGGACGGCCGGAGGCCGGCGCCGCGGCCGTTCACCTGGACGCGTTGAACGCCGACGCGAAGACCCTGCTGCGGGACGAGCTCGGATGGTTCGGCGCGTTGGCGCTCGCCCCGGCGGGGCAGGTTGACGAAGCGACACGCGACGCCGTGCTCGCCCCGGCGTGGCGCACGCTCGTGATCGTCATCGTCGCGGTGGGGTTCGCCGGGCTCGCGGGGGTTGCGGGCTTCGTCGGCCTCATCATCGTCCTGGTGCTTGCCTTCCTCGGCCGCCTGCGGGACGGACTCACCGTCGCCGGCACGCACCATGCGGTGTACGTCGAGACGTTCGCGCTCTGGCTGATCCTCTTTCTGCTGTTCCAGGTGGCCGCCGGTCTGTTCGCATTGCAGCCGCCGGTGCAGTTCTCGGTGATCGTCGTGGCGTTTCTCGCCAGCCTCGTCGCCCTGGCGTGGCCGGGGTTCCGCGGGGTGCCGTGGTCGCAGGTGCGGGCGGACATCGGCTGGACCACAGGCCGCGGCGTTCTCATCGAGACCGCGGCGGGTCTGGGGTCGTACGCGATGGCGTTGCCGATCGTGGCCGTCGGGGTCATGCTGAGCTACCTGCTGATCCTGCTGGGCACGACGGGTCTCACGAGCGGCGAGGGCCCCCCCTTCGACCCGGCGGGCGGGCCCGCGCACCCGGTGGTGGGGGTGCTCGACGGAAGCCTCGTGTCGCTGCTGCCGATCCTCGTGCTCGGCGCCATCGCGGCGCCGATCGTCGAGGAGACGATGTTCCGCGGCGTTCTCTACGCCCACTTCCGCGCAGCCACGAACCGCTGGGCGCGACCGGCCAGCATCCTGGCCGGAGCCGCGGGGACGGGGTTCGTCTTTGCGATCGTGCATCCGCAGGGGTGGATGGCGGTGCCGGCGTTGATGTCGCTGGCCGTCGCGTTCGCGTTGGCGCGGGAGTGGCGATCGTCGTTGATTGCGCCGATGGTGATGCACGGCGTGTCGAACGCGTTGGTGCTGACGATGATCAGCATGCTTGCGGGGGCGTAGCGGAGGCACGGACGCGGGCACGGACGCGGACGCGGACACGGACGCGGGCACGGACACGGACGCGGACACGGACGCGGGCACGGACGCGGTCACGGACGCGGTCACGGACACGGGCACGGACGCGGTCACGGACGCGGACGCGGACGCGGTCACGGACGCGGACACGGCCCCGGCCCCGCCCGCCGACGCCTACCATGTCCCCATGTCGCCCGTCGCCACCGTCCCCGTCGCCGTTCGTCTCGGCGTCGTGAGCTTCCTCAACGCCCGCCCCCTCATCGACGGCCTCGAAACCCTCGCCGACGTCAGCGTGCGTCACTCGGTGCCGAGCCGGTTGATCGATCAGCTGCTCGAGGACGAGGTGGACGTCGCGTTGTGTTCGAGCATCGACTACCAGCGATCGCCGGAGCCGCTGCTGGCGTTGCCCGCGGGTCTGCTGGGTGGAGACGGGGCGACGTTGACCGTGCGGCTGTTCTCGCAACGGCCGGTCGGAGAGCTGGAGAGCGTGTACTGCGACACCGACTCTCACACGTCGGTGGCGTTGTTGCGGATTCTCTTGCGCGAGCGGTACGACTGCGACCCGGCCATCGTCGACTACCACGTCCGCGAGCACGTCGCCCACCACCGCCCGGCGGGGGAGCCGCCGGCGATGCTGCTCATCGGTGACAAGGTCGTGACCGATGCGCCGGACGCGTCCCGGTATCCGGTGCAGCTCGACCTCGGGGCGGAGTGGGCGAGCCACACGACGCTGCCGTTCGTCTACGCGTTGTGGCTCGTGCGGGCAACGCTCGACCCGGAGCGGATCGCCCTGGCCCAGGCGGTGCTCGATCGGCAGCGACGCCGGAATCGCGACCGCATCGATCCGATCGTCTACCGTCACGCGACCAAGTGGCCGGCGGGCGTGGCTCGATCGTACCTGGCGGATCACATCGCCTACGACCTGACCGAGGATCGACACGCCGGGCTGGAGCTCTTCTACGAGAAGTCGCTCGCCCACGGGCTCATCGCTGCCCGCCGCCCGGTGCGATTCTGGTCCGAGCAAGCGTGAGTCGCGACCGGTATGCCTCGCCTGGCCCGATTTCGGATCGCCGCGATCGAGGATCTGCACCGGCAGCTCCACTTCGCGCCGCCCGCCACGCGGTTGCGGCAGATGAACGCGGCCGAAACGCTGTTGCCGGACATCGAACCCGACCGCAGCTATCCGCATGACTTCGTCGTCTTCCGCATCACGGGGTACCGTCCCGAGTCGTCCGGGGCATCGCCCATGCTGGTCGGTCAGGCCTTGCGGGGCGACCTGGCCACGTTCGTGCAGGCCCTGAGCGCCGATCTGGAGCTGCCGCCCGACTTCGACGATCGGGAAGCGATCACGCTCGAGGCGGTGGCCCGGGAGCTGCGGCTGTCGGTGAAGACGTTGCAGCGGTATCGACGTGACGGTCTCGTGTGTCACTACATCCGCGAGCCAGGGGGCATTCGCCGGCTCGTCTGCTTCCGCGACGCCCTCGATCGGTTCGTCGCCGAGCATCCGGATCGCATCGAGCGGGCGGCGGCATTCGACCGCGTCGACCCGACGACGCAGGGCCGGATCATCGAGGCCGCGGCCGCCCTGCGGGCCACCGAAGACTGCTCGCTCAACGAGGCGGCCCGCCGGCTGGCGGTCTCGCACGACCGCGCGCACGAGACGGTGCGCAACTTGCTCCAGCGGCACGATCGCCGGGCGGTCACGCCGATCTTCGGCGATCCGGGACCGCTCACCGCCCGCGACGCGCGGGTGATCGAGCGGGCGAACCGCCGCGGTGTCAGCGTCGCTCGTCTCGCGACGCGGTTCGGATGCACCGGCGCGACAGTGCATCGCAGCCTCGTGCGTTCTCGCGCGCAGCGGCTGCGGGGACTGACGCTCCGGTGGATCGAGTTGCCGACGTTCGATCGACCCGACGCCGAATCGGTGCTGCTGTCGGCGCCGATCGTGCGGAGCGGTCTCGACCGCCGGCTGCCGTCCACCGATGCCCACGCGTTGCTCACGGCCGCGGCCGCCGCCGGGGTCCCGGACGCCGGCGCGGTGGCGGCGCTCCACGGGGCATACAACTTCCTGAAGCGGCGGGCCGCGCACGCGATCGAGACGCTGCCACGCTGGCCGGCGGCGGGGAAGATCGATGCGATCGAGACCGATCTGCGTTGGGCCGCGCATCTGCAACGACGGCTGGTGTCACTCGGGTTGCCGGCGGCCATCGGACGCATCCAGCAGAACCTGCACCAGCCACTGCTCGCCCGGCCCGCCGAGGAGATCGAGGAGCTGCTGCGTTTCGCCGTCGACGTGCTGGTCACGGTCGTGGAGGAGCTGGATCCAAGCCGCGATCAGCGTCTGGAGCGGCGGGGGGCATACACGATGGACCGCGCGTTGGCGGAAGATCGGCCCGGCACCGACCGTCGCGGACGAGCCCGGGCCCGGCACGAGCCGGGGTCGGTCTCGCTCCCGGCGCTCCTCGACGGCTTGACGCCGTGGTCGGGCTGGCTCGAAATCGCGACCGAAACGCAGACGATGCTCGACCGGCTGGATCCGGCGGACCGGGAGCTGCTGCGACTGGAGCACGGTCTGGACGGCGAACCGCCGCGGACGCGGACGTGGCTGGCCGAGCACACCGGCACGACCGTGGGCAGCGTCACCCGACGCCTGCACGCGGCGATGCGACGGCTGCGACGCGTCAGCCGCGGCTGACCCCCCGTCCCGTCGTGCGGTGGTCGGATCTCAACGCTTCGAGAACTGGAAGCGGGCCCGCGCGCCCGGCTGACCGTACTTCTTCCGCTCGACCTTGCGCGGGTCGCGGGTGAGGAAGTTGTGGTCGCGAAGGACGGGGTCGAGCGTCTCGTCGTACTGGCGGAGCGCCCGGGCGAGCCCGAGGACGATCGCACCGGCCTGACCGGTGATGCCGCCGCCGGAGACGTTGACCTGCACGTCCATCGCGCCGCTGGTCTTGGTCGTCTCGAGCACGCGCATCAGGTCGTTCTGATCTCGCTCGGCGGTGAAGTACTTGTCGTGGGGACGCTTGTTGACGACGAACGTGCCCGAGCCGGGCTTCACCCGAACCCGCGCGACGGACGTCTTCCGGCGACCGGTGCCGAGGTACCAGCCTCCTCCACTTTGTCCCCGAGAGCGACGCGGCGTCGACTGCGGCGCGGCCACTGGCGCGGTCGGCGCGCTGGCGGGCGGGGCAGGGGCCTCGGGAGCGGGCGGGGTCGTCTCGGCGGCGGTCGGGTCGATCTCGGTCATGGTCTTCTCGGCTGATCAGCTCAAGGGGGTCGGCTGCTGCGCGTGATGGGGATGATCGTTGCCGGAGTACACCTTGAGCTTCGAGAGCATCTGGCGACCCAGCCTGTTCTTGGGGAGCATCCGGCGGACGGCGTCGGTGATGACCCGCTCCGGCTGACGCTCGATCAGGGAGCCGTAGCTCTCCGAACGAAGGCCGCCGGGGTAGCCGGTGTAGTGCGTGCGGTGCTTCTGCTCGCTCTTGCGACCGGTCAGCACGATGCCCTTCGCGTTGGTGACGATGACGAAGTCGCCGCAATCGACGTGGGGCGTGTACTCGGGCCGGTGCTTGCCCATGAGCACGACGGCGATGCGGGTCGCCAGACGACCGAGCACCTGTCCGTCGGCATCGACGAGGTGCCAGCTCGGGGCGATCTCTCCGGGCTTGGCGAACGTAGTCTGGCGAGGCATCGGTCGACCTCTCGGGGGTGAGAATGGAGCAAGAGGGCACCAGACGGACGCCAGGCGAACGCCGGGCCCCGTCTGAGCAGAACCGAGGAGGATACCGCAGGGCGGGAGACTGTCAACCGGCTCGGGCCCCCGGGGCCACCCCCCGGCTTCCCATCCGGCGGGGGATGCCCGAAGATGCCGCCCCATGATCGTCGTCAACACCGAAACCGTGGCCGGGTACGAGATCGCCGAGGTGATGGGGCTCGTGCAGGGCAACACCATCCGGGCCAAGCACGTCGGCCGCGACATCGCCGCCTCGATCAAGAACCTCGTCGGCGGGGAGCTGCGGGGGTACACCGAGCTGCTTACCGAGGCCCGCCGCCAGTCGATTCAGCGGATGATGGCCGAGG
>JABDLI010000336.1 GCA_013003065.1 Phycisphaerales bacterium | reverse complement strand
CGTCCGGATCGGGCGGATCTGGCACGAGCCGTGGCGACTGCGGCAAGCCGAGCTGGTCGAGCTCGACGACGGGCTCGTCGCCGCGGCCGGCGTGGACCTCGCCGGCCGCGACCCGGCGCTGGTCTTTGCGGGGGATTCGGTGGATGTGAGCGCGTGGGGGTTGGAGCGGGGGGGACGGGGCGCTGCGGGGCGTGGGTGACCTCCGGACGCCCTGTGCTTCCACGGGCGGCGTCCTGCCGCCCACCGAATTCCAATTCACGATTCCCCGGGTCCCCGTTCTCCGGGTCCAATTCCCCTTCCCCTTCCCGTTCCCCTTCCCGTTCCCACTCCAAATCCAATTCTCCCGCCAACCGCGCAAACACGTCGGTGACCTCCGGACGCCCTGCGCGTCCACGGGCGGCGTCCTGCCGCCCTCGGCCTCAGTTGGTCGTGCGCTGAACGCTGTGTCGTCCGGCGCCGAACCGGCCTCAGCGTGATCCGCCGCATCCTGCGGCGAAGCACAGGACGGCGTTGCGCCCAAATACACCGCCCGCATCCTGCGGGCTGACGTCTGGATGGTTCAGCGTGGGTATGACTATTTTTCGCACCGCCTCCGGCGGGTGCAGGCTGCGTGGGGACCGGCGGCGTCCATGCCGCCTCGGGAAGGTTGGGTCGGGCGATTGCGCGATCGGCGTGTTTGCGCTTGCGGCCCCGCGTCCGTGTCCGTGTCCGTGACCGTGTCCGCGTCCGTGTCCGCGTCCGTGTCCGTGCCCGTGTCCGTGTCCGCGTCCGCGCCCGCGTCCGTGTCCGTGTCCGCGTCCGTGACCGCGTCCGTGTCCGGGTCCGTGACCGCGCCCGCGTCCGCGTCCGTGTCCGCGTCCGTGCCCGCGTCCGTACCCGCGTCCGACCTCCGGCCCCCTACCAGGCTCCGCCCCCGCCGCCTCCACCCCCCCCACCCGAAAACCCCCCGCTGAAGCCCGATGCCCCTCCGCCGAAGCCGCCGCTCGACCAGGACGAACCCGACGAGATCGTGCGGGGGCTCGCCACGAGCGACTGCGTCATGGTCTGATGTGAACGATTCAGGTTGGCGACCAGAAACGACGGCGTCAGCGGCCCGTCGCGACCCATGACGAACCAGCGGGGCGGCTCGTCGTAGATGTTCTCGAACTTCCGCGCCCAGATCGTGGACAGGTTCAGAGCCATCGCATACGGAAGCAGCCGTTCGAATCGCGATCGCAACGCCGCCTGATCGAGGTCTTCCAGCTTCGCCCGCGTGATGTATTCCTCGAGACCCTTGATGCGTTCGAGCGCCCGACGCCCGCGGGCCGTGCGCCGGGGCATCCGCGGCGCGAAGATGATGAACTGGGGGACGGTGAGGAGTGCGGCTCCGATGGTCGCCAGCGGTCCGAAGACGTCGAGTACGAGCAGGATCGCCGCAACCAAAACGGTCAGGGACGTGAGGCCGACGGCGACGAGGATCCATCGCCTCCGCATGCGGTGCGGAGCCGCCGGGAAGTAGCCGGCGCGAGCCAGTTCCTCGCCCACGTGCTTGCGCACGGCGGCCTGCGTCGTGTAGAAGCGACCCTCGAGGGCGTCCAGTTGCACGTGCGGTCCATCTTCGAAGAGACCGGACAGGATCTCCCGCTCGAAGGGCTTCAGATCGGAGGCATCACGCTCGGTGCGGGTCAGCGAGAGCCGCCGTTCGGCGTCGGCTTCGATCGTCATGTACCCACGCACGGCGAGGTCGATCATCGACGCGGTCACGTCGGCGTGGTCGACCGACTCGTCGATGATCGTGCCGACCTCGACGGGGGTCAGCGACTCCGGCGGGTCATACGCCACCACGACCGATCGGGCGGGGCCCCGGTCGCGTCCCCAGAAACGCCACGCCAGCAGCAGCAGCCCGAAGACGATGAGCGGCGTCGCGAGCACGGCGTTGTCGCGGAGCAGCCAGCCGAACCGGACGGCCGCACTCGGCGCCGCGACGTGACCCGGCGGCCAGCCGACCACGACCGTGAGTCCCGACCACGGCTGCGTGCCGCCCGGCGCGTCGAACACGATCGAGCCATCGGGATCGATGTCGGCGACCGGACCGGCCCGACTCGTTCCACTCGGCCCCAGGAAGGAGATCGCCCGCACCCTGCTCGTTGTCGCGACGGCCGACGCCGGCAGCTTGACGACGCAGCTGATCCGCTCGATCGGGACCGGCCACCGCGTGCCGGTGGCGTTCCAGTAGAGTTCGTCGTGCGTCTCGAAGCCGAGGAGCCCCCGCTCGACGCGGTAGTGGATCCGGTACTCGACGCGTTCGCGTCGCGGGCGGTTGGGGTCGCCGATCCGAAGACGAATCTGATGCCGGGATCGACGCTCGACGAATCGATGCGGGTCCCCGGTCTCGTCGGTCACGCGCAGGTCCCGGATCCGCAACTCGAATCGCACGCCGGAGCGCCGGTATGCGAACGGGATCTCGCGGATGATGCCGCGGTGCGGCTCCCTCGTGAAGTCCGCGACGATCCGTTCGGTGACTTGCAGAGCGCCGTCGGAGCCGACGACGATCGTCACGTCGAACGAGTCGATGTCCCAGTCGAGGCCGGCCGCGGTCGCCGGCCGCGTCACGAGCGTGAGCAGCAGCCCGACGACGAACGCGACACGGTGGTGGGGCGACAGCCTCATGTTCGTCCTTCCAGATCGACCGCGGGGGCCGCGGCCTGGGCCGGATCGTCGAGCCGGAAGAACGCCCGGGGCCGGAAGCCGAGCCCGCCGGCCACCAGACGATGGGGGAACGTCTCGAGGAGCGTGTTGAAGTCACGCACGACGGCGTTGTAGTAACGCCGCGCGGACTGCAGGTGATCCTCGACGACCACGAGCTGCTCGTGCAGGGAGTGGAACAGCTCGTCGGCCTTCAGATCCGGATAGTCCTCCACCACCGCCAGCAGCCGGCCCATCTCATTGGAGACATCCTGCTCGGTGATCTGCCGCTGCTCCACCGTGTCGGCCTCGACGGCCCGCGCCCGCGCCTCCGTGACCCGCTCGAGCGTCGCCGCTTCGTGGGCAGCGTAGCCACGGACCGTGCTGACCAGAGCCGGCACCAGCTCCCAGCGTCGCTTGAGCTGCACGTCGATGTCCGACCACGCGTTACGGGCCCGGTTCCGCAGCGACACGAACCGGTTGAAGATCCAGATCGCGTACAGAAGGAGCCCCGCGAGGATTGCGAAGAGCGGCCACTGCATGGGGACATCGTATGGGCGGGGCCGGGACCGTGTTCGTGGCGGCGTCCGTGGCCCGCGTCCGCGTCCGTGACCGTGCCCGTGTCCGCGTCCGCGTCCGTGTCCGCGTCCGTGACCGCGTCCGTGTCCGTGACCGCATCCGTGACCGCGTCCGCGTCCGTGACCGCGTCCGCGTCCGTGACCGCGTCCGTGACCGTGACCGCGTCCGTGACCGCGTCCGCGTCCGCGTCCGTGTCCGCGTCCGTGACCGTGTCCGCGTCCGCGTTCGCGACGGCCTACGAGTCCGTGTCCGGGACGGCGTCCGTGTCCGTTTGGGCGTCGGCACCGTCATCGCCGGATGGAGATGACGCTTCGAAGTGGCCGGCGGCCCGAACGCGAATCGCCGGGAAACGCAACTGTCTCGGCCCTCTCGGCGGGAGCGGCGTCCAACGCGCGGCCTTGGCGGTCGCGACCATCTTTGCGATCAACGACTCCGGAACGTTCGACCGCCAGACGTGGGCCACCTGCGCCGCCGTCAGATCGCACCAGACCGGCGGATTGCCCGACTCCGCGTAGACGAAGCCGCTGTCCGTCCTCACGAGCGTCGCGATTTCGAGCCGCATGGCGGGCACCGGACGCACCTTTCCGGAGGTCACGGCGCTGCCGTTGGGCGTTGCGGGGTCGGGGACGAGCACGCGGACGACCAGCGCATCGTCACCCGTACGCATCCAAGTCGCGCGGGCCTCGCAGACGCGAGACCGATCGAGCGCCATCCCGCTGCGCACTCGTCGCGTCGTCCGGCACCAGACGTCGACGAACGTGTCGTCCGCCCCGGCTGCGACCTCGCCCGCGGAGATGCGGACGTAGTCCTCGTGGGCCAACCGCTCCAGCGTGACGATCAGAAGCGCATACGCCAGCAAGCCGGAGGCGATGAGCCAGAAGAGCGTTCGCGCAACGACGCTGCGCTGTCTTCGCGTCACTCCGGAAGCATCCGGCGATCGATCGATGGGCGGCCGGTGCGACGCAAGGCCGCCACCGACGGATCGGGGTCCCACGCCGAGCCCGGACGCCGCACCGCCCATCGATTGGCCCACGTTCGGCGTCGTGGCTGATGACGACGAGCGTGACCTCGCGTGGAGACGTGTCTGACGGGTGGAGACGAGAAGTGCGATCACGAGACCGAGCACGCCGGCGGCGATCGTGATGAACGACGACACGAGTGCACCCGCGTTGCGAAGCGCCGCCCACAGCGGGAGCAGCGCCAGCGCCGGCGCGACGACGAAGATCAGGCCTGCGAGGAGATGGACGAGGCGGTCGGACCGCAACGTCGACCGCCTCTCGCGCTCCGCCGCCGCCGCCGCTTCCTCGCGGACATGCTCGCCGATGGAGGCGTGCCCCTCGAGGAGCCGGCAGAACCGGCTCCGCGACCCGCTCCGGTGCGACAGTTGGTCGGCGGGCAGCTCGGCCACGCGGGGGCACGGCGTCGTCGAAAGCTCTCCGAGCTCCGCCGCGGGCTCCGGTGGCGTCGGCTCCGGCGGCATTCCGGCTGGCCGCTCGAGGTTGCCGTAGCGCCGGAGCAGGTAGGTGCAGATCCGCAGATGCAGCCGCCAGAGCCACGATCGCTCGGCGTCCGGCTCGATCTCGAGATGACGTTGAAGGGCCACGCGACGCGTGTGCCAGGTGGCGGTGAGCCGGCCGAACGCCGAGTTGTCATCGGGATCGAGCATCGCGCGCCCTCGCCCGGAAGCGGCATTGTATCCCGGTTCGACGCCACGGACGCCGTCGCGGTCACGGACACGGACGCGGACGCGGTCACGGACGCGGACACGGACACGAATCGCGCGACCGAAGCACGCTCGGGTCACATCGGCCGACCGCACTCTGGGCAGACGCCCGACGGACGGAATCGCAGGTCGTAGCCGCAGTCCCGGCAACGGTTTCGGCCGGGTCGGAAGACGCCGCATTGCTCGCAGAGCCAGACGTCGCGGATGTCGGAGAAGACGGGGGACGGAACGGGAGACGATTCCATCAGAGGGCGTGCGTTGCCGTCGCAGCGCGGGCATCGGACCGCGGCGGCGTCCGCGTCCGCGTCCGTGTCCGCGTCCGCGTCCGCGTCCGCGTCCGTGCCCGTGCCCGCGTCCGTGTCCGTGACCGTTTGCGCGTCCGCGCCCTCGTCCCGCCGGCCCTTCGCCAGCATCAGCTCCGGCCCCAGCACCGAGAGCATCCGCCCGTACCGCGCCGCCGACCACAGCCACCCGCCGACCACGATGGTCAACAGCATCGACCGCTGCCGGTCCGGCGGCGGCGTCCACCCTCCTGCCCCGTCCATCCACCGGAAGGGTCCCAGCAATGACAACGCGATCAGCAACGGAAAGCCCACCCGCACGACGAGCTCGAAGTTCCGCGATCCGGTCGCGGCCCCGATCGCACGGGACGTCAGCGCGCTGAGGTGACGGCTCATCGCGAGCGCGTGCAACCAGGGAACGCAGAGCGCCGGAACGAGCACCGCCATCCGCAGCGCCCAGTGGGTGGCAAGCCCTGCGTCCCGCGTGCCAAAGAGCCACGCGACGCCCACCGCCGGCAGCGCGAGTGCCGAGAGAGCGCGCAGCCCCGCCGGCGCCGTGGCGTCGGGCTCGGGCTGCGTGATCCACCACGGCGTAGCCCCCAGGACTATGGCAGCGGCCATCGCCACGAACGACAGAAGGCGGCCCAGGGGGTCGACGAACCGCTCGACGTCGACGCTGGTGCGGTGAAACACGCCGATCGCGACCATCAGCAGGAGGATCGTCACGATGGAGAACATCAGGAGACGTCCGAGGGTCCGATTCCACCGCAACGCACTGAGCAGACCGCCGGCCCACCCCGCGTCGGCGTGCCGGAGCAACGGCATCGTGGTGACGTCCCGTCCGCACTCGGAGCAGATCGCGCTCGCGCCGGCGGCGATCTCGTAACCGCAATGGGGGCAGGCGTGGGGCACGGGGGGCTCCCGAGGACGCTGACAGTCTACGGGCGCAGACGCGAGGGACGTCTCCGGACGGACGTTCGCTTCGCTCGCTGTCCGTGGCACCAGTCAGCGGGCCAGCTCCTCGCAGGACATCCGCGCGGTTCTAGCGGCGCCTACCAACGTGAACTAAGGTGTGGCCGAGACGCGAGTGTTGGAAGTCGGGAAGTTGCGTGAACGGCACCAGAACCATCACCGCCCGCAACATGCACTGGATCGTCCTTGCGGCGCTTGTCGGAAGCTCGATCGCCTGTGCCTCCGCGAGTATGGTTGCGTACAAGACGGGACTGGCAACTCCACCACCACACCTCGTCTGTCACCGACACGGCGATCATGCCCCCCGCGATCACTTCGGCCATGGAAACGTCGCCGCGGTGACCGCGTACGGCTTCGGCGGCCAAACGGTGACGCTGGAGTTGTATGATCTCAACACCGGCTTGACGACGTCGTTCCCCGACCCCGTCACCGGACGGGCAACCACGCGGCACACAGCGCACATCGCGAAACATAAGGTCGCGGAATATGTATTGACCGGCCTCAAGCCCGGGCGCTATTCGGCCAGGCTCTTTACAGCCGACACCCTGCAGGCCAGTTGTGACTTCAGCGTCTCGGCGAAACCGGAGGTGCCGACCCGTCTCGACGGTGGAGACGAGTAAACGTCCCCGTGGCCAGCTCCGGCCCCACCACCCGGCGCCCGACGCCCGGGAGACCACGCTCCATGCAGCTCGTCACCGTCCTCGGCGGATACGGGATCTTCGGAAGCCGGATCTCGGAGGCGCTCGCCGGCGGAGGCGAGTGCCGGGTGCGGGTTGCCGGGCGAAACCAGATCGTCGGCGCAAACCACGCGCACCGCATCGGGGCCGAGTTCCGCGTGTGCGATCTCGCGGATGTCGATGCGCTCCGGCGCGCGATCGACGGATCGTTCATCGTCATCCACACCGCGGGGCCGTTCCAGGGGGCGGATTATCGCGTCGCCGAGGCGTGTCTGGCGTGCGGCGCGCATTCCCTCGATCTCGCCGACGGGCGGGCGTTCGTGGCGGGCATCGGGGCGCTGAACGACCGGGCGGTGAAGAAGGAGCGGCTCGTCGTCTCGGGTGTCAGCTCGGCCCCCGGCATCACGGCGGCCCTCATCGACGCGCTCCGACCGGACTTCTCCGAGATCGGCGAGATCCAGATCGCCCTGAGCCCCGGCAATCGGAACCCGCGCGGCGCCTCGACGGTCGGCGCGGTGCTCACGTACCTCGGCAAAGGAATCCGCGTGTGGCGGGACGGACGGTGGGTCGAGCGACCCGGCTGGGGTGACGCGGTGCGTCTGGAGTTTCCGCCCCCGGTCGGCCGGCGCCGCGTGCACAACTGTGACGTGCCCGACCTGCAGTTGTTCCCGGCCCACTTCGGCGCTCGCACGGTTCGGTTCCACGCCGGGCTGGAGCTCGATGCGCTGAACTAC
>JABDLI010000381.1 GCA_013003065.1 Phycisphaerales bacterium | reverse complement strand
CCGCCGCCGCCGAAGCCGCCGCCACCACCGCCGGAGCCGCCGCCACCGCCACCGCCGCCCTGGTTGCCGGACTGGCTGAGGGCGGAGTCGAGGTCGAGGTCAGGAGCGTTGCCGTAGTAGGGCACCTCGAAGAGCAGGTCGCGAATGTCGTAGACGACGCTCGTGACGTACTTGCGGAGGGCCTCGTCGCTGGAGATCGTCAGGATGCCGTCGCGGATGGCCCACTGCGGCCGGTCGATATCGTCGCCGAGCTGCTCCAGCACGCGGTCGAGGACCGTCGACGAGGTCACCTCGTCGAGCTGCAGGCTGACCTCTTCGTCGCGGGTCACGCCGATGATGTCGAGCGCCTTCCAGTCCACGTAGAACTTCACGCCGGTCACCGACTCCATGAAGTTCACGACCTGCTCGAACGTGTTGCCCGAGAAATCGGGAGCGACGGTTCGGGTGTTCAGCACCTGGCTGACGGCGCGATCCGCGGGGCTTTCGGCGAAGCCGATCTCGCCCGTTCGCATGATGCTCAACCCGGGCCAATCCTCGGGGTAGACCATGAGATCGCTGACACCGCGGGGGCCGGGGCCCGAGCGGTTCGGCCGCGGCATGATCATGCGGGACTGGCCTTCAAGCCGGTCGGCCGCGAGATTCATCTCCTTCGCCCGTTGGATGTCGCTGAACCGGGAGTAGATCGCCAGCGTCTCCAGCAGATCCTTGAGCATCAGCGCCGTGGGCTCGAGATCGTCGAAGAAGAGAATCTCATCGATGATCTGGAGCGCTTCCTCGTACTTCTGCGCCTGCTGAAGCTGACGAACCCGCTTCAGCCGCTCGCGGATCTCGTCCTTCATCTTCGAGGCCTCGGCCTCCTGGGCGGCGCGTTGCCGCTCGGCCGCTTCGATGCGTTGCTGCTGCTCGGCCCGGAGCCGCTCGACCTCGCGGGCGTGATCCACCTCGGTCAGCAGACCCTCGGACTGACGCATGCGGCTGGCGAACTCGCTCTCGCGGAACAGTCGCTCGTTCTGGCGGAGCTGGATCTGCCCGGTGAGGGCCACCTGCATCGCGCCGTTGAAGTCGTTCTGGGCGAGCAGCTCCCGCGCGCGGTTCATCGCGTTGTCGAACTCGACCCGCGCTCGCTCGCGCAAGACGGCCGTCTCCTGATCGACGTCCTGGATGGAGGATGCCTGGTTGAGCATACGCAACGCCTCGCGTTGCCCCTCGATGGCCTCGAGGTTGCCGGGCATGAAACGCAACGCCTCGGCGTACGCCCGCTCGGCGCTCGCCCAGCGTTGCGCCGCGAGGTGCTCGCGCGCTTCGGCGAGCAGCGCTTCGCCCTGGCTGAATGCATCCTGGGGCTCGGGGCTCAGCGCCGGCGCCGGCGTGACGGCAACGCCACCGAGCGTGGCAACGACGATGACGGCGAGACCGAGCAGCCTCGGCTGACGCCGGGCGGTGGTGATCACATTTGGCAACGGATTCACGAGCGGCTCTCCATCACGCCGGGGCGACGTGCATCTTGGATCATGGCGTCCGCCGAAGCGGAGCACGAACACACGGCGACTCACCCAACTTCGGGCAGTCGCTCGACCACTTAGACTACACCAAAGACTACTTCGGGCAGAAATCAGACGCAAGCGCTTGGATCACCGCCCCGAGGCGGCCGGGGTCATGCCTCCGGCCACGCTGACGCCCCCCCCGTCACCCCCCACCATCTGGTGCATGTGCTGGTGCAAGCGGAGCATCGTCGGCCCGTCCACCGGCTCGCGTGACCGCATCATCTCGACGAAGCAGTCGAACAGATACGAGGAGTCGTGTGGCCCCGGAGACGCCTCCGGGTGATACTGCACGCTGAAGATCGGCCGCGACCGGTGCCGGAAGCCGGCGACCGTTCCGTCGTTCAAGTGAAGATGGGTGATTTCGCAGTCGATCGCCTCGAGCGAGTCGGCGTCGACGCAGAAGCCGTGGTTCTGGCTGGTGATCTCGACGCGACCGGTGAGGACGTTCCGGACCGGCTGGTTCGCCCCGCGGTGACCGAACTTGAGCTTGTATGTCGTCGCCCCGAGGGCGAGCGCGAGCAGCTGGTGGCCCAGGCAGATGCCGAAGGTCGGCACCTCGCCCGCAACCACGCGGAGCGTCTCGATGGTCACCGCGACGGCGGCCGGATCGCCGGGGCCGTTGGAGACGAAGAGTCCATCGGGATGTCGTTCCCGCACCGCCTCCGGCGTGATGTCGTACGGGACCGTCTCGACGACGCAGCCGCGTTCACGCAGATGCCGGTAGATGTTTCGTTTCGCGCCGCAGTCGATGGCGAGCACCGTGTACGCCCGGGTCGGCGACGCCGGCGTCGCCATGACGAGCGGTCGCCAGTCGCCGAGCGTTTCGTCCCAGACGCCGCGATCTTTCGGGCTCACCGACTCGGCGAGGTTCTGCCCGGTCATCGCCGGTAGACTCCGCGCTTGCGTGCGGAGCGTCGCGTCGTCGAGCGTGGCGTCGGTGCTGACGACCCCCCGCAGCGAGCCACGCTCACGCAGTCGCCGCACGAGCGCCCGCGTGTCGATGCCTTCGATCGCCGGCACTCCCGCGGCCGCGAGCCAGTCACCCAGGTCAGCCTCCGCCCGTTGGTTCGATCGCAACCGCGCCGACTCGCGCACCACGAACCCCGCAACCGTCGGAGCCGCCGCTTCCTCGTCTTCCGGGCACACGCCGTAGTTGCCGATCTGCGTTGCCGTCATGCAGAGGATCTGACCGGCGTAGCTCGGGTCCGTCAGCGCTTCCTGGTAGCCGGTCATCGAGGTGTTGAACACCACCTCGCCCGTCCTGGTGTGGCCGGCCGGAACGGAGAAGCTGCGACCGCGGAAGATCGTGCCGTCTTCGAGGCAGAGCCGCGCGGGAACGAGATCGGAGATCTGGGTCATCGCGAGGAGTGTAGTGCGAGAGAAAAGGTGTCAGGAACCCTTTTCCGGTCACCGACCAAAGTCACGACCGTGGCTCCCGCCAGGGAATGGGTTCCTGACACCTTTCTCTTCTGTCTGTTGCGTTCGACCGTTGATCCGGCGCTTCTGCGGTGCGATCCTCAGGGTGGAGGTCTCTTCCCGTGAATACGCCCCTCTTTCTCTGCCTCGCCCTTCTCACCCCCGCCACCCTCGCCGGCGGCCCGACCCTGGTCATCCAGGAAGGCGACCCCGCCCCCGGCACCCCGGGCGACCTGGTGCGGTCGCTCGGAGCCCCGTTCACCAACGGTCTCGGTCAGGTCGGGTTCACCGGCTCGCTCGAGGGCGAAGACGGGATCGAGCACTTCGTGTGGTTCGACGACGGGGTCGTGTGGCGGAGCAGCGACGGCGCTCCGTTCACCCTCAGCGGCGCCGAGTCGACGATGGGCATCAGCGACGACGGCGACTTCATCTACAGCCCATCGACCGACGGTGACGACTCGGTCTGGACAAGCGCCGGCCTGCTCCTCCGCGAGCCGGATCCCGCCCCGGGGTTCCCCGGACAGTTCATCTCCTTCACCAGCCGGCCGCAGATGACTGCGGGCGGAGCGGCCACGTTCATCGGCGGCGTGTCGACGGTGATGGGCGGATCCACCAGCACCCGCGTCTTGTTCCGCGTCGGCGACGAAGGTCCCGAGCCGGTGTTCGCGACGGGCGACGCCGTGGGCAAGTTCACGATCGACACGCCCTCCGGCGTCGACTTCGACTACCACTTCTCGGACAACGGGCGACATCACATCCACGTGCTCGTCATGGACGCCCCCTCGACGGCCGACGCCTTCATCTACGTGGACGGTCGCCTCGTCGCCCGGGAGTCGGAGCCGACCGGTGACGGCGATCTGTGGTCGGCGTTCGACAACGTGAGCATCAACGACGCCGGCGACTACCTCTTCACCGGCAACACCGACGGGGCGATCGGCCCGGACGAGTTCATCGCGCACAACGGCGTGATCGTGCTGCGGGAAGGAACCGACGTGGACGGGGTCCCGCTGACGGGCGGCAGCCTCCGGGCCGTGAGCCTGAACAACCTCGGACAAGCCGTGCACCTGTGGGGGGTGACCAGCGGCGACGAATACCTGTTCATCGGAACCGCTTCGGACCTCGCCGCAACCTCGACCCGGCTGCTCGGCACCGGCGACGAGATCGACACGGACGGCGACGGCACGCCCGACGCGGAGGTCGTCGACTTCAACGCCAGCGGCGTCATCGGTCCGGGACTCTCCCTGGCCGAGGACGGCCGGGTCTTCGTCGAGGTCGACCTGCTCCCGCTGGAAGGCGGCGAGGAACGCGAGGCGATCCTGCGGCTGGACATCGGAACCCGCTGCCCCGCCGACCTCGACAGCTCGGGCGACGTCGGCTTCACCGACCTCGTGAGCGTCCTGGCCGCGTGGGGACCGTGCGCGGGATGTCCGCAGGATTTCGACGAAGACGGCATCGTGGGGTTTACGGATCTGCTGACGGTGCTGGCGTCGTGGGGACCGTGCCGCGGGTGACGCGCGGGGACACGGACGCGGACGCGGGCACGGACGCGGACGCGGACGCGGGCGCGGACACGGACGCGGACACGGACGCGGACCCGGACACGGGCACGGACGCGGACCCGGACGCGGACACGGACGCGGACCCGGACCCGGACGCGTTTTCACCTCCGCCACGCCACACCCCACCACCCCCCATACACTCCCCCCAGCATGCCCGACCTCTTCGCCCAACCCGTCGCGTCCTACGCACGCGTCGCGGTCGAGCGGGGGATCGATCGGTATCCCGACGGGCTCGTCTACGCCGTCGCCAACGACCTGGCCGACCTCGTCGCCGGGGAGCGGGTCATGGTGCCGCTGGGACGCGGCGACCGGGCGACCGCGGGGTACGTGATCGAGGTCGACGCCGAACCCGGGCGGCACGTGTCGGCGGTCAAGTTCGTGCAGCGGCGGGATGACGCGGCCAGCCGGCTGCCGCCGCAGCTCGTCACGCTCGCGCGGTGGATCAGCCAGTACTACGCGACCCCCATCGGAGTGACGCTGGCGGCGATGCTGCCGGCGGCGGTCAAACGGTCGGTCGGCCTGGTCCGCCGGGTGTTCGTCGATCGCGTCGCGGACGCGGAAGAACCACCGCGGCTCTCGCCGCAGCAGCGAGCGGTCCTCGCTACGCTCGACGGCCTGCCGGCGGATCGTCGCCCGATCGAGATCAAGTCCCTCGCGGCCGAGGCGGGACTCCGCAGCGTGTCGCCGATTCGCCGGCTCGCCCAACGCGGTCTCCTCACGACGATCCAACGCACCGGCGTCGATGCCGCGTGGGCCGACCACGCGGTCGACGCCGCCCCGCCTCCGACGCTCACCGCGGCGCAGCGGCAGGTCATCGATGCGATCGACGCGGCGGGGACGGACGCGTTCTCGGCCCACCTTCTCTACGGCGTCACCGGGGCCGGCAAGACCGAGGTCTACCTGCGTCTGATCGAACGCACGCTCGCGCGGGGCAAGTCGGCATTGCTGCTCGTCCCGGAGATCTCGCTGACCCCGCAGACGGGCGGGCGTCTTCTCGGGCGGTTCCCCGACGTGACCGTCGCGATCCTCCACTCCGGTCTCACCGCCGCCCAACGGCACCAGCAGTGGACGCTCGCGGCGCACGGCGCCGCGTCGATCGTCGTCGGCGCCAGGTCGGCCGTCTTCGCGCCCGTGCCCGACGGCACGCTCGGACTCATCGTCGTCGACGAGGAGCACGACGGCTCGTACAAGCAGGATCAGGCCCCGCGGTACCACGGCCGCGACGTCGCGCTGCGGCGTGGTCAGCTCGCCGGCTGCCCGGTCGTGCTGGGCAGCGCGACGCCGGCGCTCGAAAGCTGGCACAACGCGACCATGCGAAAGACGGCGCAGCTCCACCGGCTCGACGATCGCGCCCCGGGGCTGCGGCTGCCGCGGGTGGAGGTCGTCGATCTGGCGGCCGAGCGTCGCATGCGACCCGGCAAGCACCTCCTCGGGCCGACGCTCGAGGACGCCCTCCGCGACACCCTGGACGCCGGCGCCCAGGCCTTGCTGCTGCTCAACCGCCGGGGATATGCGAACTACATCGCCTGCCCGTCTTCCGGCTGCGGCTGGGTCATGCACTGCGAAGGGTGCGACGTGTGCATGGTGTACCACCGCGATCGCCGGCTGCCCGCCGGCGGGTTCGTGCGGTGTCACCACTGCCAGCGGGAGCAGCGTTTGCCCCGGGCGTGCCCCGATTGCGGCCGCGGGATCGCGACGCTCGGCCTCGGCACCCAGCGGGTCGAGGAGGAGCTGCGCGCGAAGTTCCCGGTCCTCGCCGAAGGCGACACGCTGGCGCGGCTCGACTCGGACACCGTGCGGTCGGCTCGCGGGCTGCACGATGTGCTGGAGCGATTCGGCGCGGGAATCGTTCGGGTGCTGCTCGGCACGCAGATGATCGCCAAGGGCCTCGACTACCCCGGCGTGCGGCTGGTCGGCGTGGTGAACGCGGATACGGCAATCAACCTCCCCGACTTCCGCGCGACCGAACGCACCTTCCAGCTCGTCAGCCAGGTGACCGGCCGCTGCGGCCGCGCCGAGGGTCCGCGTCGCGATCGCGCGATCGTCCAGAGCTTTCATCCCGACAACCACGCCATTCAGATGGCGGCGGCGCACGACTACCCGGCCTTCGCCGCGGCGGAGCTCGAGGACCGCCGCCTGTGCGGGCTCCCCCCGTTCACCCGCATGGCGCGGATCGTGGTGCGGCATCGCGACCACCCGCGGTGCGTGGCCCTCGCTCACGCCTTGGCCGAGGGGCTCACCCCCCTCGTGCCGCCCTCCGTTCGCATGGACGGACCGGCGCCGTGCCCGATTCCGCGGCTGTCGGATCATCACCGGCAGGAGGTGCAGCTCATCGCGCCGAGTGCGGCGGAGCTGCAACGGGTGCTCGCTGCGGCGCGAAACGCCGGCGTCCTCACGCCGGGAGCGGAGATGGCGATCGACGTCGATCCGGTCGCCGTCCTGTGACCACCGGACCCGCCTCGCCGGGCAGCGGTTCGGGCCCGTCTTCGCCCGCAGTCGAGGCCGGATTCGGCCGATGAGCGAGGGGCCCACACGCCCGATCCGGGCTACTATGCTTGGCTCTTCGCCCGCGGCGGACGGTACGCCCGACGGCGTCGCCTAAGCCAGCCGCGGACAGAGAGTTAGGAAGAGATCCGATGACTCAGCCCCCGCCCGGTGCGGACCAGTCGATCAACGGATGGAATGGCCCGTACCTCGACGCCATGTACGAGCGATGGCAGAAGGACCCCTCCACGCTCGACGACCGATGGCGGACTTTCTTCCAGGGCTTCGATCTGGCCGTCCAGCGGCCACCGCTCGCCGCCGACGGCGGGGCCCCGGCGTTGCCGGCCGCGGGTGCGATGGTGGCCCACACCAAGCAAGGCAAGGTCGACAGCCTCGTCTACCACTACCGCGACATCGGACACCTCGCGGCGGAGCTGGACCCACTCGGCTCCGTCCGGCCGCACCCGGAGTACCTCGAGCTCGCCTCGTTCGGGCTGGCCGAGTCCGATCTCGACGAGACGTTCGATCCCGGGCACCTGCCGCTTTCGAACCCCGCCTCGCTCCGCACCATCATCGACTTGCTGCGTGACACGTACTGCCGCCATGTCGGCGTCGAGTACATGCACATCCAGCATCGCGAGCGTCGACGCTGGCTCCAGGAGCGTATGGAGTCGGTCCGCAACCAGCCGCCCTTTCCGACGCCGGAGAAGATGCGCATCCTCGGTGAGCTGATCGAGGCGGACGGGTTCGAGAACTTCCTGCACACCCGCTACCGCGGCAAGAAACGCTTCGGTCTCGACGGCGGCGAGACGCTCATTCCGATGCTCGACGAGCTGGCCGAATTCGGCCCCGATCACGGCGTCGAGGAATACACGCTGGCGATGGCCCACCGCGGCCGGCTCAACGTGCTCGTCAACATTCTCCGCAAGACCTACGACCAGATCTTCACCGAGTTCGAAGAGGCGTGGACCGAGGACTTCATCGAAGGCGGCGGCGACGTCAAGTACCACCGCGGATACAGCGGCGACTTCACCACCTCCGACGGTCAGAACATCCGCATGACGCTGTCGCCGAACCCCTCGCACCTGGAGTTCGCCAACTCCGTGGTGCTCGGTCGGGCGCGGGCGAAGCAGCGGCTGCGTCGCGACGTCGAGCGTGAGCAGTGCGTGCCGATCCTTATCCACGGCGACGCGTCGTTCCCCGGCCAGGGCATCGTGGCCGAGTGCCTCAACATGATGCGGCTGGACGGGTACACCGTGGGCGGCGCGTTGCACATCGTCGTGAACAACCAGATCGGCTTCACGACGAACCCGAGCGACGCCCACAGCGGCATCTACTGCACCGACCTCGCCAAGATGGTGGAAGCGCCGATCTTCCACGTGAACGGCGACGATCCGGAGGCCTGCGTGTTCGCGACCCGCCTGGCAATCGCCTACCGCCAGCGGTTCAAGAACGACGTGGTGCTCGACCTGTGGTGCTACCGCCGGCATGGACACAACGAGGGCGACGAGCCCACGTTCACGCAGCCGCTCCTCTACGAGAAGATCAAGAACCACCCGCGGGTCGTGCATCTGTATGCGAAGCAGCTCATCGACGAGGGCGTGATCTCGCAGACGCAGTTCGACGAGCTGTATCAGAAGCACCGCGACGAGATGGACGCCGCCCAGACCCGCACGAAAGCAAAGCCCGTCGCCACGAGCGTCAAGGCGTTCAACTCGGTGTGGTCGGGACTCGCCGAGCAGTACAGCGACGAGCCGGTGGAAACCGGCGTCAAACGAGAGACGCTCTTGCAGGTCGCGCGAGCGATGGGCACCGTCCCCGAGGGCTTCCAGGTTCACCGCAAGATCGACCGGCTGATGCAGGGTCGCCGCACCGCCGTCGAGGAGGATCGCCCCCTCGACTGGGCGATCGGCGAGACGCTCGCCTACGGCACGCTGCTGCTCGAGGATCACGCGGTGCGTCTCACCGGGCAGGACGTCGAACGCGGCACGTTCAGCCACCGGCACGCCGTCGTCTTCGACCAGGAGACCGGCGCGGGACACGAGCCCCTCAACCACATCGCCGAGAAGCAGTCGAAGTTCTGCATCCACAACAGCCCGCTCACCGAGTCCGCGTGCCTGGGCTTCGAGTACGGCTACTCGCTCGGCCATCCGCAGATGCTGGTGATCTGGGAAGCGCAGTTCGGTGACTTCGCCAATGGCGCGCAGGTGATCTTCGACCAGTTCATCGCCTCCGCCGAGGCGAAGTGGCGCCGTTTCAGCGGCCTCACCTGCTTCCTCCCGCACGGCTACGAGGGCCAGGGGCCCGAACATTCCTCGGCGCGGCTGGAGCGTTTCCTCCAGCTCTGCGCCAAAGACAACATGCAGGTCGTCTACCCGACGACGCCCGCGCAGTTCTTCCACGTGCTGCGTCGGCAGATGAAGCGTCGGTTCCGGAAGCCGCTCATCCTCATGACGCCCAAGAGCCTGCTCCGCCACCCGAAGGCGGTGAGCTCGGTCGAGGAGCTCGTCAGCGACCGGTTCCACCACGTGCTCGACGATCCGCAGGTGACCGACCCCGCGGCCATCCGCCGCCTCCTGTTCTGCTCGGGCAAGGTCTACTACGACCTCACCGCGCACCGCGAGAAGGTCGGCTGCCGGGACGTCGCGATCGTCCGGGTCGAGCAGCTCTACCCCTTCCGCGTCGCCAGCGTCGAGCCGGTGCTGAAGCGGTACGCCGCCGCGGCCGACGTCCTGTGGGTCCAGGAAGAGCCGCGGAACATGGGCGCGTACCGGCACGTCGAGGCGATTCTCCGCGAACGCTTCGATCTGGACGTTCACTATGTCGGCCGCGAGCCGAACTCGACGCCGGCCGTCGCATCCATGAAGATGCACCAACAAGAGCAGGAGCGCATCATGATCAGCGCGATCGGCCTGTCGTCCGACGACGCCTCGGTCGTGGCGTCGCCGCCGGAGACGGCGACCTCGAGCTGAGAAGAGACAGCCATGCCCATTGATATCACCATCCCGAGTCCGGGCGAGTCGATCACCGAAGTCGTCCTCGGTCCGTGGCACAAGAACGACGGCGCCTGGGTCGAAAAGGACGAGACGCTCGTCGAGATCGAGTCGGACAAGGTCACGCTGGAGATCCCCGCCGAGGAGTCGGGGGTGCTCCAGATCTCCGCCGCCGAGGGCGACGAGAAACAGGTCGGCGACGTGATCGGTTCGATCGATGCGAACGCGAGCCGGCCCAAGGCGTCTGCCGCCGAGGACACCGCGTCTGCCTCCGAGGAAGCGACGTCGGCCCCTGCGGCCGCGGTCGAGGTGGCGACCGCAACCGCATCCTCGAGCGCCGCCGCGACGCCGGCACGGGCGACGTCGCTCGCGCGCAAGCTGGCGGCCGATCGCGGGGTGAAGCTCGAGGGCGTCGCCGGCACGGGACCGTCGGGCCGGATCACCAAGTCGGACGTCCTCGCGGTGAGCCCCGCCCGCGACGGCGCGGCGATCGACGTCAGCCCGCCGGTCATCCCGGCGTCCGCGTCGGGACGCGGCGTCCGTCGCGAGAAGCTGAGCAAGCTTCGCCAGCGGATCGCCGAGCGGCTCGTCGCGGCGCAGCGGAACGCGGCGATGCTCACGACCTTCAACGAGGTCGACATGAGCGCCGTGATGTCGCTCCGCTCGCAGCACAAGGAAGCGTTCCACGAGAAGCACGGAGTCGGACTCGGGTTCATGAGCTTCTTCGTGAAGGCATGTGTCTCCGGTCTCCAGGTCTACGAGGGCATCAACGCCTCGATCGACGGCGCCGGGGTCGAGTACCACGACTACGTGGATGTCTCGATCGCGGTCGGCACGCCGAAGGGGCTCGTCGTGCCGGTGCTGCGGAACGCCCACGAGATGTCGTTCGCCGAGATCGAAGGCGGCATCAAACAGCTCGCGCTCAAGGCCCGCGACGGCAAGCTGACCATGGACGACATGACCGGCGGCACGTTCACGATCTCCAACGGTGGCGTCTATGGCTCGATGCTGTCCACGCCCATTCTCAACCCGCCACAGACCGGCATCCTCGGCCTCCACAACATCGTCGAGCGAGCCGTGGTTGTCGATGGCCAGGTCGAGGTCCGGCCGGTCATGTACTTGGCGCTCAGCTACGACC
>JABDLI010000241.1 GCA_013003065.1 Phycisphaerales bacterium | reverse complement strand
GAGTTGCGCACCATCGACCGCGCCCGGCCGACGAACACCGAGCCGCAGGACGCGGCGTCATGGCACGACTGGTGGACAGACGCGCACCCGGACACGGACGCGGGCACGGACGCGGACACGGACACGGACACGGACGCGGGCACGGACTCAGACGCGGCTCGCACTCCAGCGAATGATGCATGATCGGCAGCGTGGACCGACATCCTCCATGGTCAGACGCAAATCCGAAACGGAGGTCACCATGAACCACCGCCCCCTGCTCCCGCTCCTGATCGGCGCATTCGCCGCACCGACGCTTGCCCAGACGACGATCGTGCGGTACGAGGTCGTCGACCTCGGCCGGGCCGAGCCGCACTCGCTCGTCTGCCCGTGTTTCTTCACGCGTGCCATCAACGACGTCGGCGGCGCGGCGGGCTTCTTCTTCGGCACGGACGGCACCTACAACGCGTTCGTCCACGAAGACGGCGTGACCGTCGACATCAGCGGCCCCGGCGACAACCGCACCTTCGGCCGCGGCATCAACAACCTGGGCTGGGCCGTGGGGTGGACGAACCAGTTCTCGATCCAGCACGCCTTCCTCTGGGACGGAAAGACACTGCTCGACCTGGACACGCTCGGCGGGACGTACTCCGACGCCCACGACGTCAACGACGCCGGTCAAGTCGTCGGTATGGCGAGCACCACGGCCGGTGACGAACACGCCGCCGTCTGGCAGGACGGCCGGTGGACGGACCTCGGCACGCTCGGTGGCGTGTTCAGCGAAGCGCTTGCGATCAACGAGACGGGCACGATCGTGGGCTGGGCCTGGAACGAGGCGTGGGATCGCCGGCCGGCCCGGTGGACCGCCGACGGCGACGGCCCCTTCGAGCTGCCGACCTTCAGCCCCCCGACGTTCCACGCGATCGCGCACGACGTCAACAACCACGACGTCATCGTCGGTGAAGTCGAGATCGAGGCGTTCGAGGGTCTCCCTCGCTGGCGGGCGGCGATGTGGCAGGACGGAGCGGTCGTCGATCTGGGTCTGCTGCCGGAAGCGGGCCAGGGCACGAGCACGTATTTCGCAACCGCGCACGTCTCGACCGCCGCCCGCGCAATCAATGATGACGGCCTCGTGGTCGGCATGTCGTTCCCCGAAGCCGCGACGCCGGTCCTTCGACCCGGCCCGTTCGAGTATCGCGACGGGGTCATGACGAACCTGAACGACCTGCTCGTCGCCGAGAGCGCGGGGTGGATCATCACGGACGTGATGGACGTCAACAACGCGGGCGTCATCGGCGGCTCCGCCCGAACCGCCGAGGACCATCACTCCCGCGCGGTGCTGCTCGTTCCCCTCGTCACCCTCGCGGCGGACCTCGACGGCAGCGGTCTCGTGGACTTCTCCGACCTGCTGATCCTGCTGGCGGCCTGGGGACCGTGTGACGGATGCGCAGCGGATCTGGATGGCGACGGCGTCGTCGGGTTCGTGGATCTGCTGTCGCTGCTCAGTCAGTGGGGGACGGGCTGAACGCGGACGCGTGACGCGGTCGCGGACACGGACGCGGTCGCGGTCGCGGACGCGGACACGGACACGGCCCCGGACACGGACACGGTCGCGGACCCGGTCGCGGACCCGGACGCGGCCCCCCCCTACCCCACCCGCTTCACGATCACGACCGTCTGATCATCGTCCGCCGGACGCTCGCCGCCGAAGCAACGGACCGCCTCCCGCAACGCGGCGGCGATCGACTCCGCGTCTCCGGTCCGCGCGACGCGGATCGCCTCGTGCGCGCGTTCCACGCCGAACATCGCCCCCGACGCGTCGAACGCCTCGAAGATGCCGTCGGAAGCCACGATGAGCAGGTCGCCGGCCGCGAGCGACCGCGGCGGCGTGAACCGGACCTCGAGATCGGGGAGAATACCCAGCGGCGGCGCGTCCACTTCGATCTCCTCGAACCGATCCTCCGCCGCGACGTAGACGAAGAGCGGGCCCTGCCCCGCGCTGAATCCGGAGAGCGTTCCGGTCCGCGCGTCCAAGTGACCGAAGAACGCCGTGATGAACCGACCGCTGGGCAGATCGTCGACGAGCTGCCGGTTCATCCGCTCGACGATCGCGTCGAGCTCCGCGTCGAGCCGGAGGGCGACGCGGAGCATCGACCGCGCCTGCATCACCGAGAGCGCCGGGCCAACGCCGTGGCCGGTCGCGTCCGCCATCATCAGGACGACCGCGTCCGCGGGCAACGCGACGACGTCGTAGACATCCCCGCCGGTGCTTTCCGCCGGAACGCTCCACGCGGCGATCTGAAAGCCGGCGAGCGTGGGCAGCGTCGCGGGCAGGCTGCTCTGCTGAATCCGGCTGGCCAGCTCGAGGTCACGCTCGAGCTTCTCCCGCATCAGGCGATCGGCGATGAGCCGCTGGCGACGCAATGCGACGGCGGCCTGGGCGGCCAGCGCCGCGGCAACCTGCTCATCGGCGGCGGTGAACGTTCCCTCGTCCTTGTTGAGCACCTGCGCCACGCCGACGAGATCGCCGTCGTCGGCCAACAGCGGAATCGCCAGGACCGACCGCGTGCGGTAGCCGGTCGCCCGATCGACGGCGGGGTTGAACCGCGGGTCCTCGTGCGCATCGGGCACGTTGACGATGCGTCGCGTCTGCGCCGCGGCCCCGGCGAGACCGGTGTGGGCGGGAATGCGGATTTCGCGATCCCCCGTCCCGTGCGCGACGGTCGCAAACAGCTCGTCGTGGGAGGCGTCGTACTCGAACACGGTCGCGCGATCGGCGGCAAGGACGTCACGCATCGCGTCGATCACGACGGAGAGGATCTCGTTCAGATCCGACGACCCGCCGAGCCGGCGGGCGACGTCGAGCACCCGGGAGAGCGTGTTGTCGGGGAGGCCCGGCATGGGGGGAGTCTACTCGTCGGTGGGGAACGCGGGCACGGGCACGGGGACGGACGCGGACACGGACACGGACACGGACACGGACGCGGGCACGGACACGGACACGGGCACGGACACGGACGCGGACACGGACGCGGACACGGGCACGGACACGGGCACGGACACGGACGCGGGCACGGGCATACTGACCCAGACTGAAGGACGGGGCGTCAAGGACGCCGCCCCGTCCGGGCGGTGTGCGACTCATTCCCTGAGCCCGCAGGAAGCGGGCGTGTCAGCGCAAGCCCTTTGCGGCCGCAGGCCGCAACAAAGATAGAAAGAACGCCGCGGCGTCCCTTTGGCAGCCGGCATGGATGCCGGCGTCTGTGAC
>JABDLI010000224.1 GCA_013003065.1 Phycisphaerales bacterium | reverse complement strand
GTTTACGGATCTGCTGACGGTGCTGGCGTCGTGGGGACCGTGCCGCGGGTGAGGGAGGCGGGGGCGGGGGCGGAGGCGGGCACGGGCACGGACGCGGTCGCGGACCCGGACACGGGCACGGACGCGGACCCGGACGCGGACCCGGACGCGGACACGGACGCGGGCACGGACGCGGGCACGGACGCGGGCACGGACACGGGCACGGACGAGCGGTTCCTCCGACTCCCCCGCTTCGGCACGCTGCGGACGGGTGTCGCCAGTATCATGTGGTCGGCGGGAGCTGAGAAGGAGTCGGTCATCATCCCACGCCGAAATCCAACAGAGCGATGTCTGCCGGTGGACCGAGCGGTCGCCGTGTTCTCGATCGTCGTGATGCTGGGAGGCGTGAACGCCTCCGCGGATGACATCGACTTCGTTCGGGACATCCGCCCGATCCTCTCGCAGCACTGCTTCGCGTGTCACGGTCCGGACGAGGCCGCGCGGCAGGCCGGGCTGAGCCTCGTGACGTTCGAGGCGGCGACGGGCGTCCTCCGATCCGGCGGGCGGGCGGTGGTCCCGGGGGATCGCGTGGCCAGCGAGATGTGGGGGCGGATTCGGGATGCCGACGACCCGATGCCGCCCGCCGATCAGCACAACGCCCTGAGCGAGACGCAGATCGACCGGCTCGGCCGGTGGATCGATGCGGGCGCGAGCTTCGCCCCGCACTGGGCGTACGTGCCGCCGGTCCGAGTTGCGGTTCCCGCGGTGTCCGATCCGACGTGGCCGCGGAGCGAGGTCGATCACTTCATCCTCGCGCGACTCGAGGCCGAGGGGCTCGCGCCCGCGCCCGACGCCGATCCTGTCACGTTGCTACGCCGACTTCACTACGACCTCACGGGGCTTCCGCCGCGTCCGTCCGAGGTCGACGCCTTCCTCGCATCACCGTCGCCGTCGGCGTTCGAGAGTGCCGTCGACACGCTGCTCGCCCGCCCGCACTTCGGCGAGCGCATGGCGATGCACTGGCTCGACCTCGTGCGCTACGCGGACACCGTTGGGTACCACGGGGACCAGACCCATCGGATCTGGCCCTACCGCGACTACGTGATCGACGCGTTCAACGAGAACAAGCCGTTCGACGCGTTCACGGTCGAGCAGATCGCGGGCGACCTCCTGCCGGACCCGACGCAAGAGCAGTTGATCGCGACGGGGTACAACCGCCTGCTGCAGACGTCCCACGAGGGAGGCGTGCAGCTCAAGGAGTACCGGGCGATCTACCAGGCCGATCGCGTCCGGAACGTCTCGAGCGTGTGGATGGGCGGCACGGTCGGCTGTGCGCAGTGCCACGATCACAAGTACGACCCGTACACGACGCGGGATTTCTACGCGCTCGGCGCGTTCTTCGCGGACATCGACGACGAGGAGCATCTGCGGAAGCCGTACGACGGCCTGAACACGCTGCCCACGCGACGAACGCCGGAGATGCGGGTCTGGGCGGCGGAGTCGCGTCGCGCGGAGACGCGACTGAGGGGGGAGATCGAGAAGGTTCGGGCCGATCTTCGTGACGTGATCGACGCCCTCCCGGCGGATCGTGTCGAATGGGAGCGCCGGCTCGCCGCGAAGATCCGTCAGGGCGGCGTGCACGAGACGGTCTGGATCGACGATCAACTGCAGACCGGCGGACGAACCGAAGGCGACTGGACGTTCGTTCGCGGCGGACCCGTCCCGGCGCACAGCGGCGACGCGTACCGGGTGCAGTCCAGCGACGCCCTCGTGCAGCACTACGTCGTCGATGCCACACGCGGGACGATCTCGGTGAAGGAAGGCGACGTCTTCTTCGCCTGGGTGTACCTGGCGAAGGGTGACACACCGCCGGCGCTCATGCTCCAGCTCAACGTCGGCGGGGACTGGGCCCACCGTGCGGTCTGGGGGGGCGACGAGATCGTCTTCGGCCGCCGCGCGGAGAGCTGGCCGGGATACCGGCGACTGGGAGCGCTGCCGGAGACCGGGCGGTGGCACCGACTCGAGGTCGATGCCGCGGCCGTCGGTCTCACGCCGGGCCAGGTCGTCACCGGCATGGCGTTCACGCAGTTCGGCGGCACGGTGTACTGGGATGCGGCCGGCGTCCGGTCGACACGCCTCGCCCCCGCCCCGGTCCTCGAAGCGCTCCGCACGCCCCAACCGGAACGAACGCCGGCCCAGCGGCAAACGCTCGCCGACCACCAGGCGGAGACGTCGCCGGTCGTCACGCGGCATCGCGCGTCGATCGCGGAGCTGGAGTCCCGGCTCACGACGCTGGAGGAGTCCCTTCCGCTGACGATGTACACCCGGTCGGCGGAGCCCCGCGAAGTGCGCATCCTGCCCCGCGGCAACTGGCTGGATGAGACGGGGGAGGTCGTCGAGCCCGCCATCCCGGCGTTCATGGGAGCGCTCGCGTCGGACGGCCGCGCGACGCGGCGGGATCTGGCGCGGTGGCTCGTCACGCCGGTCCGCGAAGGCGGCGTCGGTGAGCTCACCGCACGCGTTTTCGTGAACCGGATCTGGACATTGCTGTTCGGCCAGGGACTCTGCCCATCGACGGACGACTTCGGCGGACAGGGACGCCCGCCGACCCACCTCGAGCTGCTCGACCGGCTCGCGATCGACTTCGTGGAGTCGGGATGGGATGTCAAGGAACTGGTCCGGCGGCTGGTCATGACGCGGACCTACCGCCAGTCGTCCCGGCCGAGCGAACGCGCGGCGGCGAGAGACCCGGAGAACCTGCTGTTCGCACGCCAGTCGCGGTACCGGCTGCCGGCGGAGATGATCCGGGACACCGTGCTCGTTGCGAGCGGGCTTCTGACCGACGAGATCGGCGGCCCGAGCGTGAAGCCTCCCCAGCCGGCCGGGCACTACCGGCACCTGAACTTCCCGGTCCGGGAGTACGAGGCCGACGCCGGTCCCGAGCAGTGGCGACGCGGCGTCTATGTCCACTGGCAGCGGCAGTTCCTGCACCCGATGCTGCGGGCGTTCGACGCCCCGACGCGGGAGGACTGCACGACGCAACGACGCGTGTCGAACACGCCGATCGCGGCCCT
>JABDLI010000196.1 GCA_013003065.1 Phycisphaerales bacterium | reverse complement strand
ATCGTATACGTTCTCAGCCATCGTCGATGAAGTCCCCAACGAGCGTGAGTGAATGATCGAACACGGTCTGCGCCGTCGCCATCGCGGCGGCGGCGCTCAGGTGAAGTTTAGAGAAGCGAGCCGCCCTCGATCTGGTGCTTCTCCAACGTGATGTTCATGCCAAGGCCGCGAATCTCGTGACACAGCACGTCGAACACGACCGGCATGCCCGCCTCGAGGGTGTTGGTGCCCTTGACCATCGAGTCGTAGATCTTCGTGCGACCTTCGACGTCGTCGCTCTTGACGGTGAGCAGCTCCTGGAGAACGTAGGCGGCGCCATAGCCTTCGAGCGCCCACACTTCCATCTCGCCGAACCGCTGCCCGCCCGTTCGCGCCTTGCCGCCCAGCGGCTGCTGAGTGATCAGGCTGTAGGGGCCGGTCGCGCGAGCGTGGATCTTGTCGTCCACGAGGTGGTGGAGCTTCAGCAGGTACATGTACCCGACGCTCGTCTTCTGGCTGAACGGCTCGCCGGTTCGGCCGTCGTGAAGCTGCACCTTGCCGCCGTAGGGAATCTGGGCGAGCAGGTCTCGCTGCCCGCCGGGGTTCTCGCCGGTCTCCTCGAATCGCGCGAGGCGGTTGGCAACATCGGTGTTGGCCTCGGTGATCGCCTCGAGCACTTCCAGCTCGGTCGCACCGTCGAACACGGGGGTCACGGCCTGGAAGCCGAGCACCTTCGCGGCCCACCCGAGGTGGAGCTCCAGAAGCTGGCCGACGTTCATCCGCGACGGCACGCCGAGCGGGTTGAGCAGGAGCTGGACGGGGGTTCCATCTTCGAGGAACGGCATGTCCTCTTCGGGCACGATGCGGGCGATGACGCCCTTGTTGCCGTGCCGGCCGGCCATCTTGTCGCCCACGGAAAGCTGCCGCTTGGTCGCGAGATAGACCTTGACCATCTCCAGCACGCCCGAGGGCAGCTCGTCGCCACGCTTCATGTGGGCGAGACGCCGGTCCTTCTCGGCGAGGATGGCCTCGACCCGCGGCCAGAACTGGCCGAACGCGACGAGCGCCTGCTCCTTGATCTCCTTGCTGCCCTTGATCCACTTCGTGTCGAAGTTCTCGATCTGCTCGAGGATGACCTCGGGAATGTCGGAGGCGCCGACCTTCTGACGCGTGGTCGGGTCGACCATCTGCGTGCCCATGATGTCGTTGAGCTGGCCGACCATCTGGCGGAAGAGGGTGATGGCCTTGCCGTTCATCTCCTCCTCGTAGCCGGACATCTGCTCCTTGAGCCGCTTGCGTTGCTCGTCGTTGAGGTGCATCCGGCGGCTGAACTTCTTCGCGCCGATCACGATGCCCTCGGTGCCGGCGGGCACCTCGAGCGAGTCGTTCTTCACGTCCTCACCGGCGCGACCGAAGATCGCGTGCAGCAGCTTCTCTTCCGGCGTGAGCTCGCTCTTGGACTTGGGGCTGACCTTGCCGACGAGGATGTCGCCGGGGCCGACGCGGGCGCCGATCCGGATGATGCCGTCGTCGTCGAGGTTGCGGAGCATCTTCTCCGACACGTTCGGGATGTCGCGGGTGAACTCCTCGCGGCCGAGCTTCGTCTCGCGGATCTCGACGTCGAACGACTCGATGTGGATCGACGTGAACGTGTCATCCTTCACGAGCTGCTCGGAGATGACGATCGCGTCCTCGAAGTTGTAGCCGTCGAAGGTGTTGAAGGCCACGAGCACGTTCTTGCCGATGGCCAGCTCGCCGTTCACGGTCGATGCACCGTCGGCCAGGATCTCGCCTTCCACGACCGTCTGGCCCAGCCGCACGATCGGCTTCTGCGTCTGGCAGGTGCGCTCGTTCAGGCCGACGAACTTCTTGAGCACGTACTCGTCGGCGTTGTCGATGATGATCCGCTCGGCGTCGACGAAGGTGACCGTGCCACCCCGCTTCGCCTTCACGAGCATGCCCGAGTAGCTGCCGGCGACCTTCTCCATGCCCGTGCCCACCAGCGGCGGTTCGGGTTGGAGCACCGGCACCGCCTGCCGCTGCATGTTCGAGCCCATGAGCGCGCGGTTGGCATCGTCGTGCTCGAGGAACGGGATGAGCGCGGCGGAGACGCCGACGATCTGCTTCGGCGAGATGTCGACGAACTCGACTTCGTTCGCCTCGACCTGCGCGAGATCACCGTTCAACCGGGCGAGGACGTGACCCTCGGAGATCTTGCCCTTGTCGTCGAGCACGTCACTGGTGGCGAGGACCGATTTCATTTCCTGGTCGGCCCGCAGGTGCGCAATCTCGCCGGTGAGCCGGCCCTTCTTCACCTCCTGGTAGGGAGTGAGCAGGAAACCGTACTCGTCGATCTCGGCGTAGATGCCGAGCGAGCAGATGAGACCGATGTTCGTACCTTCCGGCGTCTCGATCGGGCACACCCGGCCGTAGTGGCTGATGTGCACGTCACGCACCTCGAAGCCGGCGCGTTTCCGGTTGAGACCGCCGGGGCCGAGGGCGGAGAGGCGACGCTCGTGCACGAGCATCGACAGGGGGTTGGTCTGGTCCACCACCTGCGAGAGCTCGCTGCGACCGAAGAAGAAGTCGATCGCGCTGGAGATCGACTTGCTGTTCACGAGGTCCGCGACCCGCGACAGCTCGTCGGGGTCCTTGACGCTCATCCGCTCCTGCACCGTCCGTCGCAGCTTGAGGAAGCCCTTGCGCATCTCCTCGATGGCGAGCTCGTCCAGCGTGCGGAGGCGGCGGTTGCCCAGGTGGTCGATGTCGTCCACGTGGCAGCCGGCGGTCTGGGACCGCAGGTCGAGGATGTAGCGGATGACCGAGAGGAAGTCCTCGGCGCGGATGTGCATGACGTCCTCGGGGACGTCCATGTCGAACTTCCGGTTGATGCGGAAGCGGCCGACCTTGCCGAGGCGGTAGCGGTTCTCGTCGAAGAACTTCTCGGCGAAGAGCTGCCGGGCCTTGTCCACCTGCGGCGGGTTGCCGGGACGCAGACGGCCGTAGATCTTCAGGAGTGCCGCCTCGTGCTCGGTAACCTCGGCGAGGAAGTCGAGCCGCTCCTCGGCGAGCGTGTTGAGCATGAGCGGGTCGGTCGTGTTGGAGATCACGCGAACGGTCTTCAGCTCCGACGCCTGGATCGCCTCGACGGCGTCACCGATCTGCGCGCCGACGCGGCAGAGCTCCTCTCCCGAGTCGGTGTCGATGATGACTTCGGCGGAGTAATGCTCGGGGAGCAGCTTCTCGACCTTGATCTCCTGCACGTCGTAGAAGAGGTCGAGCAGCTTGTCGGTCGAGCTGAACGCCTCGTCGAGGGCGCGGAGGAAGGTCGTGGCGGCGATCTTCGTCGACTGATCGATCCGCATCGTCAGGACGTCTTTCTTCGTCACCTCCAGCTCGATCCAGCTTCCGCGCTCGGGAATGATGCGGGCCGAGTGCAGCGGGCGGTCGGCGATGGACGAAGCGATGCCGAAGTCGACGCCGGGCGAACGGTGGAGCTGACTCACGATGCAGCGTTCGGCACCGTTCACGATGAACTCGCCGCCGCCCATCATGATGGGGATCTCGCCGAGGTAGATCTCTTCCTCGGGGATCTCGTCGATGCCTTCACGACGCAGACGAACGCCGATACGGAACGGCATGCCGTAGGTGAGGCGAAGCTCCTTGCACTCCTCGGGCGTGTACCGCGGGTCGTCGAGCTTGTAATACAAGTACTCGAGCTTCATCGAGCCGTCGTACGACTCGATCGGGAACACCTCGTGGAGGAGCGACTCGAGCCCGAGCGTCACGACCCGCTGGTCATGCGTCTTGTCGAGCTGAAGGAATCGCTCGTACGCACCACGCTGCACCTCGGTGAGCGTGGGCACAGGAACCGCATCGCCGCGCTTGGAGAAGTCGCGAACCGTCTGTGAGAGCATGAATCACCTCATGAACCGCCACCGACCGCCGGCCACAGCCTGACGTGGGGTCCGTCGGGAGAAGATGTGAGGTCATGTCGTCGCCGCCGAAGCTGACATGGTAGCCGGCCCCTAGCAATCGAACAAGGAGAGGCAAGCGTTTGCCCAGCGGTTTTCGGATTTGTTTTTGTCGGCCATGGCGCGGGTCTGAGGTCTGTTTTTTGGCTTCGGAGTTGGGGGTGAGGGGAGTGGGGTGGGGGGGGAGGCACGGGTCTTGCGTTGATTCGTCGGTTCGTAGCGTAAATACTTGTCAATGAGGGGCTTGGACTGATTTCGGCGTGCCGAAGAGCTCCAGTCCCCCGTTCCCCGGGTCCTCGGAACCCCGGGTCGAATCCCACCTCCCCTTCCCACTCCGATTCCGCTTCCCATTCCCGATTCCAGTTCCCGCTCCCCTCGGTGACGGAGACGCGGGGAGTAGCGAGCTGGAATCGAAGCCCGCGCACGAAAAAGCCCGCCGCGGGATCCGCGGCGGGCTTGTTTGATCAACGCGATCGCTACTTGATCTTGACCGTTGCACCGGCCTCTTCGAGCTTCGCCTTCAGAGCGTCGGCATCTTCCTTGCTGGTCTTCTCCTTGACCGCCTTCGGCGCGCCGTCGACCAGATCCTTCGCTTCCTTCAGGCCCAGACCGGTCGCCTCGCGGACGGCCTTGATGACCTGGATCTTCTTCTCGCCCGCGGCCTCGAGGACGACGTCGAACTCCGTCTGCTCCTCGTCCGCGGCGCCGCCTTCGCCACCACCACCCGCCATCATCACGGCGCCAGCGGCGGCCGGCTCGATGCCGTAGGTATCCTTCATGTAATCCGCGAGGTCCACCGCTTCCTTGAGGGTGAGACCGGCGATCTCGTCGCCGAGCTTGGAGATCTTCGCGTCGTACGTCTTGGTTGCTTCTTCGGTCATGGCTTCGTCGTTCCTATCTCAATCGTGTTCGCCCGAGAGGAGCCGCTGCGCGGCTTTTAACCCAGAAGGGCCAGTCAGGTCGTGAACTTGTCTCGTATGGGTCAGCCGACCTTCGCGATGGCCTCGCCGCGTTCCAATCGTTCCTCGATTTCCTTGACGATCCCGAGCAGCTTCGAGCCCCCGCTCGTCGCGGCGCCGACGATGTTGCCGGCCGGCGTCAGCACGAGCTGGACGACCTTGGCCTGAGCCTCGTCCTTGGTCGGGAACGTGCTCAGTCGCTTGACGCCCGCTTCGCCCTCGAAATACTCGCCGTCGAGCACCGCGCCCTTCAGGTCGAGTGCTTCGACCTTCTTGGCCCATGCGACGACGGCGCGCGCCACCTCGACGACCGACTCGGCCCCGTAGGCAAGCGCCGACGGGCCGTCGAGAGCCGGGGTCAATGCCTCGAGCCCGGTGCCATCGAAGGCCCGGCGGGCAAGGGTGTTCTTCACCACGGCGATCGTGATGTCCTGCTCGGCGAGGCTGAGCCGCAGCTCGTTGTTGTCGTTCGCCTCGATGCCTCGGATATCGACCACCAACGCGCCCTCCAGCTCGGAGAAGCGACGCTCGTAGTCGTCCATGATCATTTGCTTGACCGGTTTGCTCATCGCAGTGCTCCGCTCGTCGCGCTCAGACGGCGACCTGGACCCCGGGCGTCATCGTGCCGCTGACGACGACCTTCTTGATGTAGGTGCCTTTCGCCGCGGCGGGGCGAATCTTCTCGATGATGCCGAGGAGAAAGTTGAAGTTCTCGAGCAGATCGCTCTCGGAGAACGACATCTTCCCGATCACGCAGTGGATGTTGCCGCCCGCATCGTTGCGGTATTCCAGCTTGCCCGCAGCGTACTCCTTGACCGCCGTCACGACGTCGGCGGCGACGGTGCCGGCCTTCGGCGAGGGCATCAGACCCTTCGGGCCGAGCACGCGTCCGAGCTTGGACACCTCACGCATCATGTCCGGGGAGGCGACGGCGACGTCGAAGTCGAACCAGCCTTCCGAGACCTTCTCGATGAGATCGGCGCCGCCCGCTTCGACCGCGCCGGCTCCCTTCGCGTCGTCGATCTTGTCTTCGCCGCAGAAGCAGATGACGCGGGCCGTCTTGCCGACGCCGTTCGGCATCGAGATCGAGCCGCGGAGCTGCTGGTCGGCCTGGCGGGGATCGATTCCCAGGTGCACGCACGCCTCGACGCTCTGGTCGAACTTCGGCCCCTTGAACGTCTTCACGGCCTTGATCGCCGCCTCCGGCGTCTGCGGTCCGCTGTACTGCTCGGCGATCTGTGTGTTCGCGTTCGTTCGTTTGGTCACACCCATGGGATCAGCCCTCCGCCACCGTCACGCCCATCGAGCGTGCGGTGCCTGCAATCATTCGCATGGCGGACTCGACCGTTCCCGCGTTGAGATCGCTCATCTTCTCCTCGGCGATCTGACGCACTTGATCGGTCGTGATCGACCCCACCTTGTTGGTGTTCGGCTCGCCCGAGCCCTTCTCGATGCCCGCGGCATCGCGAATCAGGACCGCGGCCGGGGACGACTTGATCTCGAAGTCGAACGAGCGATCGGCGTACACCGTGATCACGCAGCCCACCACCTTGCCGTTCAGCTCGCGGGTGCGCTCGTTGAACTGCTGGATGAACTGACCCGGGTTGACACCGGCCGCACCGAGCGCGGGACCGATCGGCGGCGCCGGCGTCGCCGTGCCGCCGGGGGCCATGATCTTGAACTGTTTGGTGATCTTCTTGGCCATGTGACTCCTACCTCCCACCTCCGCCCGTGCTCAAGGCACGAATCGGGGCCCGGCCATTGGGCCCGCGAGAGCGTGGTGGTTCTTGCGGTTTGGGGGACGCTGAGTTGAAGCGGAGGAGTATACAACAACGCGCAAGGACGTGTCGGAGTCGCCTAATCAGCGCGGTAAGTATCGAATCAGCAGTGGTTTAGCGTGATCTGGGCCTGCGGGCCTGGGCATCTCGATCGGAGGACCCGGAGAACTGAACGGCCGCGGAAAATCGAGCTCGAACTTCCTACGGCATCAAACCTAGGTCGAGCCCCAATCCCATTGCTCCCCCGCCCCCATCACCCGCACCTCCACCCCCTCCGGCTGCCACGCCTCCGCATCCTGCTCGATCGGCGGCCACGTCCCGTAGTGCACCGGGATCGCCACCTTGGGCGCGACGAGCTGCGCCGCTCGCGCCGCGAGCTCCGGACCCATCGTAAAGCGATCGCCGATCGGGATCATCGCGATGTCGGGCTGGTAGATCTCCCCGATCAGCTTGAGATCGGAGAACAGACCGGTGTCGCCAAGGTGATAGATCGTCACGCCGCCGAGACGCACGACGACCCCGCACGGCATGCCCAGGTAACGCCCCTCGTAGGAGGAGGAGTGAAACGCCTGCGTCAAGGCCACCATGCCGAAGTCCGTGGCGACCTGTCCGCCGGGATTCATCGGCTCGGTCTTGGCGACACCCATTTCCGAGCAGTACTCGCACAGCTCGAAGGCGCCGAACACCGTGGCGTCGTTCGCCTTCGCGATGGCCACGGTGTCACCAAAGTGATCGGCGTGACCATGCGTGACGACGATGGCGTCGCAACGCACGGCACTCGCCTCCATGGTCGCAACGGGGTTGCCGGTCAGAAACGGATCGATGGCGATCTTCGTCCCGCCGTCTTCGACGAGAAACCCCGCGTGACCAAGGAACGTGAGCGTGACGGACATCGGTATCTCTCCAATCAGTCGCGCAGGGCGAGGCGGCAGAACGCTTCGACCCCCGTCGCGATCGCGTCGTCGTTGAAGTCGAAGGTGGGCTGGTGAAGGTCGGGCATGGTGTCCTGCTCCGGCGGCAGGAGCCCGAGCACGAAGAAGCACGAGGGGACCTTGTGGCAATAGAACGAGAAGTCCTCGCCGCCCATGAACGGTTGCGGAACGTCCTGCACCCGCGTCTTGCCAAAGGCGGCGTGGGCGACCTCGTTGAACGTCTCGACCGCGCCGGCGTCGTTCAGCGTCACGGGATACCCGACCGAATACTCGACCGACGCGGTGCATCCGTGTGCCCGCGCGATCGACTCGGCGAGCGTGTGCAGCCGGGCGATGGTCCGCTCCTGCGTTTCTTGCACCAGCGTGCGGACCGTACCCGCCAGACGCACCTGGTCGGGGATGATGTTGTGAGCGGTGCCTCCGTGGAACTGCGTGACCGAGACGACGACCGAATCGAGCGGGTCGGTCTCTCGGGAGCACAGCGTTTGCACGGCGGTGACGATCGCGCTGCCGGCGACGACCGGATCGTGTCCGAGGTGCGGGAACGCCGCGTGTCCGCCGCGTCCGGTCACGGTGATCTCGAACTGATCGGCGGCGGCCAGCAGTGGGCCCGGACGCGTCCCGACGACCGCGAGCGGATACCGCGGCCATCCGTGCAGGCCGAACATGCTGGCCACGGGCGGACCGATCACGCTCCCGTCCAGGCAGCCATCTTCGACCATGCGTTTGCCGCCCGCGCCACCCTCTTCGGCCGGCTGGAACACGAACGCCACCGGACGCGGCAGCCCACCGTTTGCCGCGCACTTCGCCAGAACACGGGCGGCGCCGATGAGGATGGTCGTGTGCCCGTCGTGCCCGCACGCGTGCATCGTGCCCGCCGTCGTCGACGCGTACGAGACGCCCGTCTCCTCCTCGATCGGCAGTGCATCCATGTCGGCCCGCAGACCGATCGCGGTGTTCGCCGCTCCGTCCAGATGACCAAGCACGCCGGTGCCACCGGCCAGCCCCGCCTTGAAGGCGACACCGGCTTGCTCCAGCTCACGTTGCACGACGCCGCTGGTGCGTTGCTCGGCGTAGCCAAGCTCGGGGTGTGCGTGCAGATCGTGGCGGATCGCGACGAGGTCGGGGAGTTCGGCGGCGATGAGGTCACTCAGGCGATCGGTGGCGGTGTTGGAAGGCATGCGGGGATTGTACGGACACGGACACGGACACGGACGCGGACGCGGACGCGGACACGGGCACGGACGCGGACACGGACGCGGACGCGGACACGGTCGCGGACACGGACACGGTCGCGGACGCGGACGCGGACGCGGACACGGACACGGACACGGTCGCGGACACGGACGCGGCCACGGACCCGGACACGGACGCGGGCACGGACGCGGGCACGGACGCGGTTCATCGCACAACGGCCGAACGCCACCCCTCCCCAAGGTGCCACGGACAGCGACGCGTCCGTGCCGTCAGCGTCCATCGCGAAGGGGGGGATTGACTCCCCCGCGCGACGGGAGACGCACGGCACGGACGCTTCGCTGTCCGTGGCACCAGTTCGGGGTCCCCGCCCGGGACCCGACCCCGGACACCCCCCATCACATCGACGCCCGCCCAATACGGTTCAGCACCATCAGCCGAATCTCCGTCATGTCCTCCATCGCAAACCGAATGCCCTCGCGTCCCAGCCCGGAGTCCTTCACACCTCCGTACGGCATCGAGTCCACCCGCATCGACGGCACGTCGTTGATGACGACGCCGCCGACCTCGAGCTCCTCGAACGCGAAGAAGGCGCGGTTGATGTCGCGGGTGAAGACGCCGGCCTGGAGACCGAACGCGCTGTCGTCGACGATCCGCATGGCCTCCTCGAAGTCGTCGAAAGGCTGCAGGGTGGCGATGGGACCGAAGGCCTCCTCGCACGTGATGGACGCGTCCTTGGGCGCATTCTCGACGATGGTGGCGTCGTAGAACACGCCGTCACGCCGGCCGCCGACGAGGACGCTCGCCCCGCCTTCGACCGCCTCGTTCACCCACGCCTCCATTCGTTGGGCGTCGCCCTCGGTGATGAGGGGACCGAGGAAGGTCTGCTCGTCGAGCGGGTCGCCCTTCTTCAGGCGGGACACCTTGGTGCGAAGCATCTCCCGCACTTCGGGGTAGACGTCGCGGTGGACGATGATCCGCTGCACGCCGATGCAGCTCTGTCCGGATTGGTAAAACGCGCCGTGGATGATGCGGTCGGTCGCGAAGTCGAGATCGGCGTCCTCGTCCACCACGCACGCGGCGTTGCCGCCGAGTTCCAGCACGACCTTCTTCTTCCCCGCCCGCGTCTTCAGATCCCACCCGACGTCCGGCGAGCCGGTGAAGGAGAGGAGCTTGAAGCGGTCGTCCGTCGTGAAGAGGTCGGCGCCGTCCCGCCGGCACGGCAGGATGCTGAACGCACCCCGCGGCAGATCCGTCTCGGCGAGGATCTCGCCCATGATGAGCGCGCCGATCGGCGTCCGGGACGCGGGCTTCAGGACGAACGAGCAGCCCACGGCGATCGCGGGTGCGATCTTGTGCGCGGCGAGGTTGATGGGGAAGTTGAACGGGGAAATGAACGAACAGGGCCCGATCGGCACCCGCTTCCAGATGGCCTGGTACCCCTCGGCCCGGGGCGAGATGTCCAGCGGCTGCACTTCGCCGTAGAGACGCGTCGATTCCTCCATGGCGATCGTGAACGTGTCGATGCCGCGGGTCACTTCTCCCCGCGCGTCCCGCAACGGTTTGCCGGCCTCGATCGCGAGCGCCACGGCCATCTCCTCCGCCCGCTCTTCCATCCGCCGGACGACGTGCTGGAGGACGGCCTTCCGTCGAAACGCCGGCCACCGCCGCAGCTCGTCGAAGGCCTCGACCGCGGCCGTGATCGCGGTGTCGATCGTGGCTGCATCCGCGAGCGCGACGCGGGTCGCGACGTCGCCGGTGTACTTGTTCGTCACCTCGAGGTCGGTGTTTGCCGCGACCGCTTCGCCGGCAAGGTAGTAGGGATAGGACGCGCGAAGGCCCGTCGCGTTCTCCTTGGTCGTGGTGGCCGTGGCCATGGTGGTTCTCCGCCGGGACGAGGCCCGCGTCTCAGATCGGGCAGGCGATCTCGCCGAGCCGCTTGGTGAGCTTCATATTCTCGCTGTAATCGATCGGGAGCGACAGCAGCGTCGGTCCCGGGGTGGCGAACGCCTCGCCGAGCGCGTCCATCAGACCACCCGACTCGGTGACGTGCATGCCGGTCGCGCCAAACGCCTCCGCCAGCTTCACCCAGTCGGGGTTGTTGAAGGCGAGATCGGTGTGGTCACCGAACTGCGCCTGCTGCTTCCACTTGATGAGCCCGTACTCCTGATCCTCCCAGATCATCAGCACGAAGCTGAGCCCCATCCGCACCGCCGTCTCCAGATCCTGGATGTTCATCAGGGCACCGGCGTCGCCGGCGATCGCCAGCACCTTCCGGTCCGGGTAGACCATCGCGGCCGCCATCGCCCCCGGCAGGGCGAACCCCATCGAGCAGAAGCCGTTGGAGATGAGACAGGTGTTGGGCTCCTCGCACTGGTAGTGCCGGGCGATCCACATCTTGTGCGCGCCGACGTCGGAGAGCACGATGTCCTCGGGGCCGAGACACTGCCGGGCATCCCACAGGACCTTCTGCGGTTTGATCGCTCCGACCGCCTGGTCGTACTGGTGTTCGGCGAATTCGGCCTTCATCGCTTCCCGCGTCGGTTGCCGTTCCGCGATGTCGAAGAGTGGTCCAGTGGTTCCGATCGCCTCGTTGAGCTGCCACAATGCATTCGCGATGTCACCGACGACTTCGCCCTCGATCGGGTAGTCCGCGTCGACCTCCGCCGGGAGGAAGTCGATGTGCAGAATCGCGTGCGGGTGGCCGGTGTTCCAGAGCCGCGGGTGGTACTCGACGATGTCGAACCCGACGGTAATGACCAGATCGGCCCGATCGATCTCGCACAGCACGAGATCCTTCGCCTGCAGCCCTGCCGTGTAGAGGCAATGCGGATCACTGGCGGGGATGGCGCCCTTGCCCATGAACGTGTTGATGACCGGGATGCCCGTGCGGTGGGCGAACTCGACGAGCTGCTTGCTCGCGCGCTTGCGCACCGCGCCGTTGCCGGCCAGAATGACCGGGCGTTTGGCGGACCGGATCAGCTCGAGCGCGAGCGTGATCGCCTTCTCGTCCGGCGTGGGGCGACGGAGCTTGGAGTGCGCGATCGGCTTGGACTTCACCTTCATCTCGGCGATGTCCTCGGGCAGCTCGATCAGGCACGCGCCGGGCTTCTCCATCTCGGCGATCTTGAACGCCTTGCGAACGACCTCGGGAATGTTGTCGGCGTGGATGATCTGCCGCGCCCACTTGGTGATCGGCCGGAACATCTGCACGACGTCCATGGCCTGATGCGACTCCTTGTGCAGCCGCTGGGTGTCCGCCTGGCCGGTGATGACGACCATGGGGGCGCGATCCATGTTTCCGTCGGCGACGCCCGTGACGAGGTTGGTCGCGCCGGGACCGAGCGTGCCGAGGCAGACGCCCGCTTTCCCGGTCAGGCGGCCGTAGACATCCGCCATGAACGCCGCGGTCTGCTCGTGCCGGCACAGCACGAACTCGATCGAGGAGCCCTTGAGGGACATCATCAGGTCGGCGTTCTCTTCACCGGGCAGGCCGAAGATGCGCTCCACGCCCTCGTTTTCGAGGCACTGGACGAAGAGATCGGAAGCTTTCATGGCAGTCTCCTGGTGGCCACGCGGGGGGCCTCGGGGCGAGAGAGCGAGTCCGGAGAATCGCGGGCACGGGGGCCGAACGGCCGGAGGCCCGACCTGATATCGGTCATTGACCGCGGCGTCTTCCGTCGACCGTCAGCTCGGCTTCCCGCATCAGAACCGGGGAGGCGGCCAGCCGGTCGTAGCCGAGCACCTGATCCTCCCGATCGACCCGCCCGAACCGGAGGACGCCCGTCGGGCAGCTCTGGACGCACGCGCTGCACCGCACGCACTGCGGATCAGCCATCGGCAGCCCCTTGTTGGCGAAGTTCATGATGTCGATGCCCTGGTGGCAGACGCTCGTGCAGACGTTGCACGAGATGCACTTCTTCTTCTCGGGGATGATGCGGAACCGCGTGAAACGGGCGTAGATGTGCATGAGCGCGGCCAGCGGGCACGCGAACCGGCACCAGACGCGGCCGGAGAACCAGAAGTAGAACGCGACGCCGAAGACACCGGCCCACAGGAGATCGACGAACCACGCGTAGTTCAGGAACGTCAACGGGAATGGTCGGTCGCGGTAGCCCGTGTCCTGCCCGTACAGACCGGCCATGAAGATGGTGTCGGCCCAGCGGTCCACCGTCGATCCGTCGGGCGCGGCCCAGCCGATGACCCGCGCGACGAGCAGCAGGAGCGCGAAGACGAGGAACACCTGCCCCAGCATGTTCAGACGGTTCCACCGCGGTCCGTGCGGCATCTTGTGGCGGTGGGCGTCGCCCATCGTCTCCGCGAGCGCGCCGCACGAGCAGATCCACCCGCAATAGGCGCCCTTGCCCCACCGCCAGACGATGAGCGGAATGATCACGAAGGTCTGGACGAAGCCGATCACGAGCCACGCCATGAGGGGCTGGTGCGTGAAGACGTTCCAGATCATCAGCGGCCACGCGAGGATGAACCCGACCGACCGCCAGTACTCGCGGCCGTGGACATCCCACTCGGAGACCGGGAAGAGCGCGTCCGCGAACGCCTTGCCGACCCCGTCGTCGAACCCGCCGTTGTGACCGATCCACGGCAGGACAAAATAGGGAAGCAGAAACAGCGGGAACACCTGAATGGCGGCAAGCGTGGACGTCTGCACCGTCACGTACGGCGTCCGCCGCCGCCGGATTCGGGTGATTCCGAAGAGGACGATGCAGGTCGAATACGCGAGCGTGTAGTAGAAGCTCGGCGTCTGCATGGACTGCCACAGCGTGCCGACGATGGTGGCGGGGTCGCCCGCCGCCTGGAGGTTGAACGGGAACCAGTGCCGGTCCTTGAACCAGGCCTTGACCGGAATGCCGAAGTCGCTCTTCCAGTGGTAGAGGAACAGGCAGAAAAGAAAGAAGAGCCCGAAGGTGAGGTAGGTCATCGGCCGCCACTCGCCGCGGATGTGCACGCCGCTGCGACGGAAGAAGTCGAGCGGCGCCTCGCGGCCGATTGCGGGAAAGACCGCGTCGTTCGGGAGCGTCTCGACGTGGCCGCGGTCGTTCCGGACGTCGACCTCATCGGCGCGGATCTCGGTGACGTTCGAAGCCATCATCAGGCGAATCGAGCCGGCCCGGCGGTGCTTCCCGAGGTATTTGCCCGAGGAGGTCGTGATCCGCTCGGAGCTGGGCTCCTCTACCGCGACGTCCGCGAACGGATCGTCGGCGAGCTGCCTGATCGCCTCGACATTGTCCGGCTTCGGCCGCGCGAACTCCTTCTTGCGGTACGAGAGCGTCACGAACCCGCCGCACTTGGCGATGGCAATGGCGGCCTCGAGCGCGCTGTCGCCGCCGCCGACGACGAGCACGTGCTTGCTCTTGAACTCTTTCGGGTCGTGCAGCCGGTTGGAGACTTTGTCGAGCTCCTCACCCGGCACGCCGAGCTTTCGGAAGTTGCCGGATCGGCCGATGCCGACGACGACGCGGTGCGTCCGAAGCACCTCGCCGCCCGCGAGGATCACCTCCATCAGGCCGCCCGTTCGCCGCACCCGCTCGACCCGAACCTGGCGCGGCGTGATCCCCCGCTCCTCCATGAAGTCGCACAACTCCGAGACGAGCCCTTCCTTGACGGCCGCCCGCGCGGAGAACTGAAGCTCGCCCGCGGGCACCATCTCGGTCGGGTAGGTGTAGATCGGCTTCCCCTTCGGGAAGTTCACGATGGTGCTCAGCGGCTCCGACGCCTCGATGATCTCCGCCGCGAGCCCCGCCGACCGCGCCTCCGCCATCGCCGCAACGCCCGAGACGCCGGCGCCCACGATCACGACGTCCAGCACGTCGGGATCGCTCGTGTCACGCTCCTGAAAGCTCTTGTCCGCGAGGATGGCCTGGATCGCTCGCGCACCGGAATCGGACGAGAATTTGAGGAGCGGGATGCCGGTCAGATCACCGACGATGAACAGACCCGGCACGTTCGTCGCGCCCCCCTCCCGGACGAGCGGCAGCCTTTCCACCGTCCCCGCCGGCCACCGGGTGTGCAGCCAGTTCATGTAGCGGCCGACGAATCCGAGCATGACGACTCCCACGCGGCGGCACTGCGACTCGAGGTCGGCGAGGCGACGGTTGGATGCCCCGTCACCGGGGCGGTTACGTCGGACGGGGAAAGTCTACTTGAATCGCTTGCGTCGAGGCGGCCGGGCGGATTCGCCGTTGACCGTCAACGGCACGCCGACCGGCGAGCCGCGACGCAGCGTGCCCCGATGGTCGTTGTCGAAGCTGAGCACGTCCATCGGGCAGACGGTGATACAGATGCCGCACTGGATGCACGACGTGTTGCCGTTGTGGAATGGCTGCTGGTTCTTCGCAAAGCTCATCACGTCGATGCCGACCTCGCAGTAACGCGAACACTCGCCGCAGGTGATGCACTTGTCGTTGCTCGAGATCTGGAGCGATCCGAACCACTTGCTCGTCATCTGCATCCATTTGGCGAGCGGGCACCAGTACCGGCACCAGATCTTTCCGCCGTAGATGGGATAGAGCGCGACCGGGATGATCCCGACGAGCCAGATGTCGGCGATCACCTGGTAGCCGCCGAACAGCGTGGCGGTCACCGCTCCGTGCGTCTGGGCCGTCGGCGCGACGAACGCTTCTCCCGTCACCCAGAACCCCAGGCCGATCTTGGAGACGACGAGCACCGCGGCCACCGCGGCCCAGATCAGGATGGCGAGGTTCATCCATTCCCAGCGTTCGGCGACCCGCCCCTTCGGCGCAAGATGTCGCCACGGATCTCCCAGCGTCTCGGCGAGCCCCCCGCACCCGCAGAACCACGTGCAGTACCGCTTCCCGTGCCGGATGGTGGTCAACGGGATGATCACGAACGTGGCGGCGAGCCCGTAGACGAGATACAGCCACCCGACATCCCAGAAGAACTGCCAGAAGAAGAGCGGAAACGCGTACTCGAACCCCGACGCATGCCACCAGTTGTCGCGGTACCCGAGCACGGCGTTGTCGGGCCAGAGGCCGTGCATCCACCACATCAGGACGTTGGGGATCAGGAAGGCGAGCGTCCACTGCACGGTGATGAGCGACGCGAAGCGCTTGCGTTGGTAGGCGTCGTCGTACTTCACCCCCCAGCGGTAGAACGCCTTGAGACCGAAGACCGTCATGAGCACGCAGTACAGGAGGCTGTACCAGAACGAACCGTTCAGCTTGAACGACCACCGCCCCTCCCCCACCTGCAGACTCGACCACCACGTCCCGAACGACACGGGAGTGTCCGCGGATCCGAGCCACGCCACCGGCACGTTGAACGGCCACAGCGGCGGGTTCGACTTGGCTCCGTAGACGAAGTAGCACACGAGAAACGCAACGAGAAGGACAAGCCAGCGTCGCCACGTCCACGTGCCTTCCATCCGGATGCCGATTCGATCGAAGAACGCCAGCGGGAGGTCCGCGCCGATGCAGCGGAAGATGTGATCCGCGGGCACGCGGTCGGTCTCGTCGGTCTCGAGGTTGCGGATCACGACCGCATCCGCGTCGATCAACGTCGCCACGTGCGTCAACCGCAGATCGATCACCCCACGCTCGACCCGTTCCATGACCGCGTCGATGTTGCGTTGCTTCGGGAACGTGAACTCGCGATCCGGCGCGACCAGGGTGATCCGGTTCCCGCGATCGGCGAGCGCGACGGCCGCCTCGCAGGCGACGTCCCCCGCCCCGAAGACGACGAGATCGCGATCGTGGTAGACATCCGCATCGGCCACGTTCTGGTCGATGCGGGCGGCGTGCTCCGCCTCGCCGGGGATGCCGAGCTTGCGGGGATTGCCGGCCATGCCGATCGCCAGCACGACGCGTCGCGCGCGGTACGCCCCGCGATCGGTTTCGACCCGAAAGCCGTCACGCTCGCCGAGGCGATCGATCCGCTCGACCGTCTCGAACTCGTGGATGTCCGGGGCGAGCCCGAGATCGACGATCTGCCGGTCCCACCGCTCGAGCAGCTCCTCCTTGGCGCACTCCGCGCAAAACAGCCGCGTCCGGTTTTCCTCGTCCGGGGGCTCCATGAAGAGCGGCTTGCCCTTCGTGAAGTTGCGGATGAGCTGCGCGGTCCGCTCCTGCTCGATGACCAGGTACCGCAGGCCCAGCTCCTGACACCGGTCCGCGGCGCCCAGACCGGACGAGCCGGCGCCGACGATCACGACGTCGTAGAGGTCGCCCTCGGCCGCGACCCCGGGCTCGTCGCCGCCGCGATCACGCTCGGCGATGTGGTCGATGACCGCCCGCCCGCGGTTCAGGCCGAGCTTGATGAGCGGCGTGCCCGCGATCTCCCCGACCAGGTACATCCCGCGGACGTTCGACGCGCCCGTCGCGTGGCGGATCGGCAGACGCCGCGCGCGGGCCGGATCGAACCCGCGGTCGAACAGCGACGCCACGGCTCGCGTGACGGACGAGAAGATGGCGACCATGCGGCGTGCTCCCGACCGGGACCCCCGAATGAACCGGGCTCCCGCCGACCTCTATTCCGGCCGTTCGGCGATCTCCGATCCACGGCTTGAGGATCCGCTCTGCGGCCCCGGGTTCTCCTCGCGGCGACGAACAGACCCTATCCTCGCGTTCCGTGTCGACGACCCGAACCCGGTTCATCACGCTTGCCATCGCCGGTGTCGTGGGCGTTGCCGCGGGACTCTGGGGGTGGCCGCGGTGGCGCACCCACCACGCGTTGTCGACGATCACGGCGGACGCCGCTCCGCGGCGGGCGTCGGCGTGGGCGTGGCTCGAAGGCACGGATCGGTCCGGAGACCCGCGGATGACGCCGTGGCGTGACAGGATCGAAGCCCGGCTCGCGGACGCCACGCCGCCGGCGCTCCTCGACGGAACGCTCGCCCTGCGTCGCGTCGGCGGGTGGGGATGGGACGAGACCGATCGCGCGCTCGTCGCCCGTGACCTGCTGCTTCGCGCGGACAGTGTCGATCCGGCGGACCACGGGCTCGCGCTCGAGATGCTCGCGACGGCGCCGTTCGATCTCGACCCGGCGCTGGTCATCGGCGTCGTCGCGGATCTCCACGACCGCGCCGAGGAACAGGTGTCGACTCAGGCGTTCGATCTCGCGCTCGCGTGGGCCGGACCCGACCGGGTCGAGCAGCTGGTGTCGTTGACGACGATCCGACCCGGCCGGATGCACCTGGCGTTGAGCTGGGCCCCCCGTGCCGTCGCGGGCATCGGCGTGGCGGCGGACGCCGCGTGGGGCGATCGCGTGACGCACCTCGTGCGGGTCACGGCGACCCGCCCCGGCGATGCCACCGCGGCGCTCGCGGCGGTCGATGATCCGGCGTTCGAAGACGTGCTCCCGTACGTGCTGCACCTGAGCCGCGACCCCCGGGCAACCACGACGCTCGAGCGTCTCGCGGCGGCCGGTCACGCCGCCGCACGCTTTGCGTTGCTCGCACAAGACCCGGCCGAGGACGCGGCCCGCTCCGCGCGGATGGCCACCGATCGCGGAGCCGCGCTCACCGCCCGCCGCATCGCCGCATGGCGATGGCCGGACACGCCGGTGACGCTCGTCCACGAGCTGCTGGCCCGCGACCTCGCGGACGAAGACGGTCATGTCGCGGCCGCAGCGTTGCTGGCCGAACGCCGGCTTCCGCCCGCGGCCGCCCGCGCGAAGGCCGAGGCGTGGATGCGTTCGTTCAACGACGACGAGAAACGCGCCGGCGCCCTGTTGGCGACGCTGCTCGGCGTTCACGCCGATCTGCTCGACCAGGCGTACCGCCTGGAAGATCAGCCCTCCGTACGCACGACGCAGCGGCTGGCGCTCTGGGCGCTGGGGCGGCCACCGGGCCCCGGCGATCCGGTGGAGTTCGCCCACCGCGTCCTGCACGAGCCGGGAGGGGCATTCGATCCCGACGTCGCCGCCTGCATGCTGCGGGCGGGGCGCCCGGAGGCCCTCGCGCATCTCACCAGTCCACCCCCCCCGCGTCGCGCTCCCGTGCAGGCACGGGCATGGCTCCTCGAACGCTTCGTTCCGGAGTGGCACACCGCGGCCGGCCGCCCGATCGGCGGCAGCGTGGACGCGGTGCAACTGCACTTCGCGCGGCTGGATGCGTTGCGAGCGTTGATGAGTCGGCGAATGACGTTCGATGCGAGGAAGGGTGTGTTCGCGGACGCGGGCACGGACACGGACACGGACACCCCCCTCGGTGGTGCCACGGACAGCGAAGCGTCCGTGCCGTCAGCGTCCATTGCAAAGGGG